>NZ_BBWL01000033.1:0-179671 GCF_001463785.1 Aureimonas sp. AU40
AACCGCCACATCCGCCGCCTGCTCGCCGCCATCGGCCTGGAAACGCTGCGCCTCGTGCGCGTGCGGATCGGCGCCGTGTCGCTCGGCGACCTGCCCAAGGGCGCGGTGCGCGAACTCACGGCGGAGGAAGTTGTGGCGCTCGGTGGTCGGCCGGGCTGAAAGGCGATCATTCGCGAGGCTGGGGATTTGTGTTCGCGCCTTCAGAACGCCGATAAAACTCACTGAGCCGGTTGATCCAGCCTTTCCCGCTTGCGTCGCTAGGAAGGCTTACGCCTGCGCCACCGCATCGGCTGCGCTTCGCTCTCTTATGAGTCTGCGCCGCTCTCGACAGTCTTCCAAAGGGATGTGTCAGTCGCTCCTGGAGGAATGCATTTTCTCCTAGCCATCTTTTCGCGCAATATCGTTGCAGCCGCGCGCGCCATCTTGGAATGCCATCCTTGGCGCTTGCGAAAAGACAAGGCCAACTTACGGTCAGACTTCGACTCGCCCTTCGCCCGCTCCCCGAAAGGAGGCCCGGCATGAGCCGCGCCCTGCCCGCTTCCGCCCTCTCCGCGCCGCCGATCCGCCCGCCGGCGCTCGCGGCCGCCTTCGCGCTTGCCCTCGGCACGCTGGCGCTGGGGACGGTCTACGGCCCGCGCCAGGGCGCGCTGCTCCTGCTCGGCGGGGCGCTGGGCCTCGTGCTCTACCACGCCGCCTTCGGCTTCACCTCGGCCTGGCGCGTCTTCATTCTCGACGGGCGGGGCAAGGGCCTGCGGGCGCAGATGGTGATGCTCGCCCTCGCCGTTCTCCTGTTCTTCCCCGTGCTCGCATCGGGCACGCTCTTCGGCCTGCCGGTGAAGGGCTCGCTCGCGCCGCTCTCCACCGGCGTCGTGTTCGGCGCCTTCATATTCGGCATCGGCATGCAGATGGGCGGCGGCTGCGCCTCGGGCACGCTCTTCACCGCCGGCGGCGGCAATGCGCGCATGCTGGTGACGCTCCTCTTCTTCATCATCGGCTCGGTGCTCGGCACATTGCATTTCGACTGGTGGCTGGGCTTGCCCGCCCTGGAGCCGGTGTCGCTGGTGCAGAGCTTCGGCGCGGGGGGCGGCATCGCGCTCTCGCTCGCGCTCTTTGCCGCCATCGCCGGGCTCACCGTTCTGGTGGAGCGCCAGCGCCACGGCGCGCTGGAACAGGAGGCCCCCTCGCCCCGCCAAGGGCTTTCGCGCTTTGCCCGTGGGCCCTGGCCCGTGGTGGCGGGTGCCGTCGCGCTGGCGCTTCTCAACTTCGTGACGCTGGCGCTCGCCGGCCGGCCCTGGGGCATCACCTCGGCCTTCGCGCTCTGGGGCGCCAAGGGTGCGGCGCTGATCGGCTTCGACCCCGCCTCCTGGGCCTATTGGCAGACGCCGGCCAATGCCAAGGCGCTGTCGGAAAGCGTCTTCGCCGATGTCACCTCGGTCATGGATTTCGGCATCATCGCGGGCGCCATGCTGGCGGCGGGCCTTGCCGGCCGCTTCGCGCCCAGCCTTCGCATTCCGCTGCGCTCGCTGGTGGCGGCGGTGGTCGGCGGGCTGCTGCTCGGCTATGGCGCGCGCATCGCCTATGGCTGCAATATCGGGGCCTATTTCTCCGGCATCGCCTCGGGCAGCCTACACGGCTGGCTCTGGATGGTGGCGGCCTTCGCCGGCAACGTCGTGGGCGTGCGGCTGCGCCCCTTCTTCTTCCGTTGATGGTGCGCGGGTGAGCTTGTCGAAGGCTCGCCCGCCGCTTTTTGACCTCGTGCCGAGCGGCCAAAGCGCGATTTCATTTCCGATTTTGGATCAAATTCAATATAGGCGGGCGTCATGAGCCAGACGCCTCTTTCCCGCATCCGCAACTTTTCCATCGTCGCCCATATCGACCATGGCAAATCCACACTCGCCGACCGGTTGATCCAAACGACCGGCGGTCTCGACGCGCGCGAGATGGCGGGCAAGGAACAGGTCCTCGACTCGATGGATATCGAGCGCGAGCGGGGCATCACCATCAAGGCGCAGACCGTTCGCCTCCACTACAAGGCGCGGGACGGGGAAATCTACGTCCTGAACCTCATCGACACGCCGGGCCATGTCGACTTCGCCTACGAGGTCTCGCGCTCGCTTTCGGCCTGCGAGGGCGCGCTCCTGGTGGTGGACGCCGCGCAGGGCGTCGAGGCGCAGACGCTCGCCAATGTCTATCTCGCGCTCGACAACGATCTCGACATCGTGCCCGTCCTCAACAAGATCGACCTTCCCGCCGCCGAGCCGGACAAGGTGAAGGAGCAGATCGAGGAGGTGATCGGCATCGACGCCTCCGACGCGGTGATGATCTCGGCCAAATCCGGCATCGGCATCGACGAGGTTCTGGAGGCCATCGTCACGCGCCTGCCCGCGCCCAAGGCCGGCGATCGCTCGGCCCCGCTGAAAGCCATGCTGGTGGATAGCTGGTACGACGCCTATCTCGGCGTCGTCGTGCTCGTGCGCGTGATCGACGGCGAGTTGAAGAAGGGCCAGACCATCCGCATGATGGGCACGGACGCCAAGTATCCGGTGGACCGGGTCGGCGTCTTCACCCCCAAGATGATCAACATGGAGGCCTTAGGCCCCGGCGAGATCGGCTTCATCACCGCCTCGATCAAGGAAGTGGCCGACACACGCGTCGGCGACACGATCACCGAGGACAAGCGCCAGACCGCCGAGATGCTGCCCGGCTTCAAACCGGCCCAGCCCGTGGTCTTCTGCGGCCTGTTCCCGACCGACGCCGCCGCCTTCGACGATCTGCGCGCCGCCATGGGCCGGCTGCGCCTCAACGACGCCAGCTTCTCCTTCGAGATGGAAAGCTCGGCCGCGCTCGGCTTCGGCTTCCGCTGCGGCTTCCTCGGGCTTCTTCATCTGGAGATCATCCAGGAGCGCCTCAGCCGCGAGTTCGATCTCGACCTGATCGCGACCGCCCCCTCCGTCGTCTACGACATCAAGCTGATCGACGGCACCACGGTCCCACTGCACAACCCGGCCGACATGCCGGACACGATGAAGATCGAGGCGATCTACGAGCCTTGGATCAAGGCGACGATCCTGACGCCGGACGACTATCTCGGCAACATCCTGACGCTCTGCCAGGAGCGGCGCGGCGTGCAGACCGACCTGTCCTATGTCGGCAAGCGCGCCATGGTCAGCTACGAGCTGCCGCTCAACGAGGTCGTGTTCGACTTCTACGACCGGCTGAAGTCGATCTCCAAGGGCTATGCCTCCTTCGACTACCAGCTCGCGGACTATCGCGAGGGCGATCTCGTCAAGCTCACGGTGCTGGTGAACGCCGAGCCGGTGGACGCCCTGTCCATGCTGGTTCACCGGACCCAGGCGGAGAAGCGCGGCCGCGCCATGTGCGAGAAGCTCAAGGAGCTGATCCCCAACCACCTGTTCAAGATCCCGATCCAGGCGGCGATCGGCGGCAAGGTGATCGCGCGCGAGACGATCTCGGCCCTGCGCAAGGACGTGACGGCCAAATGCTATGGCGGCGACGCCTCGCGCAAGCGCAAGCTCCTCGACAAGCAGAAAGAGGGCAAGAAGCGCATGCGCCAGTTCGGCAAGGTCGACATTCCGCAGGAAGCCTTCATCGCCGCCCTGAAGATGGACAGCTAAGCCTCCCAGGCTTTTCGCCCGCCCGACCTTCACGGGCAGGCTTGGACCGATACGAAACGCGTCGCTTTCCATAAGGAGCGGCGCGTTTTGCGTTGGAGCGCCCTGCCCTCGATGCCAGCCTCGGCGCACGAAAAAGGGCCGGACGCTCGCGCGCCCGACCCCTGGGTCGTCAGGTTCGGCCCGAAGGCCGCTTCGCTTCGATCAGGCGAAGAAGAAGAAGTCCGACGTGGTCATGTCAGCGAGCTTGGCGCCGGCCAGAACCAGCGTGTCGTTGGTGTCGGTGGTGATGACCACCGAATTGCCGACCTGCGCGGCATGGGCGAGAACGTCGGCCGCGTCCGCGAAGACGCCGTTGCGGAAGCCGATCGTGTCCTCGCCTTCCTTGTAGTCGAGAACGCGGTCGTTGCCGAAATTGGCCTCGAACCAGAACTGGTCCTTGCCTTCGCCGCCGGTCAGCGTGTCGTTGCCGCGGCCGGCCATGAGGATGTCGTCGCCGAAGCCGCCGAACAGCTTGTCGTCGCCGTCGCCCGCGTTGATGATGTCGTTGCCGGCATCGCCATAGAGCACGTCGTTGCCGGTGCCGCCGTCGATCAGGTCGTTGCCAGCGCCGCCGCTGATCGTGTCGTTGCCGGCCGCGCCGTAGAGATTGTCGTTGCCGTCGCCGCCGTTCAGCAGGTCTTCGCCCGTGCCGCCGTTGATCGTGTCGTTGCCGAGGCCGCCGGTCATCGTGTCGTTGCCGTCGCCGCCGTAGATCGAGTCGTCGCCGTCGTCGCCATGGATCAGGTCGTTGCCGCCGTCGCCTTGGAGATTGTCGTTGCCGACGCCGCCCACCAGCGTGTCGTTGCCGTCCCCGCCGAAGAGCGTGTCGTTGCCGGCCTCGCCATAGAGCTTGTCGTCGCCCGTTCCGCCGAAGAGCTTGTCGCTACCGATGCCGCCGAACAGGCTGTCATTGCCCGCGTCGCCATAGAGAACGTCGTTGTTCTCGCCGCCGAAGAGCTGGTCGTTGCCGCTGCCGCCGAGCAGAAGGTCGTTGCCGGTGCCGCCATAGAGATGGTCGTCGCCAGCCGCGCCGTTCAGCGTGTCGTTGCCCGCGCTGCCGTACAGCGTGTCGTTGCCCGCGCCGCCGAACAGGAGGTCGTTGCCGCTGTTGCCGTTGATGAGGTCGTTGCCGTCGCCGCCGTAGAGGGCGTCGTTGCCGAGGCCGCCGATCAGCGTGTTGTTGCCGCCGAAGCCGTAGATCGTGTCGTTGCCGTCGAGGCCCTCGATGTGGTCCGAGGCGCTGGTGCCGAGGAGACGGTCGTCGCCGGCGGTGCCCAGGATCAGGTTCAGCGTCGCCTGAAGGGTCGGGTCGGTGGCCATGAGATATCCTTATGGATTTATAATACAGATGAATTCAGGCGCAAAGAACCGGAGGCCCGGTGGGGCCTTTCGAAACGCTGCAAGGCAAGATGACGAACGAAGACCGCACCCGGCGCCGCCGGCTGGCTCTAGCTCGTTTCGATGGCTTTCGGGTCTGGCGCCGCTCTTTCGGCGCGGTGCCGGAACGAGCGACGCAGAGGCGAAACCTCGAAGACGAAAGCAACCTCCGGTTCAGCCCAGCAAGACCCTGCAGACCCGAACCCGGCAAATCGCTCCCAAATCGTCAAGCCTTCGTTAAGGGTGATGTTTTGTATTCCCCAAGGGGAATGTCAAGCGACCGCAGCGCGATAGAATGGTCGCGGCGGCGCAAAGCGACGTTTGGGCCATCGGTGGTGTCGAACGGCGTCACTGCGCCTCGCCAGGCGCCCATCAAGACTCCCGGTCCTGACCCTGAGGGAAGCCAACGTCTAGGATCGCGAAAGAGCCTGCTTGGAACGACTGAGGCGGCCGAAGGCTTGCCTTCGCGCCCCCGCCGCGTCATTGCCGCAGTGCGAAACGGCCCGATGGCCTCGCCGGCCGTGCGAAGGCCGGAGCCGGCCGGCTTTCACCCGTGGCCCCATCCGTGACATGATCGGGGCGCTCTTGCGGGCAGGCCCAAGGAGATTTCCGATGACGACGTGGAGCGCCTCACCCGAGTTCAGGAGCCGGTTCTCGCTCGGCAGCCTTGCCTCGCGCTTCGGTGCCTACCACGCCCTGTTCCTGATCTGCCTCATCCAGTTCAGCACCGCCTGGTACTGGGCGAGCCTGGACTTGTCGGAAAAGAACCTTGAGGGCGGCGCGCCCTTTTCCGTGCCCTTCCGCTACCTGACCTGGGCCGCGATCGCCGCCTGCACGGCGGTCTACCTCTACACCCGCTCGGGCCGAACCTTGGCCCAGGTCCTGGCCCCGTTCGGCGCCTTTTTGCTGATCGGGGTACTGGCAACGCCGCTCGGCGATTCCCTCGTCACTTCCGTGCGCACGCTCCTGTTCTGGTTCCTGATGGCTTTCGGGGCGGCGACCTGCGGGCTGATGTTGCCGCCGCGCCATTCGCTCAAGATCCTGTTCTGGACGCTGTTCGCGATGCTGGCGGGATCGCTCGTCGTCAGCGTCGTGTTTCCCGACTGGGGCACGCATCTCTACGGGTTCGACATGGTCTGGCGCGGGCTGTTCCAGCGCAAGAACAGCCTCGGCATCGCCGCCATGTGGGCGCTGGTGATCGCCTATTTCGCGCTGCCGACGATGGGCCCGCTCAAGGCCGGCACCTTGTTCGCCCTCTCGGCCATCTGCCTCGTCATGTCGGGCTCGGCCGGCTCGCTGGCCGTCAGCCTTGGGGCGCTCGGCTTCTTCGCGCTGCTGGCGACGCTGATCCGCGCTCGCCTGTCCACCGCGCTCGGCTCCGGCCTCCTGATCGGCACGGTGCTCGCGCTCGTCCTCGCCACGCTTTACCTCTGGGAGCCCGTCACCACCGCGCTCGGCCGCGACCCGACCCTGACCGGGCGCACGGTGATCTGGTCGATGTATCTGGACGAGGTTCAGGGCCATTGGCTGATCGGGCGCGGACCCGGCGCCTTTTCGCCGGGATCGGCTATCTCGGACCGGCTGTTCGACCTGCTCCTGCCCTTCGGCGCCATCCGCCAGCCGCACAGTTCCTACATCATGGCGATCGGCGAAGGCGGCTATCTCGGCCTCGCCGCCTATGTCGGCGCCCTGTTCTATGTCGCCTTCGTCGCGCCGTTCCGCATGCGCACGCCCGAATCCCTCGCCGCCGCGCTCGCCGCCTTCCTGGTGCTGATGGGCGGGCTGATCGAAGGGCGCGGCGTCTACAACACGAGCTTCGAGGCCTTTCTCCTGATCTATTTCCGGGCGCTCGCCGTGCGCTCGGTCCTACCCGACTACCCCTATGGACGGCGCACGCTCTGACATGGCCAAGGCCGTCCTGCGCAAGGGAGCCGAGGTGACGGACGCCCCGCCGGACGCCGGTCCCGGCTCGGGACGCGAGTTCCGCGAGGCGATCACGCGGCTGGTGACCGACGCGCCGGCGCGCGCCATTCTCCTGCCGACGCTCGCGGCAAGCTGGCTCGACACGCCGATCGGCCCCATGCTGGCCATTGCCGGCGAGAGTGATCTGCATCTTCTGGAGTTCGCCGAGCGGATCGCCCTGCCGCGCGAGATCGAGCGCCTGCGGGCCAAGGCGGGGCCGATCGCCTTTCGCGCCAGCCCCATGCTCGCTCGCGTCGAGGCAGCGCTGACGACCTATTTCGGCGGCATGCCCTTTCCCGCCGACCTGCCGCTCAAGGGTCTCGGCAGCGCCTTCGAGCGCGAGGTGTGGGACGAACTTGCGCGCATTCCGGCCGGGCAGACGCGCTCCTATGGCGAGGTCGCCCGGCACCTGGGCCGGCCGGCTGCGGTGCGGGCTGTGGCGCGCGCCAACGGCGCGAACCCGATCGCGCTGCTCGTTCCGTGCCACCGCGTGATCGGCGCGGACGGCGCCCTGACGGGCTATGGCGGCAAGCTTTGGCGCAAGACGTGGCTGCTCAGGCACGAGCGCGAAATGGCGGCGCGGGAAACCGTCGCAAAACCTTGACGAAAGGTGGCTCGGCGGTTATGGCAGGCGCGTCCCGTGGTGCGTCGCGATGCGCCGGGGGCCTTCCAAGAACCAAAAGAAGACGGCCCGGGTGCCTTTGGCGCCGAGAGCCGGACCCAAAAAGGTTGAACTCATGTTCGCAGTGATCAAGACCGGCGGCAAGCAGTACCGCGTCGCCGCCAACGACGAATTCGAGATCGAGCGCCTCGTCGGCGAAGCTGGCGATCGCGTCACCTTCAACGAGGTGCTGATGGTCGGCACCACGATCGGCGCGCCCTTCGTGGCCGGCGCCACCGTGACCGCCGAGATCGTCGAGCAGACGCGCGGCCCGAAGGTCATCTCGTTCAAGAAGCGTCGCCGCCAGAACTCCAAGCGCACGCGCGGCCACCGCCAGGACCTGACCCTCGTGCGCATCGCCGAGATCCTGACCGACGGCAAGGCCGCTTCCGCCGCCGCCTCGACCGAGGAAGGCGAAGCCGCCAAGAAGCCCCGTGCGGCCAAGAAGGCCACGGCCGAAGCCGAGGCTTGATCGGGGCGCCGCCGAAGCCCTTCGGGCTTGCATCGGCGGCTCCCGTCCACATGTTTTGAACCCAACGCGGCGCGCTGCGTGATCGCCCTTGGCGGTCCCCCGTCGCGAGATCAGACTTCAGGAGAGTTCCCATGGCACATAAAAAGGCAGGCGGTTCATCCCGCAACGGTCGCGATTCCGAGTCCAAGCGCCTTGGCGTGAAGAAGTTCGGCGGCGAGAACGTCGTGGCCGGCAACATTCTCGTGCGTCAGCGCGGCACCCGCTGGCACCCCGGCACCAATGTCGGCATCGGCCGCGACCACACGCTCTTCGCCACCTCGCAGGGCACCGTCGTCTTCCAGGCGAAGGCGCAAGGCCGAACCTACGTTTCCGTCATGCCGAAAGCCGAAGCCGCCGAGTGACCGGTAGCTCACGAGCGCCGGCGTCCCACCGACCCGGCCTCTGACCCGCTCCGACGGGACAGGAACGAAACGGGGAGATGGGCCGCCATCTCCCCGTTTTCCGTTTCATCCAGAGGACCGGTTCCATGCTCTCAGCGGAGTTTCCCCCCGGCGAGGAAGACGACGAAAGTCGGCTCGCCACCGCCCGGCTCGTCCTGCGCCCCGTGCGCATGAGCGACGCGCCCGACATCGCGCGCCATGCCAACGACCGGCAGATCGCGGAGATGACCTCGCGCATTCCCCACCCCTACAGCCTCGGCCATGCCGAGAGCTTCCTGGCGGCGGTGGACGGCGAGTTGATCTTCGCGATCACCACGCGGGAGACCGGCGGGTTTCTCGGCCTTTGCAGCCTGCAGGCGACGGAGCGCCAGAACACGGCCGAACTCGGCTACTGGATCGGCCGGCCCTTCTGGGGCAAGGGCTTCGCCACGGAAGCGGCGCAGGCGATGATCGACCATGCTTTCGGCGCGTTGGAGCTCGGCACGGTGGAAGTGCGCTGCCGCGTCGTCAACGGCGCCTCGCGCCGGGTGATCCAGAAATGCGGCTTCGGCTATCGCGGCACCGGGCTGTCCACCTCGCTGGTGGCCGGGCGCGTCGCCAGCGAGACCTATGGGATGGACCGGCGCACCTGGGAATCCCTGAAGTCCTGGGGCGGGCGTGGATGGCGGTGAGCGCAGCGCTTCTCCGACGCGCGGCGCTCGGCCTAGCGCTCGGGCTCACGGCCTCGCTCGCGCAGACTCATGCGGCGCGGGCGGACGCCGCGCTGTTCGATCTCGCCGGCTTCTTCGCCGGGCGAAGCGTCAGCGCCGGCGAGGTGCGGACCCTGTTCTTCTCGCCGGAGCCCTTCACTGCCGGCTTCCAGGGCCGGGTCGAGGGCAATACGCTCCTGCTGGACGAGCGCTTTCGCTTTCCTGAGGGCGTGCGGTTGCAACGCTGGCATCTCCGCTTTGCCGGGCCGCTCGTTCGCGGCACGGTGGAAACGGAAGGGCGGGACGGCCGGCTGCGCCCCGCCGTTCCGGTGGAGGGGGAGCGCACGGCCGCGGGCGTCGAGCTGCGCTACACCGGCTATGCACCGGGCGGGCGGGCGCTGCGCCTCGCGTTCCGGCACGTGATGACGGCAAATGGCGACGGGACGCTGGAGAACCATGTGACGGTGCGCCTTCTCGGCGTGCCCCTTGCGCGCTCCGAGGTCACGTTCAGCAAGAGCGAGGCGGATTTGCAGCGCCACCTTGCCAAGGCGCCGCATCCGTAGGATCACTGCCGGCAAGGCGGCGGGTCCGATCCCATGCCCCTTCGAGCCCTCCGGCCAGGGCCGGGAGCATGTCCAGGCAAGGCGGAGACGCCTCGCCGTCGGGCGATGCGAAAGACATGAGAGGCCGAGAGCCTTTCGCGCGGATTCGAATTCGCGGGATAGGCTCTCAATCAAAACGAGGCGGACGAACCCGCCCCTTATGCCGATCCGGCCTCGATGCCGGCAGCAGGATTCGAAAGACGCAACGATGAAATTTCTGGACCGGGTCAAAGTCTATGTGCGCTCGGGCGACGGCGGAGCCGGCGCCGTGTCCTTTCGGCGCGAGAAGTTCATCGAGTTCGGCGGCCCGGACGGCGGCGACGGCGGGCGCGGCGGCGACGTGTTCATCGAGGCCGTCTCGGGGCTCAACACGCTGATCGACTATCGCTACCAGCAGCATTTCCGGGCCAAGATCGGCATGCACGGCATGGGCCGCAACCGCACCGGCGCCAAGGGCGACGACGTGACATTGAAGGTCCCCGTCGGCACGCAGATCTATGCCGAGGACGAAGAGACGCTGCTCGCCGATCTCACCGAGATCGGGCAGAAGGTGCGCATCGCCGCCGGCGGCAATGGCGGCTTCGGCAACTGGCAGTTCAAGTCCTCGGTCAACCAGGCGCCGCACCGCGCCAATCCGGGCCTGGAGGGCGAGGAGCTGACGCTCTGGTTCCAGCTCAAGCTCATCGCCGATGCCGGCCTCGTCGGCCTGCCCAATGCCGGCAAGTCGACCTTCCTCGCCAGCTGCACCGCCGCGCGGCCGAAGATCGCCAACTATCCCTTCACCACGCTCTATCCCAACCTCGGCGTCGCGACGGTGGACGGGCACGAGTTCGTCATCGCCGACATTCCCGGCCTGATCGAGGGCGCGCACGAGGGCGTGGGCATCGGCGACCGGTTCCTCGGCCATGTCGAGCGCACGCGCGTCCTGCTCCACCTCGTTTCCGCCGTCGAGGAGGACGTCGCCAAAGCCTACGAGACCGTGCGCCGGGAACTGGAACTCTACGACCCCGAACTGATCGAGAAGCCTGAGATCGTGGCGCTGAGCCAAGTCGACACGGTGGACGACGAGACGCGGCGCGACAAGCTGGAGCAGCTGGAAGCGGTGGCGGGCGTCAAGCCCATCGTGCTCTCCGCCATCACCCGCCACGGCATGCCCGAGGCGCTGCGTCGCCTGCGCCGCGAGATCGCCGATTTCGACGGCGAGGCGGCCGACGAGCAGGCGAGCGAGGACCGCCGCCGCTTCGGCGCCAACCTGTCGGACGAGGACTGGCGGGGATGAGCGACGCGCTGGACGGCTTCGGTCGCATCGTCGTCAAGATCGGCTCAGCGCTCCTGGTGGACCGGGAGCGCGGGCTGAAGCTCGACTGGCTGCGCTCGCTGACCGACGACGTGGCCGCGCTCGCCCGCGAAGGGCGCGAGGTCCTGCTCGTCTCGTCCGGCGCCATCGCGCTCGGCCGCGCCATCATGAAGCTGCCGGCCGGCGCCCTGAAGCTGGAGGAGGCGCAGGCCGCCGCCGCCGTCGGGCAGATCGCGCTGGCGCGCGCCTACTCTGAAGCGCTCGGCCGTCACAAGCTGGAAGCCGGGCAGATTCTTCTGACGCTGCGCGACACCGAGGAGCGCCGGCCCTATCTCAACGCCCGCGCGACGATCGGCACGCTTTTGCAGTTCGGCGCCGTTCCCGTCATCAACGAGAACGACACGGTGGCGACCGCCGAGATCCGCTACGGCGACAACGACCGGCTGGCCGCGCGCGTCGCCACCATGATGTCGGCCGATCTCCTGATTCTTCTCTCCGACATCGACGGGCTCTACACCGCCCCGCCGGCTGACAACCCAAGCGCCCGCCACATTCCGGTGGTGGAGGCGATCACGCCGCAGATCGAGGCCATGGCGGGCGGCGCCGCCTCGATCTTCTCGCGCGGCGGCATGAAGACCAAGATCGACGCCGGCAAGATCGCCACGGCCGCAGGCGCTGCGATGATCATCACGCTCGGCAATCGCGACAACCCGATCGACGCCATACGGCGCGGCGAGCGGCAGACCCTGTTTCGCGCGGGCGCCGACCCCGTGCGCTCGCGCAAGCGCTGGATCGCCGGCCATCTCAACGCCACCGGCCGCCTCACCGTGGACGACGGCGCGGTGCGCGCGCTCCATGCCGGCAAGAGCCTGCTGCCCGCCGGCGTAAAACGGGTGGACGGCGAGTTCCGGCGCGGTGATACGATCCTGGTGCTGGACGAAGCGGGCTCGGAGGTCGCGCGCGGCCTCGTCGCCTACGACGCGGCGGAAGCGCGGCTCGTGGCAGGCCTGCGCTCGGCCGCGATCGAGGAGCGGCTCGGCGGCGGCGCCCGCGCGACGATGATCCACCGCGACGATCTCGTGGTAGGCCGCGTCGGGCAGGAGGAAGTGTCGGAAGGAACGGATCATGCTCGATAAGGCAGGACAGAGCGCGATGAGCGTCGAAGCGGTGATGCAGGACATGGGCCAGCGTGCCCGTCTGGCCGCGCGCGAGCTCGCCCTGGCCTCGGCCGAGCAGAAGAGCGCCGCCCTTCTCGCCATGGCCGAGGCCGTGGAGCGGGCGATGCCCGACATCATTCTTGCCAACGCCGCGGATCTCGGGCGCGCGGAAGGCGCCGGCATGGCGGCCTCGTTCCGCGACCGGCTGCGGCTGGACGAGACGCGCATCCGCGCCATCGCCGCGAGCCTTCGCGAGATCGCCGCCCTGCCCGATCCGGTCGGATCGACCGTGTCGGAATGGACCCGGCCCAACGGGCTCCTGATCCGCCGGGTGCGCACGCCCATCGGCACGATCGGCGTCATCTACGAGAGCCGGCCCAACGTCACCGCCGATGCGGGCGCGCTCTGTCTCAAGGCGGGCAATGCCGTGATCCTGCGCGGCGGCTCGGACTCGTCCGCCTCCTCCGCCGCGATCCACCGCGCGCTGCAGGCGGGGCTGGGGCAAGCCGGCCTGCCGGTGGACGCGATCCAGCTCGTGCCGACCACGGACCGCGCGGCGGTGGGCGAGATGCTGAGAGGTCTGAACGGCGCGATCGACGTGATCGTGCCGCGCGGCGGGCGCTCCCTGGTGGAGCGCGTTCAGTCCGAGGCGCGCGTGCCGGTCTTCGCCCATCTCGAAGGGCTCTGCCATCTCTATGTCGACCGCGCGGCCGATCTCGCCATGGCGAGGGGTATCGCGGTCAACGCCAAGATGCGGCGCACCGGCATCTGCGGCGCGGCGGAAACGCTGCTGGTGGACGAGGCGGTGGCCGGGACGCATCTCGTGCCGATCCTCGACGCGCTGCGCGAGGCGGGCTGCGAGGTGCGCGGCAGCGAGGCCGTCCGCCGTCTCGACCCGAAGGCTTTGCCGGCGAGCGAGGAGGACTTCCGCACCGAGTATCTCGACGCCATCATCTCGGTGGCGCTGGTGGACGGGGTGGACGGCGCGATCGACCATATCGCCCGCTATTCCTCGCATCATACCGAGGCGATCGTCACCGAGAATGCTGCGGCGGTGGAGCGCTTCTTCCGCTCGGTGGATTCGGCCATCCTCCTGCACAATGCCTCGACCCAGTTCGCCGACGGCGGCGAGTTCGGATTCGGCGGCGAGATCGGCATCGCGACGGGCAAGATGCATGCGCGCGGGCCCGTCGGCGTCGAGCAGCTCACGACCTTCAACTACCGCGTGTCGGGCACCGGTCAGCTTCGTCCGTGACCGCATCCAGCGCCGAAACGGCGACCCTTTCTTCCGCCGATCTGGCGATCCCGCATGTCGAGCCCGGCCTTCGCGTCGGGCTCTTCGGCGGCTCCTTCAACCCCGCGCACGAGGGCCATCTCCTCGTCGCCGAGACGGCGCTTCGGCGCCTGTCGCTCGACCGCATCTGGTGGATGGTCTCACCCGGCAATCCGCTGAAGGACCATCGCAACCTGCGCCCGCTGGCCGAGCGGCTGGCGGCCTCCCGCGCGCTGGTGGAGGACCCGCGCATTCTCGTCACCGCCTTCGAGGCGGCGCACCAGATCCGCTACAGCGCCGACACGGTGCGGCTGGTGAAGCGTCGCTGCCCGCTGGCACGCTTCGTCTGGGTGATGGGGGCCGACAGTCTCGCCGGCTTCCATCGTTGGCAGGACTGGCGCGCCATCGCCAGCGCCCTGCCGATCGCCGTGGTGGACCGGCCGGGCTCGACCCTGGCGCTTCTGTCTTCCAGCGCGGCGCGCAGCCTGTCGCGGTTTCGCATTCCGGAGGCGGAGTGCGCCCGCCTCGCCTTCCATGCCCCGCCGGCCTGGGTGTTCCTGCACGGGCCCCGGTCGCGGCTGTCATCCACGATGTTGCGGGCGAGCGTCTCGTCTTGAAAGCAACAGAGATCCTTGCCATTTTTCTTTTGGAGACGGGGGCGAACGCGCCCGCCTCCCCTGAGACGGAGGATTTTGGCCTCCCGATCGCGACCCTTGAAGGAGAACTTCGCTGACTTCTGCCGCTGAACTGAAGGGCGACCTTGCCGTTCCTTCCGACGTCACCGCCGCCGACACGTCCACGGCCCGGTCCGTCATCGACGTCGTAACCGCGAGCCTTGACGACTCCAAGGCCGAAGACGTGGTCGCGATCAATCTGGCTGGCCGCTCCGCGCTGGCCGACCACATGGTCATCGCGTCCGGTCGCTCGCACCGCCACGTTTCGGCCGTCGCCGACCATCTCCTGCGCGACCTGAAGGATGGCGGCTACGGCCAGGCCAAGGTCGAAGGCCTGGAGAATGGCGACTGGGTCCTGATCGACACCGGCGACATCATCATCCATATCTTCCGGCCGGAAGTGCGCTCCTTCTACAATATCGAAAAGATGTGGAGCGTCAGCGAAGGCAGCGACACGAAGCTGCATTGAGCTCAGCGCTTCGAAACCGAGCCGGGCGGCAGCGCCCGGCGGCCTCGCCATGCGCCTGACTCTGGCCGCCATCGGGCGGATGAAGGCTGGGCCGGAGCAGGAGCTCTGCGCCCGCTATCTCGACCGTCTGCGCAAGGCCGGCCCACCGCTGGGGCTCGACTTCGCGGGCGTCGTGGAACTGCCGGAATCCCGCTTCTCGACCGTCCCGGAGCGCAAGCGCGACGAGGCGGCGCGGCTGCTCGCCGCCCTGCCCGAAAATTGCCGGCTGATCGTCCTCGACGAGACCGGCAAGACGCCCTCCTCGGAGGAGTTCGCGGCCGATCTCGGCAGCTTGCGCGACGAGGGCCTGCGCGACCTCGCGCTCGTCATCGGTGGGCCGGATGGCTTGTCGGACGACTTGCGAAAGAGCGCGCTGCGCGTCGTCGCCTTCGGGCGGCTGACCTTCCCGCATCAGGTCGTGCGCATTCTCCTGGCCGAACAGCTTTACCGCGCGGCCACCATTCTCTCCGGCCATCCCTACCATCGGGTCTGACCCGCCTATCCCTGGCCTGCCGTGTGTGGGATGAAAAGGGAGAACGGGCGGGCGCGGGCGCGCCTGTCCATCCTATCCCCTTGCTTTCGCTGGGCTTGCGCGCGGCACGAGGCGATCGGCGGATGGGTCATGGTTGATGGAATCTTAAGCATCCTCTCCTAGCCTCGCGGGTCTGGGAATGGGAAGCCGGGACGGACAGCGTTTGCAGGGCGAGAGGCAAAGACCAGCGATGAAACGGACGCGGCGCGACGCGGCGCCCGCGCTTCGCGTTTTCCTGTCCGCTATGCTCTGCGCTTCCACGGGTCTGGCCGCGTTTCAGCCGGCTTTCGCGCGCGAGGGGGGCGATCTCGACCCTGCTCCGGTCGGCTCCATTCTCCTATCGCGCGGCCCGGACGGCGAAATCTCCGCGTCGCAGGATATCGGCCCGCATCGCTCCCGCGCCGAGGCGCTGGCGGCCGAGCGCGCCCGCACGGAGGCGGACTTACGCCGGCTCGGCGACGAGATCACCCTTTCCAAGGAAACCGCCGCGCGGATCGACCGCGAGGTCGCCGCCCTCCAGGCCGACCGACAGCGCATCCGCACCGCGATGATCGAGGCCGCCGCCGAGCAGAAGCGCCTGTCGGGCGAGGTGTCGAAGAGCGAGGACAGGATCGGCCAGCTCGGGGAAGAGGAAGGCCGGCTCAAGGTCTCGCTGCGCGAGCGGCGCGGTGTTCTGGCAGAGGTGCTGGGCGCCCTGCAGCGCATGGGACGCAAGCCGCCGCCCGCGCTCTTGGTGCGACCCGATGACGCACTCGGCTCGGTTCGCAGCGCCATTCTGCTCGGCGCCGTGGTGCCGGAGATCCGCGCCGAGACCGACAAGCTGCGCGGCGACCTGGAAAGGCTGGTCGCGGTGCGCCAGCAGCTTTCGGACGAGAAGACGCGCTTTGCCGATGCGCTCGCCCGGACGCAGGAAGAGGAAGCGCGCCTGTCGCGCCTGTTCGAGGAGAAGCAGAAGCTGGAAGCCGAGGGGCGCGGGCGCATCGGCGAGGAAACCCGCCGCGCGGCCGAACTCGGCGCCAAGGCCACCACGCTGCAGGATCTGATCGCCTCGCTGGAAGGCGAAGCGGCGCGCGCCCGCGAGATCGAGGAGCGCGAGCGCCTCGCAGCGGAGCTCGCCCGGCGCGCCGCGGAAGCGGCCGCGAGCCAAGCCTCCAAGGAGGCACCGGCGGGCGGCGAAACCGCAACGCCGCCAGCGGCTTCCGGCAAAAGCTACGACATCGCCGCGCTCAAGCGCGAAATGACGCGGCTTGCGCCCTCCGCCGCATTTTCGACATTGAAAGGGAGCCTCGTTCGGCCCGTCGCGGGCCGGGAAACGGGTCGGTTCGGGCAGGACAACGGAACCGGCCGTCAGGCCTCCGGCGAGACGTTCGCATCGCGGGTCGGCGATGTCGTGACCTCGCCCTCGGACGCGACGGTTCTGTATTCGGCCCCCTTCCGCTCCTACGGGCAGCTCTTGATCCTCGACGCCGGCGACGGCTATCATATCGTATTGGCCGGCATGGGCCGTATCGACGTCAGCGTCGGGCAGACCGTGCTTGCGGGCGAGCCGCTGGCTACCATGGGCGCGATGCGGGTGGCGAGCGCCGCGAAGACGGACATGTCGAGTGCCGAACCCTCGCTCTACGTGGAATTTCGCAAGGACGGGAAACCGGTCGATCCGACCCCCTGGTGGACGGATGGATCATCTGGAAGGACGAGGAATGATACGTAAGCTCTCCATTCTCTTCGCGGGAGCGCTTCTGGGTGCCACCGCCATGACCGCCTTCGTCGGCCCGCACAGCGGCGTCGCCAATGCGGCGGGTTCGGACACCTATCGCCAGCTGGCCATTTTCGGCGACGTGTTCGAGCGCGTGCGCGCGCAATATGTCGACGTGCCCGACGATCAAAAGCTGATCGAGACGGCCATCAACGGCATGCTCACCTCGCTCGACCCGCATTCCAGCTACATGAACGCCAAGGAAGCGGCGGACATGCGCACGGAAACGCGCGGCGAGTTCGGCGGCCTCGGCATCGAGGTCACGATGGAGAACGAGCTGGTCAAGGTGATCTCGCCCTTCGAGGGCACCCCGGCCGACAAGGCGGGCGTGCTGGCGGGCGATCTGATCGCCGAGATCAACGGCGAGCAGGTGCGCGGCCTCAACCTCGCCCAGGCCGTCGAGAAGATGAAGGGCGAGATCGGCACCAAGGTCGAGCTGACCATCGTGCGCGAAGGCGCGGCGCAGCCCGTCCGCCTGTCGGTGGAGCGCGCCGAGATCAAGGTTCCCTCCGTGCGCCACACGGTCGAGAACGATGTCGGCTACATCAAGCTCCTGCGCTTCAACGAGCAGACCACGACCGGGCTCGAGGACGCGATCAAGGACATCAAGGCCAAGATCCCGGGCGACAAGCTGAAGGGCTACGTGCTCGACCTGCGCCGGAATCCGGGCGGTCTGCTGGACGAAGCCGTCAGCGTCTCCGACGCGTTCCTCCAGAGCGGCGAGATCGTCTCGACGCGTGGCCGCAACGCTGAGGAAACCCGCCGCTACAACGCGCGGCCGGGCGACGACATCGACGGCAAGCCGCTGGTGGTTCTGGTCAACGGCGGTTCGGCCTCGGCCTCGGAAATCGTCGCTGGCGCTCTGCAGGACCAGCGCCGCGCCACGGTCGTCGGCACGCGCTCCTTCGGCAAGGGTTCGGTGCAGACCATCATTCCGCTGGGCGCCAACGGCGCGCTGCGCCTCACCACGGCGCTCTACTACACGCCGTCGGGCTCCTCCATCCAGGGACGCGGCATCCGCCCCGACATCGTCGTGGACCAGCCGCTGCCCGAGGAAATCAAGGCGCAGATGGGCCTTGGCGCCGACGAGGATCTGAAGCTCGGCGAATCCTCGCTGCGCGGCCATATCCAGGGCGCCGAGGAAGGCGAGGAGGGCTCCGGCTCGCTCGACTACGTTCCGCCCGAGGCCAAGGACGACCTTCAGATGCAGTACGCGCTGGAACTCCTGCGCGGCGAGAAGACCAATGCGGCCTTCCCGCCCAAGCAGGACTCCGCCGCCGTCGCCAACTGAACGACCGCTGCACCGCAAGACAAGGCCCCGGCACCCGCCGGGGCCTTTTTTCGTGCCGCACTCCCGGCTCGCTGAAAGCTCCGATCCAGCCTCCCGCTCTACAGGTGGTGCATGCGGGAAGAGCTGTATCGGCCATTGGGTCTGGAACTGACGGCGGGCAATCGGGCGGCGGCGAATGGCCGGCTTTGGCCGCGTCTGCGCATGGCGGCCTTCGGCGCCACCGTTCTGGCCGGTTCTGCGGCGACCTTCCTGTTTCAGCCCGACTTCCAGCCGCCTCCCGCCGCACCCGTCACCGTAGCCGCGCTGCCCGAGGCCAAGGAAGCGCCCAAACCTGCCGGCCCGTCCATCGTGCGCCCCAGCGCGGGCGGCGGCGTGACCATCGCCAATGGCGACGGATTTATCCGGCAGACCAACGATCTCGACGGGCTGGAAACCGGTTCTGTGCGCGTGCTGGAGCCGGGCTCGCTGCGCCAGCCCGCCTCCTTCGCCCATCTGCCCGAGGAGGCGCTTCTCGAGAACAGCGCGTTCGGCCCCCTGCCCGTGCGCGCGGGAGACGGACGGCGCCCGCTCGACGTCTATTCCGGCACCCCGGCGCAGACCGGCGGAACGCGCGTCGCCATCGTCGTGGGCGGCCTCGGGATCAGCCAGACGGGAACGCAGAAGGCCGTTCAGATCCTGCCGCCCGGCGTGACGCTTGCCTTCGCGGCGGCGGGCAACAGCCTCGATCGGTGGATGCAGGCCGCGCGCCGCAACGGCCACGAGCTTCTCCTGCAAGCGCCGATGGAGCCCTTCGGCTATCCGCAGGTCTCGCCGGGCGAGCACACGCAGACCGTGGCCGACGCGGCGAACGGCCAGTTCGACCAGCTTCATTGGGCCATGGGGCGCCTGACCAACTATGTCGGCGTTATGAACTTCATGGGCGCGCGGTTCAACGCGGACCCGGCAGCGCTCGAACCCTTCCTCGCTGAACTCTCCCGGCGCGGCCTTCTCTATCTCGACGACGGCACCTCGCCGCGCTCGGCCAGCCGCGACGTGGCGGTGGCCGGCGGCACGCCCTTCGCCGCGTCCGATCTCGTGCTGGACGACGATCGCAGCCCGGAAGCGATCCGGCGCCAGCTCGACACGCTGGAGCGCATCGCGCGCGCCAAGGGCACCGCGATCGGCGTCGCCAGCGCCTTCGAAGGCTCAGTCCTGTCGATCGCCCAATGGGCGGCGGAAGCCTCGGCGCGCGGCGTCGAGATCGTGCCCGTCTCCGCCTTGGCCTCTGATCCGGAAGCCAGGAGCTGAGCCTCGCCGTCGCAGGAAAACCCTGCGGCAGTTTGCTGGCGGCTCTCATCGCTTCCTTTTGACGAAAATCTCCCGCTTGTTACTGCGGTGCGATAAGTTGCGTCACGCTCGTGATTCGAGAGGAGCTGTCTTGACCAACGATCCTGCAAGCCTTCCCTACCGTCCCTGTGTCGGGGTCATGGTCCTGAACCGCGACAACAAAATCTTCCTGGGTCGCCGCATCCCCGAGCCCCAAGGCGAAATGGACGGCGCGGCCAAACTTTGGCAGATGCCGCAGGGCGGTATCGACCAGGACGAGAACCCGCGTCTGGCCGCCGAGCGCGAGCTTTACGAGGAAACCGGCATCCGCTCGGTGGAGCTTCTGGCGCAGACGCCGGACTGGCTGACCTATGAACTGCCGCCCGAGCTCGTCGGCATCGCCCTCAAGGGCAAGTTCCGGGGTCAGAAGCAGATGTGGTTCGCCTTCCGCTTCCTCGGGGAAGACAGCGAGATCGCGATCGATCCGCCGCCGGGCGGCCACAGCGCCGAGTTCGACGAATGGGCCTGGAAGACGATGGACGAGGCGCTCGATCTCGTCGTGCCGTTCAAGCGCGAGGTGTATGAGCGCGTCATCGCGGCGTTCCGTCATCTGGAGGGCCAGGGCTGATGGCGTTCTCCACGGAAGGGCCGATCGTCTACCGCGACATGCGCGAAGGCGAGTTGGCGGCGATCGAGACGATCCACGCCAGCGCCTTTGGCGGCGACGAGGAAGCGCGCCTACCCCAGGCGATCATCCAGGACGGGCACGAGATCATCTCCGTCGTGGCGGCTAAGGGCGACTATCTCGTCGCCCATGCCCTCTTCTCGGCCCTTCGCGGCGCAGACCGGGCGCTGGCGCTGGCGCCCGTCGCCACCGTGCCCGACCATCAGGGCGAAGGCATCGGCAGCCATCTCATCCGCTATGGGCTGCAGCGCGCCACGAATGAGGGCTGGCGCTCGGTCTTCGTGCTGGGGGACCCCGCCTTCTACGGCCGGCTCGGCTTCGACGCGCGTCTCGCGCGCGGCGCCACCGTGCCCTGGGCCGGGCCAAATTTTCAGGCGCTGGAACTCGTGCCAGGCGCGTTGGAAGGTTGGAGCGGCATTCTGCGCTATCCCAGCGCCTTCGGCGGCGAGGATGTCATCTGAGACGTCAACGAGGTCGGAGGCGCTGGGCACCCCTTCCTTGGCCACTTGGCGGGCGTCTGTTGGAGATGGCGATGGCGATCCGCCTACGCACCACAGTCTGCGTATCCGCTCCGGCAATCAGAAGCTTTGTTCATCGACATCGCGGCTCCTATTGACGAGCGACCTGCTGGCTATTGCCCCAAACGAAAAAGCCCGACCTCGCGGCCGGGCTTTTCGAAATCGAGATATGATGCTGGCTTAGAGGGAAACGCGTGCGTTGCGCAGATCGGCCAGACGCTGCTCCGTGCGCGCCCGCACCTCGTCGTCGGATGCGCTGGCGAGCGTGGTTTCCAGTTCGCCGATCTGCTGATCGATCTCCTCGGCCTTCAGCTCTTCCGCCGGGGTCGCATGCTCGGCGAGAAGCGTGAAGCTTTCCGCGTTGATGTCGGCGAAGCCGCCCTGCACATAGATGCGCTTGGTGCCGCCGGAGACGAGCGCGGCCTCGACCATGCCCGGCTTCAGCGTCGCCATGAGCGGCGCGTGGCCGGCCATGACGGTGAAGTAACCTTCGGTGCCGGGCGCCAACACGGACGTGACCTGCTCCGAGAGGAGCAGACGCTCGGGAGACACCAGTTCGAACTTGAAGCCGCTAGCCACGATGGTCCTGCCTTCCGCGCTCCCGTCGGGGGAGCGGCCGGGCGGCGCAGCCAGATGCCGTGCCGCCTGATGTCTGAGGGACGATGGCGAGCTGAACCCGCCATCTAATGCCGCATGGGTGCGCCGACCGAAGCCGGCACGCCAGCCCTTACGCCTGCGCGGCGAGCTTCTGGGCCTTCTCGATGGCCTGGTCGATCGAACCGACCATGTAGAAGGCCGCTTCCGGCAGATGGTCGTACTCGCCCTCGACGAGGCCCTTGAACGAGCGGATCGTGTCCTCGAGCGGCACGAGCTGGCCCGGCGAGCCGGTGAAGACCTCGGCCACGAAGAAGGGCTGCGAGAGGAAGCGTTCGATCTTGCGGGCGCGCGCCACCGTCAGCTTGTCCTCTTCGGACAGCTCGTCCATGCCCAGAATGGCGATGATGTCCTGCAGCGACTTGTACTTCTGCAGGATCTGCTGGACCTTGCGGGCCGTGCCGTAATGCTCTTCGCCGATGATCATGGGCGAGAGCATGCGTGACGTGGAGTCGAGCGGGTCCACCGCGGGGTAGATGCCCTTTTCCGAGATCGCGCGGTTGAGAACCGTCGTCGCGTCCAAGTGCGCGAAGGAGGTCGCGGGCGCCGGGTCGGTCAAGTCGTCTGCGGGCACGTAGATGGCCTGCACGGACGTGATCGAGCCCTTGGTGGTCGTGGTGATGCGCTCCTGCATGGCGCCCATGTCGGTCGCCAGCGTCGGCTGATAGCCCACGGCCGAAGGAATACGGCCGAGAAGCGCCGACACTTCCGAACCCGCCTGCGTGAAGCGGAAGATGTTGTCGACGAAGAAGAGCACGTCCTGACCCTGGTCGCGGAAGTTTTCCGCGATCGTGAGGCCGGTCAGCGCGACGCGAGCGCGGGCGCCGGGGGGCTCGTTCATCTGGCCGTAGACCAGGGCCGCCTTGGAGCCGGCGGTGGAGCCGCCGTTCTCGTGCGGGTCTTTGTTCACGCCGGACTCGATCATCTCGTGATAGAGATCGTTGCCCTCGCGGGTGCGCTCGCCGACGCCGGCGAAGACGGAATAGCCGCCGTGCGCCTTCGCGACGTTGTTGATCAGTTCCTGGATCAGAACCGTTTTGCCGACGCCGGCGCCGCCGAACAGGCCGATCTTGCCGCCGCGCGCATAGGGCGCGAGCAGGTCGATGACCTTGATGCCGGTGACGAGGATCTGCGACTCGGGGTTCTGCTCGACATAGGGAGGCGCCGGCTGGTGGATGCCGCGCTTCTGCGTGTACTCGATCGGGCCGACCTCGTCGATCGGCTCGCCGATGACGTTCATGATGCGGCCGAGCGTGCCGTCGCCGACGGGCACTTCGATCGGGCCGCCGGTGTCGCGCACCGGCTGGCCACGCACCAGACCCTCGGTCAGGTCCATGGCGATGGTGCGGACGGTATTCTCGCCCAGATGCTGCGCCACTTCCAGAACGAGGCGGTTGCCGTTGTTCTGGGTTTCCAGCGCGTTCAGGATTTCCGGCAGCTTGCCGTCGAATTCGACGTCGACGACGGCGCCGATGACCTGCGCGACGCGGCCCGTCATGACGGTCCGATCCAATGTGTCAGCCATCACGGCCTCCTCTCGAATGTGGGTGTCGGCGCGTCCCGGCGTTTCCGCCTCCCGCGTCCGTCGTCTGGTAAAACCGGCCGGCGCCCTTCACGGCACCGACCGCAATCCATCAGAGCGCTTCGGCGCCCGCGATGATCTCGATCAGTTCCGTCGTGATCTGCGCCTGGCGCTGGCGGTTGTAGGAGATCGACAGCTTGTTGATCATGTCGCCGGCATTGCGCGTGGCGTTGTCCATGGCGCTCATGCGCGCGCCCTGCTCGGACGCGGCGTTTTCGAGCAGCGCCCGGAACACCTGCACCTTGATGTTGCGCGGGATGAGGTCGGCCAGGATCGCCTCGGGCTCCGGCTCGTACTCGTAGAGCGCGCCGGCTTGGGTCGCCGGGGCCGGAGCCTCGCCTTCCGCCACGCCGACATCGGCGGGGATGATGCGCTGGGCGGTCGGGCGCTGCGTGATCACGTTCTCGAAAGCCGAGAAGAAGATGGTCGCGACGTCGAACTCGCCCTTCGAGAACATGTCCATCACCATGTCGGCGACGGTCTCGGCGGCGGCGAAGTTCGCCGTGCGGTGGCCGCTATGGTCGAGACGCGCGACGATCTTCGAGCCGAAGTCGCGGCGCATGATGTCCGTGCCCTTCTTGCCGACGGAGATGATCTTCACCGTCTTGCCCGCCCCCTCCAGGCGGCGGACATGGTCACGCACCAGACGCACGATCTGCGCGTTGAAGCCGCCGCACAGGCCGCGATCGCTCGTGAAGACGACGAGCAGATGCGTGTCGTCCTTGCCCGTCCCGGCCATGAGCGGCGAGGTGGCTTCGCCGCCCTCCATCGCCCCGGCGATGTTGCGCATCACCGACGCGATGCGCTCGGAATAGGGACGCGCCGCCTCGGCCGCATCCTGGGCGCGACGAAGCTTGGCCGCCGCGACCATCTGCATGGCCTTGGTGATCTTCTGCGTCGCCTTCACCGAGGCGATGCGGTTTCTCAGATCCTTGAGCGAAGCCATGGGTCTGGTGCGTCTCCTATCCGGCGCTGGCCGATCTTAGGCGAAGGACTTCGCGAACTGGTCGAGCGCGCCCTTGAGCTTGGTGCGCGTGTCGTCCGACAGTTGCTTCTCGGTGGCGATCGCGTCGAGGATCGCCTTGTGCTCCGTGCGCAGAAGCGACAGGAGGCCTTCCTCGAAGCGGCTGACGTCGGTCACCTTGAGCTTGTCGAGGTAGCCCTGCGTGCCGGCGAAGATCACCGCGACCTGCTCTTCCGTCTTCAGCGGCGAGAACTGCGGCTGCTTCAGGAGCTCGGTGAGGCGCGCGCCGCGATTCAGGAGCCGCTGCGTCGCCGCATCGAGATCCGAGCCGAACTGCGCGAATGCGGCCATCTCGCGATACTGGGCGAGCTCGCCCTTGATCGAGCCAGCAACCTGCTTCATCGCCTTGATCTGCGCGGCGGAGCCGACGCGCGAGACCGAAAGGCCGACGTTCACCGCCGGGCGGATGCCCTGGTAGAACAGGTTGGTCTCGAGGAAGATCTGGCCGTCGGTGATCGAGATCACGTTGGTCGGGATATAGGCCGACACATCGTTGGCCTGCGTCTCGATGACCGGAAGAGCGGTCAGCGAGCCGGCGCCCATGTCGTCGTTGAGCTTGGCCGCGCGCTCCAGGAGGCGCGAGTGCAGGTAGAACACGTCGCCGGGATAGGCTTCGCGGCCCGGCGGGCGGCGCAGCAGGAGCGACATCTGGCGGTAGGAGACGGCCTGCTTGGACAGATCGTCATAGGCGATCACGGCATGCATGCCGTTGTCGCGGAAATACTCGCCCATGGCGCAGCCGGCGAAGGGCGCGATGTACTGCAACGGGGCAGGGTCGGACGCCGTCGCGGCGACGACGATCGAATACTGCATGGCGCCGCGCTCTTCGAGCGTGCGGACGAACTGCGCCACGGTCGAGCGCTTCTGGCCGATCGCGACGTAGATGCAGTAGAGGCGCTCCTTCTCGTTGCCCGCGTCGTGCGCCGGCTTCTGATTGAGGAACGTGTCGAGCAGAATGGCGGTCTTGCCGGTCTGGCGATCGCCGATCACCAGCTCGCGCTGGCCGCGACCGATCGGGATCAGCGCGTCGATGGCCTTGAGGCCGGTCGACATCGGCTCATGCACCGACTTGCGCGGAATGATGCCCGGCGCCTTGACGTCGACACGGCGGCGCTCGGCGCCCTCGATGGGGCCCTTGCCGTCGATCGGGTTGCCGAGACCATCGACCACGCGGCCGAGCAGGCCCTTGCCGACCGGAACGTCCACGATTGCGCCGGTGCGGCGAACCGTGTCGCCTTCCTTGATGTCGCGGTCGGAGCCGAAGATCACGACGCCGACATTGTCGGTTTCGAGATTCAGCGCCATGCCGCGCACGCCGCCGGGGAACTCGACCATCTCGCCGGCCTGGCACTGGTCGAGACCGTAGACACGGGCGATAC
The DNA here is from genome assembly GCF_001463785.1 of Aureimonas sp. AU40. NCBI lineage: Bacteria > Pseudomonadati > Pseudomonadota > Alphaproteobacteria > Hyphomicrobiales > Aurantimonadaceae > Aureimonas > Aureimonas sp. AU40. The sequence goes on from NZ_BBWL01000033.1 coordinate 25,513, forward strand.
CGTCACCGACGGACAGAACCGTACCGACCTCGGAGACTTCCGCCTCGCTGCCGAAGTTCTTGATCTGGTTCTTGAGGATTGCGGAAATTTCCGCGGCCCGGATGTCCATCAGCCGACCTCTTTCAGCGCAAGCTTAAGGGATGAGAGTTTGGTGCGAAGCGAGGTGTCGACCTGTCGCGAACCGATGCGGACCACGAGGCCGCCGAGAAGCGAGGGATCGACGCTCTCGCGCATCGTCACCGACTTGTGGGTGTAGTTGCCGAGCGCGTCCGCCAGCTCGCGGCGCTGCTCGTCGGTCAGGGGATGGGCGCTCACGACCTCCGCCTCGACCTCGCCGCGATGGGCGGCGGCCATCTCCCGGAAACCCCGGACGATGGCGGGCAGGGCGAAGAGGCGGCGATTGCCGGCCACGACCTTGAGAAAGTTGCCGACGAGCGGCGTCGGCCCCGTGGCGGCGACGATCGCGTCGATCGCCTGAAGCTGGACGTCGGAGCTGAAAGCGGGGCTTTCGACCAGACGGCGGAAGTCGGCATTCTCTTCGATCAGGGACTGGAACTGCACCAGTTCCCGTTCCACCGTCTCGAGCGAACCCTCGTCACGCGCGAGTTCGAAGAGGGACTGGGCGTAGCGTTCTGCGACTCCGGAAACCGGAGAGGATGATGTTGCCACGGACGAGCGTCTCTTCACGTCTGGTTCGAGGCGCCTCGCGGGGGGAGCCGAGCGCGACACCTGAAACGGGTCAAAAAAATGGCGACGGATGGGAACAAACAACCCGCCGCGCCGGAATGAAGCCCGTCTAACACAGCGATCCGGGGACGACAATGGAGCTTCGACGCCCATTTTATCGAAGGCGCAAACGGCTTTACGCCGCGCGCGGGCTCACGCCGAGACGAGGCCGAAGGCCGGGGCGAGACACAGGGCGGCAAGCGCGAGGTTGAACAGAAACAGGGTCCAGTTGAGAATCGAGGCGCCCTGGTCCGACAGGATGGAGACGAGCCGTCCGAAGGCGACGAAGAGCCAGGCCGCGCCGATCGAGAGCTGAATCAGCGTCTGATAGGAGCCGAGCGTCAGAAGCGCGACCCCGAGCCCCAGGGGAAAGCCCGCGATCGTGCCCCGGATTTCGGCCAGCCCCGTGCGCCGCGCCTCCATCGTGTCGAGCCCGTGGGCGCGCAGGAACAGGCGCGGGGCGAACATGGCGAAGAGGCCGTAGACCACCGAAATGCAGGCGGCCAGAAAGGGCAGGAGGTCGGGCAGGTTGTCGGGCAGGACGAGGGACATGGGCGGGCGCTCGCGAAAAGGTGAACGGATCGACGGTCAACCCGCCGGAGGGAAACAACTCGGGGTGATGGACGCGAGGACGGCGCGAAGGTCAAGCCGGCTCATGGCGCGCAGGTGCCGTTGATCTCGCTCACCTCGCGGCCGTCGCCCCGGATCGTGGCCAGCGTGCCGCGCTGGCGCGGCGCCCCGCGCTCCTCGCCGTCGACCTTGAGGGTCGTGGTGATGTTGAGGCGTGGCTCGCCGACCGAGCGCCAGACCGTGACGCTCGCCCCGTCCGCGTCGGGGCCGCTGCGCACCGTTTCTAGCTCGCGCAGGAGCCCGTCCTTCATGACGTATCCGCGCTCGGCTTGGGCTGTCGATTCGCCGGGCTTGGGCGTTGCGGCCAGAATCAGGAAGCGGAAGCGCCAGGTCTCGGGCCGGTCCGGCTGGAAGCGCGCAGCGTCCTCCGGCGTGAAATAGGCGCAGCGCGAGGGCGCGGGATACCAGGCGATGATGTCCGAGCCGGTTGGAGGCATCGTCTCGGGCGGCGCGGTAGGATCGGCGGTGGGGACAGGGGGCGCGGCCTCTTGCGCATCGGCCAGCGGCGCGCTTGCGAGCCCCGCCAGAAGCGCGATCACCAAGGCGGGGCCGGCTCGCAGCCGGCGCGCCTCGTGGCATCCGGTCTTCCTCATGCCTGTCCCCTCCCCTCTCTACGTTCGGCCCCTCATAGGAAGCTTTGCGGGTCGATGTCGATCTGAACCTGCACCGAGCCGCGCGGACGCGGGGCGTTCGCCATCATGGCCCGCACGAAGCTTTGCAGCGGCGCCCGCCGCCCGCCCTGGATCAAGAGCCGGAAGCGGTGGCGCCCGCGCACGAGCCCGAGCGGCGCCTCGGCGGGGCCGAGCACTTCGAGATCGCCGTCCTGCGGCGCGGCGAGCCTGAGGAGGCGGCCGTATTCCTCCGCCTCGCGCCGCGAATCGGCCGAGACGATCAGCGCCGCCAGCCGGCCGAAGGGCGGCAGGCCGGCCCGCTCGCGCTCGGCCGTTTCGCGCTCGTAGAAGCGCTCGGGGTCGCCCGCGGCGATCGCCTGCATCACGGCATGCTCGGGCGCGAAGGTCTGGATCAGCCCCCGGCTCGGCAGACCCGAGCGCCCGGCACGGCCGGTCACCTGATGCAGAAGCTGGAAGGTGCGCTCAGCGGCGCGCGGATCGCCATTGGCGAGGCCGAGATCGGCATCCACGGCGCCGACCAGTGTCATCAGCGGGAAATGGTGCCCCTTTGCGACGAGCTGCGTGCCGATGACGATGTCGGCCTCGCCCTCGGCCACCGCGTCGAGCTCGCGCCGCAGCCGCCGCGCGCCGCCCGGCAGGTCCGAGGATAGGAGAATCGTGCGCGCTTCGGGGAAACTCTGGAGCATTTCCTCGGCGACGCGCTCCACCCCGGGCCCGCAGGCGACGAGATGGTCCAGCGTGCCGCAGGCGGGGCAGGCCTCGGGCCGGCGTTCGGAATGACCACAATGGTGGCATTGGAGCACGCCGCGCAGCCGATGGTCCACCAGCCAGGAGGAGCACTGCCGGCACTGGAAGCGATGGCCGCAGGCGCGGCAGAGGGTCAGCGGCGCATAGCCGCGCCGGTTGAGAAACAGGAGCGCCTGCTCGCCGCGCGCGATCGTCTCCTCGATCGCGGTGAGAAGCACTGGCGAGACGAAGCGGCCGCGCGCCGGAGGGTGGCGGCGCAGGTCCACGAGCTGCAGGCTTGGGAGGGCAGCGGCCTGGAAGCGGCCGGTGAGCGGCACATGGCGGTAGCGCCCCGAGCGCGCGTTGACCCGCGTTTCCAGCGAGGGCGTGGCGGAGGCCAGAATCACCGGGCAAGCCCCGATCTGCCCGCGCACCACGGCCATGTCCCGCGCGTGGTAGAAGGTGCGGTCCTCCTGCTTGTAGGCGGGGTCGTGCTCCTCGTCGACGACCACCAGCCCGAGGTCCTGGAACGGCAGGAACAGCGCCGAGCGGGCGCCTGCCACGACCCGCACCCGCCCTTCCGCCAGTTGGCGCCAGACGCGCTCGCGATTGCGCGGCGCCACGTCCGAATGCCACTGCGCCGGCTCGGTGCCGAAGCGCTGGTGGAACCGGTCGATGAAGCTCTGCGTCAGCGCAATCTCGGGCAAGAGAATCAGAACCTGCCGGCCCGTTTCCAGCGCCTTGGCCACCGCCTCGAAATAGACCTCCGTCTTGCCCGAGCCGGTGACGCCTTCCAGGAGCGAGACGGAAAAGCTCCCCTCCTCCACCGCCTCGCAGAGCCGGTCCGCCGCCTCGCGCTGGTCGGGGCTGAGTTCGGCGCGGCCAAACGCCGTGTCGGGCGGAAAGACGATGGGATGGGGCGGCAGCTTGACGGTCTCGAAACTGCCCGCCTTCACCAGTCCGTCCAGCACCGAGGCCGAGACGCCGCTGGCGTGGAGAAGCCCCGGCCGGGTCCATTCGCCGCCCGCGCCCGCTGTCTCGAGCAGGCGTTGGCGGGCCGGCGTCAGGCGCTCGGGCCGCGCCTCGGTCAGCCGCAGACCGTCCACCAGCGGCTCGGGATCGAAGGCCACCGGCACCCGCAGGACCATGCGCGCGACGAGGCCGGGCGGCGAGAGCGTGTAGTCGGCCACCCAGTCCACGAAGCGGCGCATCGCCTCCGACAAGGGAGGGCAGTCGAAGGCATGGGTGATCGCCTTCAGCTTCTTGGGGTCCACCGCGTCCGTCTGCCCGTCCCACACGACGCCCGCGACCTGGCGGGGCCCGAGCGGCACCTGCACGATCGAGCCCGGCTCGACCTCCATTCCCTCAGGCACCACGTAACTATAGGGCCGCTCGGCCGGCATGGGCACGAGCACCGGCACGGTGCGGGGCGAAAACAGGTCTCCGAGAAGGGACAAGGCGGATCGCTCGGCTGCGGGGACGCGGGAGGTTAGAGGCTGTTATGGACCATGGACAGGCCTTGTGCCGTCCGACCCAAGTCGCCGGGTAGGAGCCGGGTGCAGCCCATAGCGGGGCTATGGGCAAGGCCGGCGACGCCCCCCGGCGGCTTGGGGCGGTCGGCCCGAAGGGTCGGATCGGCGAACCCATCCGCAGCGTCAGAAAGATCGGTCAAGACGGCCAGTCTTGACCGATCTCTCCTCCTCGCGGCCTGATCTTCGCTGATCCGACACAAGGCCTGTCCATGGTCCATAACAGCCTCAAACGCGGCATGGCAGGGGCGTTGGCGCGATGCAAGCGCTCCGCCAGCGGCAGACCTTCAGATGGCGATTCCGGCCGGGCGGGGCAAGCCCGGCCCGAGGGACGCGGCTCGCCACCCCTATCGCTTTCGCGTCGAATGCTCCGCCGTCTCACGGCCCTAAGGGCCGATCAGGCGCTGGCGATGGCCGCCGCATAGGCCTGGAGAATGTGGGGAAACTCACTCTCGTCGGGAAACGTGTCGAAGCTCATTCTGGCTCCGGTCTCGGCGAAGACGAGCTTCTCGCTGTTATAGGTTTCCATGAAGGGCGCGTACCAGGTCGTGTCGTCCATAAGGGTCGGGCGCAGGTTGACGAGATCGTCCATGCCGTCCCAGCGGGTGAACAGCCAGGTTCCGCAGTCCGGGCAGAGGAAATGGTGGATGCCGCCCTGCTTGAGCCCGCCTCGGACGGGCTCGCCCTGAACCACTTCGAACCCATCGGCCGGCACCATGGCGCTCAGCGAATAGGCGCTGGAGGTCATGCGTTGGCAGCCCTTGCAGTGGCAGGCCATGGTGGCGATGGGCGCGGCGGTGATGCGAAGCCGCACCGCGCCGCAGCGGCAGCCGCCCTCGCTGGGAAGTTGGGGATGTCGCATGGGCCGAGCCTCCTGTCCGCGCGCAAGGTGCACGCCGCACCTTAAACTCACAACGCAAAAAGGCCGACAGCGTTCGTCCCGCTGTCGGCCCTTGCCGAAATCGTGAGGGCTCCTTGCGGAAGCCGCCCGCGATCTCAGGCGCGCTGGAAGTGGCTTTCCAGGAAGTAGAGCGACTTGTCGATCGCGCGGCCGACTTCGGTGAAGAGATCGGCGGTCAGGTCGTCGCCCGCGTCGTCGGCTTCCTTCACCGCCTCGCGCAGGGCGCCGCCCCACTTGGCGTAATTGTCGGCGAGCCGCTTCAGGTGGTCCATCGAGTCCACGAGATCGAGCGGATAAGGGTCGAGCAACGTCGATTCGGAGGAGGCCTGCACCGTGCCGCGCGCTTGGCCGCCCAGTGCCGTCAGGCGCTCGGCGATCGTGTCGACATAGCCTTCGGCCTCTTCGTGCAGCCGGTCGAACAGGAGATGGACGCCGATGAAGTTGGAACCCTTGACGTTCCAATGCGCCTGCTTGGCCGAGTAGGACAAGTCGATCGACGAGGCGAGATGCTTTTGCAAAAGCTCGATCATCGAGGCCCGAAGGTTCTCGTTCATCGAGTTCTTGGTGGGATGGATCGGGGTGGTGCCCGCCTTGGCCATCGAATGCTCCTGCGAAAGTCCGTGCAAGGGCCGGCGCGCGATACGCCGCGCCGGCGTCGTTGCGGGAAGAAGCGTGAAGGCCCGCTTTGGTTCCCGGCCTTGCACGGAGATTTTCGCGGTGCGACAGCGCGCCCCGCCCCCGCCGTCAGCTATGGGCCGGCTTCAGCCCCATCTGCGCCTTATCGCCCCAGACCGCGCGCACCGCCCGGTCCCGCCCGCAGCCCATCCGATAGGCGTTGTAGTGGGCGGGATTCTTCTTGGCGAAGTCCTGGTGATAGTCCTCGGCGGCATAGAAGGTCGCGGTCGGCAGGACCTGTGTCGCGACCGTCTGCTTCAGATCGACGGAGACCTGTTTGGCGGACGCCTCGGCCGCCTGCCGCTGCGAATCGTTCAGCGGGAAGATCGCCGTGCGATAGGACGGGCCGCGATCGCAGAACTGGCCGCCCGCGTCGGTCGGGTCGATCGAATGCCAATAGGCCGAGAGAAGCTTGTCGTAGGAGATCTTGGCGGGATCGAACGTCACCTTCACCGCCTCGTAATGGCCGGTGCGCTCGGTGACGACATCCTGATAGGTCGGGTTCTTCAGCGTGCCGCCGATATAGCCGGACGTGGTCGAGGTGACGCCGTCGACGCGGTCGAGATCGGTCTCCATGGACCAGAAGCAGCCGCCGGCGAAGATCGCCTCCTCGGCCTGCGCCGCCGCCGGGGCGAGCGACGCCAGAAGGCCGAGCGCGACGACGCCCGGCCGAAGGAATTTGGAACGCATCATGGCAAAAAGCTCCGCCGTCTCGTGTACCGGAGATACGGCACGGGCAAGACGGCGGATGCAGGGCGGCGACGAAAGAATGATCTCGCGCGACAAAGAATCGCGCAACAGAGATCAGACGCGACGCTCGACCATCATTTTCTTGATCTCGGCGATCGCCTTGGCCGGGTTCAGGCCCTTGGGGCAGGCCTGCGTGCAGTTCATGATCGTGTGGCAGCGATAAAGGCGGAAGGGGTCTTCCAGCTGGTCCAAGCGGTCGCCGGTCGCCTCGTCGCGCGAATCGATCAGCCAGCGATAGGCCTGGAGCAGCACGGCGGGGCCGAGATAGCGGTCGCCGTTCCACCAGTAGCTGGGGCAAGAGGTCTGGCAGCAGAAGCAGAGGATGCACTCGTAGAGGCCGTCGAGCTTCTCGCGGTCGTCATGGCTCTGGCGCCATTCCTTCTCGGGCTCGGGCGTCTCGGTCTTCAGCCAGGGCTCGATGGAGCGAAGCTGCGCGTAGGGCACGGTGAGATCGGGCACGAGGTCCTTGACCACCGGCATGTGCGGCAGCGGATAGACCTTCACCGCGCCCGACACTTCGTCCATGCCCTTGGTGCAGGCCAGCGTGTTGGAGCCGTCGATGTTCATGGCGCAGGAGCCGCAGATGCCCTCGCGGCAGGAGCGGCGCAGCGTCAGGGTCGAATCGACGTTGTTCTTGATCCAGAGCAGCGCGTCGAGCACCATCGGCCCGCAATCGTCGGTATCGACATAGAACGTGTCGACGCGCGGGTTCTGCCCGTCGTCCGGAGACCAGCGATAGATGCCGAACTCGCGCACGGTTTTGGCGCCAGCCGGCTTCGGCCAGGTCTTGCCCTTGCCGACGACCGAGTTCTTGGGAAGGCTGAGTTCCACCATGGGACGATGTTCCGATGCGACGTCAGTTCTTTAGAATGGGGCTAAACACGAATAGCGCGGCGGTGCAACACGGCCAAAGCGCGCGGGCGCCGCTTTAAACGATTGTAGGAGACGGGAGCTTTCGAATTCTTTTCCAGCCCTTCGCGCGCGCGACGGCTCAGGGCTGGACGATGGCGGGAAAGCGCCCGAAGCGGCTCGGCTTGCCCTCCTCGGCCGCGATCTCGGCCAGCACGGCCTGCTCGGTTCCGCCGGCCACGAGCCCGGCGCCCTCGGCCTGGCGCGCGGCGTCGGCCAGCGTGCGGCCCATCGTGGTCGGCACGCCCGCCGCCTCAATGCGCGCCAGCGCCTCCTTCACCGCCTCCATCGGCGAGCCCTCGGGCAAGACGTCGTGGATATGCACGGCCAGAACCCGGCCAGGATGGCGCTCCACGGCCTTGGCGTAGACGGCCGCGTCCTTCTGCCCGCTATCGCCGATCAGCACGAAGGGCAGTTCGGGATAGGCCGCCAACACGGCATCGATCATCCCGTCCTTGTGCCCGTGGTGGCGGCGCAGGAGCCAGCCGAGCGCGTCGGAGGAAAGCGAGCGCAGGAGCATGGGGCCGACCGGAATGCTCCGCAGCACCATGAAGCGTTCGAAGATGTCGGCAAGATTCCAGGGACTGGAGGAGACGTAGAAGACGGGATTCGTGTCCGGCCCCGCCGCACCCTCCGTCAGCGCGCGGTAGAAACGCGACACGCCGGGAAAGGGCAGCCTCGCCTCGGGCGAATTGGCCGTCACGATGCGCCAATGGCGCAGCATCTTGAAGGCGCCGGTGTGGATGATCGTGTCGTCGATGTCCGAGATGATGCCGAAGCGCGCATGGTTTGACACGACGCGCGCCCGCGCCTCGACCGAGAGCGGCTCGAAATCGTAGCCCCGCGCTTTTTGCAGCGTGACGCGCAGCGTCGCCCAGGGCTTGTCGCCCTCCGGCATGGTCAGCCCCTCGGCCTGGATGCGGAAATAGCCGTCGCGATTGCTGACCACCTCGCCCGCGCTGCCCAGCCCCTCCCAGTGGAGGCGCGCGCCGCCGATCTCGTCGGTCTCGTAGCGCTTGAAGGTGAGATAGAGGTTCCAGAGCGTGGAGTTGGAATGCGGCGCACCGAACACGCCTTCGTCCTCCAGAACGCGGCCCAGGAGCGAGAGCCGCCCGTCGGCAAGGCGCCCGGGATAGACCACCAGCGTCGGCCGGTCGGTCAGCCGCAGCCGCTGCTTCACGGCGAAGCGAAAGGTCCGGCCGCGCCGCAGAATGCTCTCACCGATCGCGCGCAGCGCAGGGGTTCTCATAAGGACGAGATAGCAAAGGCACGAGGGGCGGGAAAGACCGCCCCGTGCCGGATCAGGCGACCGGCCGGCGTCTATCGTGCCCCGTCGACGCCATCGGTTCTCTCCTCGGAGCGAACCGATGGCATTTGCCGTGGCTCGATCAGTAAACGCGCTTCTTGGGCGCGATGTACTCGATCTGGTTCGACATGGTGTAGGTGTGTACCGGGCGGTCGTCCAGGCGGATGGTCTTGTTGTCCGTATCGCAGAACGAGAGCGTGTGCTTCATCCACGTCTTGTCGTCGCGATCGGGGAAGTCCTCGCGCGCATGGGCGCCGCGCGATTCCTGGCGGGCCAGCGCGGAGTCCATGGTGACGACGGCCTGGGAGATCAGGTTGTCGTATTCCAGGGTCTCGATCAGGTCCGTGTTCCAGATCAGCGAGCGGTCGGTGACGCGAACGTCGTCCGACGAGCGCCAGACGTCGTGGATCTTCTGGTGCCCTTCTTCCAGCACTTCGCCGGTGCGGAACACGGCGCAGTTCGACTGCATCGTGCGCTGCATGGCGCCGCGCAGGTCCGCCGTCGAGGTCGAGCCGTTCGCGTAGCGGAAGCGGTCGAGGCGGGCGAGCGAGTTCTCGCCGGCGCCCTTGGGCAGCGGCGCCTGGCTCTCACCCGGCGTCACCGTGTCGACGCAGCGCAGCGCCGCGGCGCGGCCGAACACGACGAGATCGATCAGCGAGTTGGAGCCGAGACGATTGGCGCCGTGGACCGACACGCAGGCCGCCTCGCCCACCGCCATCAGGCCCGGCACCACGGCGTCGGGATCGCCGTCCTTCTTGGTCAGCACCTCGCCGTGATAGTTCGTCGGGATGCCGCCCATGTTGTAGTGGACCGTCGGAAGGACCGGGATCGGCTCCTTGGTCACGTCGACGCCGGCGAAGATGCGCGCCGATTCCGAAATGCCCGGCAGGCGCTCGTGCAGGATCTTCGGGTCGAGATGGTCGAGATGCAGGAAGATGTGGTCCTTGTTCTTGCCCACGCCCCGCCCTTCCCGGATCTCCATGGTCATGGAGCGGGACACGACGTCGCGCGAGGCGAGATCCTTGGCCGACGGGGCGTAGCGCTCCATGAAGCGCTCGCCTTCCGAGTTCGTGAGATAGCCGCCCTCGCCGCGCGCGCCCTCGGTGATGAGGCAGCCCGCGCCGTAGATGCCGGTCGGGTGGAACTGCACGAACTCCATGTCCTGCAGCGGCAGGCCGGCGCGCAGCACCATGGCGTTGCCGTCGCCCGTGCAGGTGTGGGCCGAGGTGGCGGAGAAATAGGCGCGGCCGTAGCCGCCGGTCGCGAGAATCGTCTTCTTGGCGGTGAAGCGGTGGATCGAGCCGTCGTCCATGTTGAGGGCGACGACGCCACGGCAGGCGCCTTCCTCGTCCATGATCAGGTCGATCGCGAAATACTCGATGAAGAATTCCGAGGAATAGCGCAGCGACTGGCCATAGAGCGTGTGCAGGATGGCGTGGCCGGTGCGATCGGCGGCGGCGCAGGTGCGCTGCGCCGGCGGGCCGTTGCCGAAGTCGGTGGTCATGCCGCCGAAGGGCCGCTGGTAGATCTTGCCGTCCTGCGTGCGCGAGAAGGGCACGCCGAAATGCTCGAGCTCGTAGACGGCGGCGGGCGCGTTGCGCACGAGATATTCGATCGCGTCCTGGTCGCCCAGCCAGTCCGACCCCTTGACGGTGTCGTACATGTGCCAGCGCCAATTGTCCTCGCCCATGTTTCCGAGCGAGGCGGCGACGCCGCCCTGGGCCGCCACCGTGTGCGAGCGGGTCGGGAAGACCTTGGTGATGCAGGCGGTTTTCAGGCCCGCCTGCGCGGCGCCGAGCGTGGCGCGGAGGCCGGCGCCGCCGGCGCCCACCACCACGACGTCGAACACGTGGTCGATGAACTCGTAGGCCTTGCCGTTCTGGCCCGGGGCGGCGGTGCGGTGCGGCTGTGCGGTCGCCATGGCGATTAAGCTCCCAGGCTCATCTTGAGGATCGCGAACACGGCGGCCGCGCCGACGAGAAACGCGAAGAACGTGTTGAGGATCACCAGCGGCAGCTTCAGCGCGCCGTGGAAATAGTCCTCGATGATCGTTTGCATGCCCAGGCGCATATGGATGCAGGGCACGACGACGCAGAGCGCCATGACGAGGCCGACGATCGGATTGGCCAGCGCCGCGCGCACTGTCTCGTAGCTCTCGTCATGCAGCGAGATCAGAAGCACGATGAAGAAGGCGATCAGGAAGAGGTTGGCGATCGCGGTGACGCGCTGCAGCCAGAAATGGCCCGTGCCTTCGCCGGCCGCGCCGGAACCGCGCACGCGCTTGAGGGGCGTTCTCATGTCCATGGCGCTTCTCCTTCAGAAGATGGCGACGACGAGCCACAACAAAACCGTCCCGACCAGGGAGGCGATGAGCGTGGCGATGGCGAAGCGGGTGGATTCCTCGCGGCCGAGGCCGGTTCCGGTGTCCCAGATCAGGTGGCGGATGCCGCCGGCGGCGTGGTGCAGGAGGGCCCAGCTGTAGCCAAACAGGATCAGCCGGCCGAAGATCGAGCCGAAGAAGGCCGAGGCATGGCCGAAGGCCGCCTCGCCGCTCGCCGCCGCCAGGAGCCACCAGACCACGAGCGCCGTGCCGAAATACAGGGCGCCGCCGGTGATGCGATGGAGGATCGACATCGCCATGGTCGGACGGAAGCGATACACCGAAAGGTGCGGCGACAAGGGTCGGTTGGATTGGATCTTGGACAAGAACGACTCCTGAAGCAGTCGCGAAGGGTTGCGGTCGCGAATCGGTTCGGCCGCGGGCGGCGGCTCGCCGTCCCCAGCGTCTGGAGAATTTCTAAAAGCCCCTTCGCCGTGCGAAATCAAGCCGCAAGGCCAAGGTTTCGGCACCGGGCGCGATCCAAACCGATTATATGACGCCGCCTCGGCCGGCCTGCGACGCGGGGGCGCAGAGCGTGGGGGCGTGGGGCGCTTGCGGCCGGATGCCCTATCGGTCGAGGAAGCGGATGACGTAGCTCGACCAGTCGGCCGGCTCGGCGACCTTCTCGTAGAGATGGCGGCCCGAGCCGCCATGGCGCGGCGCATGGAGGACGAGGCGCGACCAGCCGCGCCCGTCCGCCTCCTCGGCCAGAACGTCCACCATCGCCTTGGCGATGCCCTTGCGTCGGTGGCGCTGGTCCACGAACACATGGTCGGCCATGCCGGCGCGCATCCCGGTCCAGGGATCGGGCAGGTCGTAGAACACGAGAAAGCCGACCAGCGCCCCGTCCACCCGCGCGCCCAGAATCTCGCCCGTGCGATCCTGCAGGAGCTGCTCGGCATAGAACGTGTCGGGCGCGCCGGGCGCCCCGCGAAACATGGCCTGGTTGTAGGCCGAGAGCAGGGGCGCGAGATCGCGCGCGTCCTTCAGCCTGAGAAGGCCGATCTCGACATCGGGAAGGGGCTCGCTGGCGCTCATGTCCCTGGTGTGCGGCGGATCGCCAGGCGGGTCAAGGCGCTTATCCCGCGCCCCGGCCGCAAACCATCTGTAGCCCAAGCCCACCCATGAAACCGCCCCTTGAAGAATCGCCTCCGGCGCCCAGCGGACTCCAATTCGTTAACGCGTCGACAACCATCCGTGCCGCAGATTGCCGGGACGACGCCCGATTCTCTGCCGGCGATAGGCCGTGCGCTGCGACTCTGGCTCCCGATCCGAGGGGGGAGGTTTCATGCAGGCGGATATTCTGGCCTGGGCGGTTCCCGCCACCTTTCTGCTGTTCGGAATCGCGTTCGCAGCCCTCGGGCGGTTCGGACCGGGCCTCTATGCCTGGAGCGGCTGCTTCTCGCTCGCGGCGCTCGCCTACGGAATGACCGTCATCCCCGCCGGGGAAGGCGCGATCGTCAAGCCGCTCTTCGAGGACTCCTTGTTTCTCTTCGCCCTGACGGGGGCCAATCTCGCGCTGGCCTCGCGCGCCGGTCGCCGGCCGCGCTACGCCCTTCTGGCGGGGACGATCGCGGCGAGCCTTTTCTGCGCCTTTCTGGCGCTGTTCCTGTCGGGCAGCGCGCAGTTCGAGATCTTCTCCATCCAGGCCGGCTGCGCTGTTCTGATGCTGCTGGCGGCGGGCACCATGGCGGGCCTCTCGAAGCGCTGGATCGACCGGGCGCTGTTCTGGCTCTGCGTTCTCGTCGCCGCGAGCCTCAGCCTGCAGAACCTCGCCTTCCTGTCCTCGCCGCTCGACCAGCCGATGACGGTGACGAACTGGCGCGACTCGCCCTGGGCCTTCGTGTTCCAGCTGAGCGGCGCGGTGACCGGCGTCCTCATGGCCTTCAGCGTTCTGGTGGCGATCGGCATGGACCTGATCGAGCATCACCGCCTCTCCTCCGACGTGGACGCGCTGACGCTCGTTCTCAACCGGCGCGGCTTCGAGCGGCGCGTCGCCGAGCTGCGCCGCGCTGCGCATGGCTCGGCCCCCGACGCCCTGGTTTTGGCCGATCTCGACTTCTTCAAGCAGATCAACGACCGGCACGGGCACGAGGCGGGAGACGCCGTGATCTGCGGCTTTGCCGCCCTGCTGGAGCGCATGGTGGGGAATCGCGGCTGCGTCTGCCGCTTCGGCGGCGAGGAGTTCGCGGTGTTCCTGCGCGCCTGCGACCTCTCCGAGGCGCAGACCCTTGCCCTCCGCTTGCAGAGCGCGCTGCGCGCCGTCCGCTGGCCTTTCGATCTCGCGCAGCTTTCCGTCACCGCCAGCTTCGGCGTCGTGGCCGTTGCCGCCGGCGAGCGCCTGTGGGACGCGGCGGGCCGCGCCGACACGCTGCTCTATGTCGCCAAATCCCACGGGCGCGACCGCGTGGTGGGCGATGCGATCGCCAGCGCCCCGGCGATCCGCCCCGCCGCGCGGCTGCTGATGGGCTGACGCGAAAACGGGGCGCCCGCCTCTCGGCTGCGCCCCGCTCCCATCTGTTCCTGTAAGCGTCGCGACGAGAGCCTCGCCCCGCCGCGCTCGCCTTACTTCCACTCGCGAATATCGACGAAGCGTCCGGTGACGGCGGCGGCTGCCGCCATGGCCGGCGAGACGAGATGGGTGCGGCCCTTGAAGCCCTGGCGCCCCTCGAAATTGCGGTTCGAGGTCGAGGCGCAGCGCTCGTGCGGCTTCAGCCGGTCCTCGTTCATGCCGAGGCACATGGAGCAGCCCGGCTCGCGCCAGTCGAAACCGGCCTCCAGGAACACCTTGTCCAGCCCCTCTTCCTCGGCCTGGATCTTCACGAGCCCCGAGCCCGGCACGATCATGGCCGAGACGCCGTCCGCCACCTTGCGCCCTTCCACGACCTTGGCGACCGCCCGCAGATCCTCGATGCGGCCATTGGTGCAGGAGCCGATGAAGACGCGGTCGATCGTGATGTCGGTCATCCGCGTGCCGGGCTGGAGGCCCATATAGTCGAGCGCGCGGCGCTTGGTGTCGCGCTTGGCCTCGTCCTCGATCTCGTCAGGGTTCGGCACCACGCCGTCCACCGCCACGACATCCTCCGGCGAGGAGCCCCAGGAGACGATCGGCGGCAGGTTGGCCGCGTCGAGCCGCACGATCTTGTCGAAATGGGCGCCCTCGTCCGTGTGCAGCGTCTTCCAATAGGCCACCGCCTGCTCGAGGGCGGCACCCTGCGGCGCGCGCGGACGACCCTCGATATAGCGGAACGTCGTCTCGTCGGCCGCGATCAGGCCCGCCCGAGCCCCGCCTTCGATCGACATGTTGCAGATCGTCATCCGGCCTTCCATCGACAGGGCTCGGATCGCCTCGCCGGCATATTCGATGACGTAGCCCGTGCCGCCCGCCGTGCCGATCTGGCCGATGATGGCGAGGATGATGTCCTTGGCGGTCACGCCCGCGGGCAAGGTCCCGTCCACCTGGACGAGCATGTTCTTGGCCTTCTGCTGGATCAGCGTCTGCGTGGCGAGCACATGCTCGACCTCCGACGTGCCGATGCCGTGCGCCAGGGCTCCGAAGGCGCCGTGGGTCGAGGTGTGCGAGTCGCCGCAGACGATCGTCATGCCCGGCAGGGTGAAGCCCTGCTCCGGCCCGATGATGTGGACGATGCCCTGCCGCTTGTCGATCTCGTTGAAATACTCGACCCCGAACTCGGCCGCGTTCTTGGCCAGCGTCTCGACCTGAATGCGGCTTTCCTCGTTGTGAATGCCACCGCGCCGGTCGTAGGTCGGCACGTTGTGGTCCACCACCGCCAGCGTGCGCGAGGGATGGCGCACCTTGCGCCCGGCCACGCGCAGACCCTCGAAGGCCTGCGGGCTCGTCACCTCATGGACGAGATGGCGGTCGATATAGAGGAGGCTGCCGCCGTTCTCGTCGGTCGAGATCAGGTGGTCGTCCCAGATCTTGTCGTAGAGCGTGCGGGGTTTTGCGGTCTGGCTCATGGGCTTTCGCGTCTTCAAAAGGCGGTTCGGCCTCACAGGGCCGCCGCGCCGGATAGAATCGAACAAGTGGAAAAACAGAGGCGCCGCCGACGGCGCGCGGCTTCAGCGCGTAAGCAGAACGGCCGAAATCTGCCGGTAGAAAAAGCGCCCGGGCATGCGCGCGCGATCCTCCACCGGGGAGAATCCCAGCGTGGTCGGCAGACGGCCCATGGATATCGCGCTCTTTCGCATCGTTCCAAAATACGCCCCCACGCCCGCGTGCGCAATGCCTGATGCGGCGGTGAGCGCAGAGCGGGGCTGCCGCCCCGAGCCCCGCTCGGAAATGACTTCCCGAACCCTTCCTTTCTTTTGGGACCTTTTCCGAACCCCGGGAGGGCCGCTGGCCCTCCCGGGGTTCGGACACATGCCAAGAGAAACGAGGGGTGCAGGGGAAATCATTTCCCCTGCCGGGGTGCAGGGGCAGCGCCCCTGCCCTCACCGCCTCAGCCGGCGCTCCAGGGCGCGAGCGGCGAGGGACAGGGGGACGGTGAGGAGGAGGTAGAGGAAGGCGGTGACGGAATAGGTCTCGAAGAAGCGGAAGGAGCCGGAGGCGTAGACCTTGCCCATCTGGGTGATGTCGGCGACGCCCAGCACGGAGACGAGCGAAGAGTCCTTGACCATGGAGACCAGATCGTTGCCCAGCGGCGGCAGGACGGTGCGGATGGCCTGGGGAAGGACCACGAGGCGAAGGCGCTGGAGGCGGGACAGGCCGAGGGCGGAGGCGGCCTCCCGCTGGCCCGGGGGCACGGATTCGAGGCCAGCGCGAACGATTTCGGCGATAAAGGCGGAATAGGCGACAACGAGGGCGAGGACGCCGCGCATGAGAAGCGAGACGTCGCGCACCAGAAGCTCGGGCAGGAGGCCGGCCTCGCGCAGGGGCGCGGTGAGCCCGTTCCAGCCGGCGACGGCGGCGGGAACGCCGGCGAAGGCGATCCAGAACAGGAGCACCAAGACGGGTACGCCGCGCACGATCTCGACATAGAGGCGGGCGAGGTTGCGCAGCCAGCGCAAGCGGGCGCGCCCGGCCAGCGCGATGAGAAAGCCCAGCGCCAGCGCCCCGGCGAAACCCAGCGCGGTGACCTCCAGCGTGGTGACGAGGCCGCCCGCGAGAATGGCGATGGTCTGCCGCAGCCCGGCTTGCGAGGCGATCCAGCCGCCGGCGCCGAGGCCGAGACCGGCGAGCGCCACCAGCCACCAGGGAAAGTCGGGGGCGCGGAGCCGCGCCAGCAGGCCCCGAGGCGGGAGGGGACGGCTCACGGCTGGCCGAGCTTGGTGTCCACGAACCACTTCTGCGTGAGGCGGTCGAACGTGCCGTCGCCCTTCAAGGCGGCGATGGCGGCGTTGACCGGGGCGACGAGGTCGGAGCCCTTGGCGAAGATGAAGCCGAAATCGTCGTTGCCGAGCGGCTGGCCGACGATCTTCAGCGCCCCGCCGGATGCGGCGACGGAGGCCTGGCCACCGGCCATGTCGCTCAGCACGAGATCGACATCGCCCGCGCGCAGCGCCTGGACCTGCGCGCCGAAGGTCTCGAACAGCTTGATGCGCGGGTTCTGCTCGTTGCCGTCCAGCACCTCGTAGACGGCTGTGAAGAAGGGCGTGGTGCCGACCTGCGCGCCGACGAGGCCGCTGTCCAGCGCCTTGAAACCGGCAGCGTCGGCAAAGCGGCTCTCATTGGCGCGCACGATCATGACCATCTGCGAGCGCAGATAGGGATCGGAGAAGTCGACGCGCTGCTTGCGGTCGTCGCGAATGGTAATGCCGGTCATGCCGATGTCGTATTGGCGCGCGGCGACGGCCTCGATCATCGCGTCCCAGGAGGCGTTCTCGTATCGCACCTTGGCGTTCAGCCGCCGGGCGATGTCGTTCATCGCGTCATATTCCCAGCCAATCGCCTGCCCGCTTTTCGGATCGACATATTGCAACGGCGGGTAGGCGTTCTCCGTCACCACCACGAGCTCGCGGCCTTTCAGGTCCGGCAGGGCGGGACCTTGCGCCAGGGCGGGGGCGGAGGCGGCGAGAGCGAGCGCAAGCGAAAAGAAGGAACGGCGATGCAGCATGAAAGGGAGGTTCCGCGTGGGAGGGCGATCGGGCGAGGCTCTCATGCCGGGGGCGGGTCTGCCAAGAACGCGGCGTTCCCATTTCCCCGGCGCTCGCGAAAGCCTGATCCCCGGCCGGCGTCGTCAGGGGTTGGTCGTGGCGGCCGCCCGGTCCACGCTGTCGCGCTCCTCGGCTGCCGCTTCCGCCACGCTCGGGGGCGGGACGGCGCGGGTCTGGCGGGCATAGCGCTGGGCGAGCGCGGCGCAGGCGAAGAGCTGGATCTGGTGGAACAGCATGAGCGGCAGCACCACCAGCGCCATGGCGTGTCCCGCGAAGAGAATGCCGGCCATGGGAATGCCGGTCGCCATGCTCTTCTTGGAGCCGCAGAAGACGATGGCGATCTCGTCCTGCTTGTTGAAGCCGAGCTTGCGGGCCAGAAGCGTCGTGATCGACAGGGCGACGGCAAGGATCGCGACGTCGAACAGGACGACGATCAGAAGCTGCTGCCAGCCGAGGCTCGACCAGACGCCGGCCACCACGCCCTCCGAGAAGGCGGCATAGACCACGAGCAGGATGGAGCCCCGATCCACCACCACCGTCACCGGCTTGTGGCGAGCGAGCCAGCCGCCGATCAGCGGCCGGGCGATCTGCCCGGCGACGAAGGGCGCCAGGATCTGCAGCGCGATCTTCTCGATCGAATCGAAGGAAAAGGCGCCCGCCCCGCCGCCGCTGGCCAGCAGGAGAACCAGCGCGGGCGTGACGACGACGCCTAGCATGTTGGACACGGAGGCGCTGGTCAGCGCCGCCGGCACATTGCCCCCCGCGATCGAGGTGAAGGCGATCGAGGACTGCACCGTGGACGGGAGCAGCGTGAGGTAGAACAGGCCGAGCGCCAGCTCCGCCGGCAGGACGCGGCCGGCCAGCGGCGCAACGAGTAGGCCGATCAGCGGAAATAGCGCGAAGGTCGAGAGGAAGACGAAGCCCTGCAGCCGCCAATGGAGAAGGCCGGCCCAGACCGCCTGGGGCGACAGGCGCGCGCCGTAGAGAAAGAACAGGAGCGCGATGGCGCCGTAGGTGATCCAGTCGAAGGCCTCGGCCACCTCGCCGCGCGCGGGCAGCACGGCGGCGATCGCGACGGTGGCGATCAGCATAAGGAGGAAACGGTCGACGGGAATGCGCCGAAGGCGGGAACGGAAACTCATGATACGCGCATCCTTGTGGTCGCGGCGTGTGGCGGCCCCTTGTTGGAGGCCGCCTCGATGGGGTCAGGGCGACTGGAGCGCCCGACGGATTTCAGGGGGTCGGCTGGCCTCGTTCGACGTAAACCTCGCCGAGACGAAACTGTCTCGACGCCCCATTGGCCGGATGTCTTGTCAGGCGCTCCTGGTCGCGCCGATCGAGAAGCTGAGCGGCATGCGGGGCAGGCCGGGCGGCAGGACGAAGAGATCGACGCCCACCTCGATCATCTCGGGAAAGGCGCGCCAGGCGATCCGCTCGTGCTCATGCAGGAAGTCGATCCGCAGCCCGGCCTGGATCAGCGCGGTGACGATGTCGCCGATCGGGTGGATCCACTCGTAGTTTCGCGTCTGCGTCAGCGGCCGGGCGTCGCCGGTGTAGGTCTGCGTCTCGTCGAAGGCGAGCGGCTGCGCCTTCGGGGTCCGGTGGTCGTAAGTGATCGCCGGGCGCCCGTCGCGCCATTCGCACTGGTTGAGAAGCGGATGGCCTTCAAGAAGATAGAGCCGCCCGCCGGGGCGCAGCACGGCGGCCACGACCTCGGCCCAGCCCCGGATGTCGGGCAGCCAGTTGATGGCGCCCCAGGTGACGAAGGCGAGGTCGTATTGCGCGCCAAGCGCGTTCGGCGCGTCGTAAAGCGAGCCTTCCACGAAGCGCGCCTTGGTGCCCGCCTTGGCGGCGAAGGCGCGGGCGGCCTCTAACGCGTCCGGCGAGAAGTCGAGCCCGGTGACGGAGCGCGCGCCCAGATGCTTCAGCGACAGCGTATCCAGCCCGATATGGCACTGGAGATGCACGACATCGAGCCCGGCCAGCGCCCCGATCTCCTCGGCTTCGATCGCATGAAGCGAGGAGCCGCCGGCAAGGACCTGGGCGATGCGGTAGGAGCCGGTCGTGTCGCTGGCGTGCAGGCGCGCCCGCTCGTTCCAGTTGGCGAGATTGGCGTCGAAATAGGCGTCCATGACGCGTCTCCTTCGGATCGGCCAAAACGCGAAAGGGCGGCTCGAAGGCCGCCCTTTGCAAAGACTTCGAAAGCGAGGATGCCTTACTCGGCAGAAGCCTTCTTCGCAACCTTGGCGGCTTCCTTGGCGGCGCGCTCGTCGGCGGCGACCGCGCGGGCGTCGTCGTTCAGCTTGCGGGCGCGCACGTTGGTGGCCTCAACGATACGGGCCGACTTGCCGCGACGATCGCGCAGGTAGTAGAGCTTGGCGCGACGCACGCGACCGCGGCGCACGACCTCGACCGACTCCAGCTGCGGCGAGTAGACCGGGAAAACGCGCTCGACGCCTTCGCCGTAGGAGATCTTGCGGACGGTGAAGCTCTCTTGGAAGCCGGCGCCCGAACGCGCGATGCACACGCCTTCATAGGCCTGCACGCGGGTGCGGGTGCCTTCCGTGACGCGCACGTTGACGCGCAGCGTGTCGCCCGGCGAGAAGGCCGGAAGCGTGCGGATGGCGGCGATGCGGGCGGCTTCTTGGGCGTCGAGTTCAGCGATGATATTCATGGCATTGGCCTCATCTTCGTTACATGCCGGTTGCCCGGTCATGGCCGTTTGAAACGGTCAAGTTTTTCTGAGGAAAACGAGGCGCCTATAGCCGCTAAACGGCTTATTGTCTAGGTAGGCCGAACCATTTTGTCGCCCCACTTGGTCTGCGCGCGCCTCCGTGCCCCCTCTTTCCCGCGATCGGGCTCTCGCTTAGAGACTGTTTGACAACTCGGCGGCGGAGGGCCGTGGGGTGATTTTTCGACGCTCGCGAGGCGCCAAACTTGAGTGATGCTGGCGGCATCGGCGAGGATTGGCAACGAAGCGGCGGTGGAAAAGCACTGGCGGACCGACCCGACCGAGTTGTCAAACAGTCTCTAAAAACCGCTTGTCCCGCCTCCTCTCCCCTTTCCGCGTGCGCCATGTCCCTTCTCGAAGCCGTTCTCCTTTTCCTGTCCGGCTTCTTCGCGGGCGCGATCAACGCCGTGGCGGGCGGGGGCACGTTCCTGACCTTCGGCGCCATGACGCTAGGCGGCGTTTCGCCGATCTCCGCCAATGCCACGTCCTCGATCGTGCAGTTCCCCGGCTACGTTACCTCGACGCTGGCCTATTGGAGCGACATCAAGCGGATGTGGCGCGGCGCGCTCGTGCTCGCCCTCGTCTCCGTGCTCGGCTCGCTCGGCGGGGCGCTGATTCTCCTCTCGCTCGACAATCCGCAGTTCCAGAGCCTTGTGCCCTGGCTGCTGGTGGCGGCCACCGCGCTGTTTGCCGCCGGCCCCTGGCTGACGCCACGGAGGCCGCATCAGGAGGACGCGCGGCAGGGCCGCAGCCTCGCCAGCCCCTTCCTCCAGTTCTTCACCGCGATCTATGGCGGCTTCTTCGGCGCGGGCATGGGCATCATGATGCTGGCGACGCTCGGGCTCACTGAGAGCGGCGACTATCACCGGCTGAACGCCTTGAAGAACATGCTGGCGACGGTGATCGCGCTGGTCGCCATCGCCGTGTTCGTTTCGGGCGGCGTGGTCGCCTGGCTGCATGCCGCTCTCATGGCGCCGGGCGTTGCGCTGGGCGGCTGGTGCGGCGTCTGGGCGGCGCGCCGCCTGCCGCAGGGCGTGGTGCGCGGCGTGGTGATCGCCGTCGGGCTCGCGCTCGCGGCCTACTACTTCCATCGTAACGCGTCGTGAGCCTCGGAGCGCGACGCGGCATGCCCGCTGCTGACAGAAACTGACAGCAGCGGGGCGTAGACCCTGCCTCGTCAAACCGACGAGGAACGTTTCCATGCTTACCGCCTCCAACATCCTTCTCTACGTCGCCGATCCGGCCGCGAGCGCCGCCTTCTACGAGCGCCTGCTCGGCCGCGCGCCGGTGGAACTCAGCCCAACCTTCGCGCTTCTGCCGCTCACCTCCGATCTCATGCTGGGTCTGTGGAAGCGGGGCGGCGTCGAGCCCGCGCCCGAAAGCGCGCCGGGCGGGGCGGAGATCGGCTTCAAGCTGGCGGACGGCGCAGCGGTGGACGCGGCCTACGCCGAGTGGCGGGACAAGGGCGCCGAGATCGCCCTACCGCCCACCGATCTCGACTTCGGCCGATCCTTCGTGGCGCTCGACCCCGACGGGCATCGCCTGCGCCTCTACGCACTCGGCGAGGAGATGTAAGGCGCGCGAGAGTTCGTGCGGGGAACCGGCCGCCCGCCCCGGCGAGGCCGGGGCGGGTAGCATTGGCCCGGCGTTCTTGCCATATAGGCGAAAAACGCCGCTCCGCTCCGGTTCCAAGACGCCATGGCCCATTCGATTCCCTTCGCCCGCATGAACGGTCTCGGCAACGAGATCCTCGTCGCGGACCTGCGCGGGCAATCGGCGCGCATCACGCCCGAAGCCGCGCGCGCGCTTGCCGCGCGGGCGGAAACGCATTTCGATCAGATCATGGCGATCCACGATCCCGTGTCCGCAGGCACCTTCGCCTATGTCCGCATCCTCAACTCTGACGGCACGGAAGCGGGCGCCTGCGGCAACGGCACGCGCTGCGTGGTGCAGGCGCTCAGCGCAGAGACCGGGCAGCGCGACTTCCTGTTCGAGACCAAGGCGGGGCTGCTCGAAGCCTTCGAGCGCGAGGACGGGCTGCTCACCGTCGACATGGGCAAGCCGCGCTTCGACTGGCAGTCGATCCCGCTTTCGGAGGAGTTCGCCGACACGCGGGCCATCGAATTGCAGATCGGGCCGATCGACGCGCCGATCCTCCATTCGCCCTCCGTCGCCTCCATGGGCAATCCGCACGCAATCTTCTGGGTCAAGGACGATGTCTGGTCCTTTGCCCTTGATCGGTTCGGGCCGATCTTGGAGCACCACCCGCTGTTTCCCGACCGCGCCAACATCTCCCTCGCGCAGGTGACCGGCCCGGAATCCCTGCGCATCCGCACCTGGGAGCGCGGCGCGGGGTTGACGCGCGCCTGCGGCTCGGCGGCCTGCGCGGCCGCCGTCTCGGCCGCGCGCACCGGTCGCACGGGCCGCAGCGTCACCGTCACCGTGCCCGGCGGCGATCTCCGGATCGAGTGGCGGAGCGACGACCACGTTCTGATGACCGGCCCGGCGGAATGGGAATGGTCCGGCACGCTCGACCCCGCGACGGGCGCGTTCGCCCGCGACGAGGCACCCGCCGAGGTGATGCCATGAGCGACGGCGAAGGGCCGAGCCCCGAAAAGATGAGCTCCGAAAAGACGGGCGGCGGGATCGAGGTCATTTCCTTCGGCTGCCGGCTCAACACGTTCGAGGCGGAGGTGATGAAGCGCGAGGCCGGCGCGGCGGGGCTCGGCGCGGACGGTCAGCCGGCCATCATCATCAACACCTGCGCCGTCACCGCCGAGGCCGTGCGCCAGGCGCGCCAGAGCGTGCGCCGCGCCCGGCGCGACAATCCGAATGCGCGCATCGTCGTCACCGGCTGCGCCGCGCAGACGCAAGGGGCAAGCTTCGCCGCCATGGCGGAGGTCGATGCCGTGATAGGCAACGAGGAAAAGCTTCGCGCCGAGAGCTACCGCGCCCTGCCCGATTTCGGCGTCGCGGCGGCGGAGAAGATCCGCGTCAACGACATCATGAGCGTGCGCGAGACGGCGGGCCACATGGTGGACGCGATCGAGGGACGCGCCCGCGCCATCGTCCAGGTGCAGAACGGCTGCGACCATCGCTGCACCTTCTGCATCATCCCCTTCGGCCGGGGCAATTCGCGCTCCGTGCCCATGGGCGCGGCGGTGGAGCAGGTGAAGCGCCTCGTCGGCAACGGCTATGGCGAGGTGGTTCTGTCGGGCGTCGACATGACGAGCTGGGGCGCCGACCTGCCGGGGAACCCACGCCTCGGCACCCTGGTCCAGAGCCTGCTCCGTCATGTGCCGGACCTTCAGCGCCTGCGCCTGTCCTCGATCGATTCGGTGGAGGCCGACGAGGCGCTGGTGGAGGCGATCGCCTGCGAGCCGCGCGTCATGCCGCATCTGCACCTGTCGCTGCAGGCCGGCGACAACATGATCCTGAAGCGCATGAAGCGCCGCCATTCGCGGGAAGACTCCATCCGCTTCTGCCACGAGCTGCGCCAAGCGCGGCCCGACATGGTCTTCGGCGCCGATCTCATCGCCGGCTTCCCGACCGAGACGGACGCGATGTTCGAGAACACGCTGGCGCTCGTGGAGGAATGCGGCCTCACCCATCTCCACGTCTTCCCCTTCTCGCCGCGAGAGGGAACGCCCGCCGCGCGGATGCCCCAGCTGCCCAAAGCCGTCGGCAAGGCGCGCGCCGCCCGGCTGCGCGCGGCGGGGGATGCGGCCTATCGCCGGCACCTCCAGCGCTCGGTCGGACGCCCGGCGCGGGTGCTGATCGAGCGCGAGGGACTGGGCCGCACGGAAGACTTCACCGTGACCGAACTGCACAGCGGCCTCCCCGGCGAGGTCGTGGACGCTACCATTACAGGCGAGACGGGCGAGCGCCTGCTCGCCGTCCCCTCCTCGGCCGCCCGCGCGGCGGCCTGACATCGATCGGACTCTAAGCATCATGGCCGAGAACAAGGGTTTTTTCCGTCGTCTCTTCTCCTTCGGAGCGAAGGAGGAGGATCGCACCCAGCATGAGGGCGGCCTCGCCCGCACGCAGGACACGACCGCCGCACGGCCGGACGCGACGGCGCCCGAGATTCATCAGCCCGCCGCCGCCTCCACCGACACGGATGCCGAAGCCGGCGCCTCCGCCGCCGAGCCGGCGGGCGGCGGCATCACGCCGCTGGTCAGCCGCGATGACGACGCCTCCGGCGTCGCGGCTGAAAAAAAAACTCCGTAACTGACCGGGAAGAGGGTCCGGCCCCCATCGAGGCCGGCCCCTTCTCGCCCGCCGATCACGCTGAGGCGCCTGCTCGCCTGATCGAGAAACCAACGTTTGAGGTTCCGGCAGACACTGAAGCGCGCGCGTTCGAGCCGTCGCAGCCTCCGGTCGAGCCGGTCGCGCCCGCTGCTTCCGTCGCCTTCGAACCTCCGACCATCCGCACGGCGGAGCCCGAGCCGGCTCCCGCGCATGCCGCCATCGAGTCACCCGCCCCCGTCTCTTACCACGTCGTCGACGCCCCGGACGCGCCGAGCGAGTCGCTCGCCTTCCTCGACGAGGCCCGCCCGCCGGCCGCCGAGCCGGAGGCCGACTTCTCCTGGCTCGAAGGCGACCGCGACACACCGGACGATGCCGAAGCCGAGGTCGCGCCCGCCGCGCTGGACCCGGCCGAGGCGGCGATCCTCTCCGGAGACGGCGGCACGATGGCCGAGGTGCAGCCGCCCGTCGATCCGCTGGCGCCGATCGAGGCCCTGCCGCCCGCCGAAACTCTGCCCCTTTCCGAGACCGCGCCCCTTTCCGAGATCGACAGTGAGGAAACGCACGACGAGTTCGCCTGGCTCGACGCCCCGCTGCCGCCCGAGGAGCCGGAAGACACGGCCGCCGCGTCCGCTGGCGGTTCCGACGCGCCGGATCGCGCCGATGTCGCCGTAGACCCAAGCGTCGGCGCGCTGGGCGGCATCGCCGCTTCGCCGCTCTCGCCCGCGCGCCAGGCGACCGATGGCGAAGGCTGGGCGCTGCGCGAACGCGGCCCCGATCTCGGCGCCCCCCAAGAATCTCGCAAGCCCTTCTTCCAGCGGCTGCGCGAAGGCCTCGCCCGCTCCTCCTCGCAGCTTTCCGGCCAGATCACCGCGCTTTTCACCAAGCGCCGGCTGGACGAGCAGACGCTGCAAGAGTTCGAGGACGTCCTGATCCAGGCCGATCTCGGCGTCGAGACCGCGATGCGCATCACCGACCGCCTGTCGGATGGGCGCTTCGGCAAGGAAATCTCCGGCGAAGCCGTGCGCCAGATCCTGGCCGACGAGGTGGAGCGCGCGCTCGCCCCCGTCGCCAAACCGCTGGAACTCGACCTCGAGGTGAAGCCGCATGTCATTCTCGTGGTCGGCGTCAACGGCACGGGCAAGACCACGACGATCGGCAAGCTCGCGGCCAAGCTCACGCGCGGCGGGCTGACCGTGACGCTCGGCGCGGGCGACACGTTCCGCGCGGCGGCGGTGGAACAGCTCAAGATCTGGGGCGAGCGCACCGGCTCCACCGTCGTCTCCAAGCCGATCGGCGCGGACGCGGCGGGCCTTGCCTTCGAGGCCTATGACGAGGCGGTCGCCAACGGTTCGGACGTGCTCATCATCGACACGGCGGGCCGGTTGCAGAATCGGACCGAGCTGATGGACGAGCTCGCCAAGATCGTGCGCGTCCTCCAGAAGCGCGACCCCGACGCGCCGCACACCGTGCTCCAGACGCTGGACGCCACGACCGGGCAGAACGCGCTGAACCAGGTCGAGATCTTCCGCAACGTGGCGGGCGTCAACGGCCTCGTCATGACCAAGCTCGACGGCACGGCGCGCGGCGGCATCCTCGTCGCCATCGCGGCCAAGCACAAGCTGCCGGTCTTCTTCGTCGGCGTCGGCGAAGGGGTGGACGATCTCGAGCCCTTCAAGGCGCGCGACTTCGCCGACGCCATTGCCGGGCGCGCCGGCACCGCCTGAATTTCGCCGCCTCGCCGCCCGACACCATCCCCGAAAGGGAACCGCTCGATGTCCTCCGATCCCATCCTCGAAAAAGCCCCGAACACGCCGGGGCGGCGCGAGATGAACCCGCTCGTCAAGTTCGCGCTCGAACTCGGGCCGCTCGTCGTCTTCTTCTTCGCCAACAATCGGGGCGAGGCGATCGTGCGCGCCTTTCCTGCGCTTGGCGAACTCGGCGGCCCGCTCTTCGTCGCCACCGCCCTGTTCATGGCGGCGACGCTGATCGCGCTTCTCGTCTCCTGGATCATGGTGCGCACCCTGCCGATCATGCCCATCGTGTCGGGCGCGGTGGTGCTGGTCTTCGGCTCGCTGACGCTTTGGCTGCAGGACGAGGTCTTCATCAAGATGAAGCCGACCATCGTCAACGCGCTGTTCGCCGCCGTGCTGCTCGGCGGCCTGTTCTTCGGCAAGTCGCTGCTCGGCTACGTCTTCGACCAGGCCTTCAAGCTGGACGACGAGGGCTGGCGCAAGCTGACGCTGCGCTGGGGCCTGTTCTTCGTCTTCCTCGCCATTCTCAACGAGGTGGTCTGGCGCTTGTTCTCGACCGATTTCTGGGTCGCGTTCAAGGTCTGGGGCACGATGCCCATCACCATGGTCTTCATGCTCCTGCAGTTTCCGCTTCTGAAGCGCCACGCCACCGAACCGCTCTTCGACAAGAAACCGTGATCGCGCGCCGGGCCGCCAGTGGTTGGCCCGGCCCCTGCCCCGTCCCAAATGGAGGCTCCAGGCCCATTTGGAGACACGCGGCATGATCGACGCACAGAAGCTTCTCGACCAGTTTCTCGGCACCGGGCGCGCCGCGCAGGGCGGCGGAGCTTTTCCCACCGGCGGCACGGGCCGCGCCTCCACGGGCGAAACCTTGCAGGACGGGCTCGGCAAGCTCCTCTCCGGCGCGCTCGGAGGCACGGGCGCGCGCTCGGGCGGCGGCATCGGCGATCTCGCCGCCAGCGTGCTTTCGGGCGGCCGGGGCAGGGGCGGCTTCGCCGGCAAGGCGATCGGCGGCGCGCTGGCCGGCGGCCTCGTCTCGCAGCTGCTGCGACGCGGCGGCGGCAAAGGCAAGAAGAGTTTCGGCGGCTCGGCCGTGAAGCTCGGCGGTCTCGCCCTGATCGCGGGCCTCGGCTACAAGGCCTACACGAACTGGCAGGCGCAGAACCAGGCGAGCCTCGCCGCCGGCCAGCCCGGGCCGATCCGCCCCATCGCGCCCGGCGAGATTCCAGAGACCAGCAATCCCAGCTTCCATCCGACCGGCTCGGAAGCGCAGGACCGCGCCCAGCTTCTGCTCTCCGCCATGATCGCGGCGGCCAAGGCCGACGGCACGATCGACGCCGAGGAAGAACGCCGCATCTTCGGCCGGCTGGAAGATCTCGATCTGGACGCCGAGGAGAAGCGTCTGCTCATGCAGGAAATCCACCAGCCGCTCTCGGTGGACGAACTCGTGCGCCGCGCCCCGTCGCAGGAGGCGGCGGTCGAGGTCTACACGGCCTCGCTGCTCGCGATCGACCCCGACCTTCCGGCCGAGCGCGCCTATCTCGACCTTCTGGCCGCCCGGCTCAATCTCCCCGCCGAACTCGTCGCTGAAATCCGGCGGACGGCCGAAGACGCCAGCGCCTGAGCACCGGCAGGCAGCACGACATTCGACATCAAGCCCCGGGCGGTCAGCCGCTTGGGGCATTTCGCCCCAGGATTTGCGACGCTGCATTTTTGGCGTCGGATGCGAGGGGATAAACTACCCGTTTGGGCCGATGCATCTCGCCAAGCAGCCCCTGTCGGCGCCCCAACCTCTTAACGAAAGTTTCACGTGAAACAGGACAACTCAGATCGCCTGGCGCATCCTCCGAGGGGATGACCAAAGGGATTCTGTTCGGTAACGAGGCGGGGCTGTCATGATGCTCCGCGCCTGAGCCCGACATTCGCGATAAAGTCCCCAGCGAGAAGACTGGCCGACTGATCCCGCGAGGTCCTGCGGCGGCTCTAAAGCGACTCGTCGCCGACCGCCCGCCCATCCGGCATGCGCTCGCCCGTCTCGCCGTCCGGATTGCCGAAGGGCACGGGCGGCGCGCCGGCTTCCGCCTCGGCATCGTGGCGCAGAGCCCAGTGGACGGAGGGAAAGGCCAACTCGTCCCAGGGAATGTCCTCGGGGCGAACGAGCTTGAGTTCCAGGCTTTCCGGCCCCGCCGCCAAGGCGGGATCGACGAGCCGCGCGCGATAGATCAGCTGCACCTGGCTGATGCGCGGAACGGAATAGACCGCGAGCAGGCGCGAGATGGCGATACGCGCGCCGGCCTCTTCGAACGCCTCGCGCCGGGCGCCGGCATCGGGCGTCTCGTTCAGTTCGAGATAGCCGGCCGGAATGGTCCACCGCCCCCGCCCCGGCTCGATCGCGCGTCGGCACAGGAGAATGCGGTCCTCGAACCGCACCACCGATCCCACCACGATCTTCGGATTTTCATAGGCGACGAACCCGCAATGGTCGCAGACGCGGCGCGGCAGCGAATCGTCTTCGGGCGTGCGGAGCGAGAAGGAAGGCGCGAGATCGGTCATCCGAAAGGAAATGGAGGCCGCGAGCCGTTCGGCCATGGGCGGGTGAGGAGGTGCGCATGGCCGAAGCGTTTTATCCTCCAGGCTTCCAGCCGCCGGCCAGAAGCGGTGTGATGCGAACGTGGTCCCCGGTAGAGAGAAGGCAGTCCTCCAGCTTTGTTAGAGGTCCACGCAACACGTGCTAGAGCGAACCGGGTTGAAGATTTCATTGCCCGCGAGGAGCGACGCGCGATCGATACCAAGACGCCGAATCACGCCTTCGCAGAGACAGGAGCTTGGAAGAAGTTCCGGCCAGTCGATTCCGAGGAGCTTGTCCCGAGTTCCGAGAGATCACGCATTCCACGATCGATTGGTCAGACCTTGCTTGTCCTCTGCGTGGCGAGCTTTCTCCCACGATAGCGGTTGCGAGTCAGCAGCCGACAGTCGGAGAGCAGAAACGGAACGGAACCGAAACGACCTGTGAGTTATCCAGCAGCGGCGCTGTAGGCGGGGCTGTACGGTTCCCGGCCGATCTGGTGCAGGGAGCCCAGCGACGAGCCACTTGGCCGACCCTTACGCCGTCCATGTCCGCCGCGCCCAGAGTCCCAAAGACCTAAGCAACGGAGCCCGCTGGAAAGCGTAGCTGAGCCGATCCCACGCGCTCACGCGCCCGTCACAAAGGGAAAACCCAGTCGCGTTCCTCCGTGGCTTCATCGCGCGGGTGTACGGGTAAGGCTCCGCCCATCGGCATCGATGATTACCGACCTGCACCGATATCCACCAATCACGCTCGGACTCCGAACGGCGAAGACGCCCTTTCGGGCTCCCCGCCGCCGAATGCTCCAACCGCCTGGCCTTCTGCGACCTTAGCGGAACAGAAGCGAGGACAGGCCTCGGCGGCCTTCCTTGGTCGCGGGGTCGGTGGGCCCCCAGGCGTCGAAGAATTCCAGGAGCTTGCGCCGGGCGCCGTCGTCCGCGAAGGTCCGGTCCCGCTTGACGATCTCCAGGAGATGACCGGCGGCCACGTCCCGCTGGCCCTTGGCCTGCGCGATCAGAGCGAGGTCGAAGCGCGCCTGATGGTCGTCCGGGTTGCCCTCCAGCCGGGCCTGGAGTTCGGCGGCGTCGCCCAGCCCCGCCAGTTCCTCGGCGAGCTTCAGCTTGGTCTTCACGGTGGCGAAGGCCGGATCGTTCAGCGCCTCGGGCGGCATCTGGTCGATCACCGCCTGCGCCCGGTCGCTTTGGCCAGCGGCGAGGAAACACTCGGCAAGGCCCGCGCCCGCCTTGGCATTTTCGGGATCATGCTGGAGCACGGCGGAGAAGAGCTGCGCCGCCCCCGCCGCCTCGCCCGCCGCCAGGAGCTCGGTGGCCTGCGCGATCGCCTCCTCCAGCGGATCGCCGCCCGCGCCGCCGCCGCCCATCTTCACCAAGCGATCGATGAAGGCCTTCACCTCGCTCTCGGGCAGCGCGCCCATGAAGCCGTCCACCGGCTGGCCGTCGACGAAGGCGAAGACGGCGGGAATGGACTGGACGCCGAGCTGGCCGGCGATCGAGGGATGCTCGTCGATGTTCATCTTCACGAGCTTCACACGGCCGTTCGCGGCGCGCACCACGCGCTCGATAACAGGGGTCAGCTGCTTGCAGGGGCCGCACCAGGGCGCCCAGAAATCCACCAGAACGGGCTGGTTGCGCGATTCGCGAATGACGTCGGCGGAGAAGTTGGCCGTGGTCGTGTCCTTGACGAGCTCGCCGCCCGCCGCGCCGCCGGGCGCGGGCGCGCCGGCCTGCGGGCTTGCCTGGGCGCCCCGCTGGGCGCCGCCGGGGGCCACGGTCTGCCGGCCGAAGCCCGAAAGGCTCGAAGCGTAGGGATTGTCGCTCATGAGGTCTGTCCGCTCGCAAGTTCGGCCGTGTCGGCCTCGAGCCGCACGACGAGAGGGTCGTGCCGCACCGAAGCGAACAGGGCCAGGAGATGATCCCGCGCGATCGAGGTCGTCCCGCGGTTCGTCAGGGGATGGCAGTTGAGGATATCGTGCTGGAGCAGCCGCTCATCAAGAACGAGCGTCACCGCGCCTTCCCCGTCGTTGACGATGCCGAAGGCGGTGACAGAGCCGGGCTCGACGCCGAGCCTCTCGCGCATCTGCTCGGGCGAGCCGAAGGACAGGCGCCCCTGCGCGCCGATGCGCGTGTGCAGGCCCTTGAGATCGACCGCCGTGCTGTGCTCGGCGACCACGAGGAAGAGCCGGCTCTTCTTGTCCTTCAGGAACAGGTTCTTGGTGTGGGCGCCGAGAATGGCGCGGTGCAGGTCCTGCGACTCGTCCACGGTGAAGACCGGCTCGTGCTGGAGGGTCCGGGTCGGGATGCCGAGCGACGCGAGGCGCTCGGCCAGCGCGGGCGCCAGCGCGCGAAGCGCTTCGTCGTCCCGAGAGAGCGCCGCGCCCGAAGCGCCGGATTCGCCGTCAGCCTGCCCGACCATGGAGTCTCTCCCTGCCGCTCGTCCCACGCATCGCTCGTGCCACCGGCACTCCCGCCGCGTCAAGCGGCGCGAGGCCTGATGCGACCCGTCGGCGCGCGCGCCGCTCGGGAAGAGGCCCCAAAGCCGGCGCCGGAGAAGACGGCTCGCCCCGGATAGAATCGCTTCTCCCACGCCCGTCACCGAGCGCCCGCGACACCCCTACGCGCCAAGTCTTTGTTCCTCCGATTCCTTTCGCCCTTTGCGACGCTTGTGCGTTTTTTCTGTTGCCAAATCGACCCCCTTGGTCCATAAGCCGTCCATCCGCAGCGGCCACGGCGCCGAGGCGGACAGGAGAGCGGGCGGGCGTAGCTCAGTGGTAGAGCACAACCTTGCCAAGGTTGGGGTCGTGGGTTCGAATCCCATCGCCCGCTCCAATATCTCCGAAACCCATCAAGTTGAATTGCCGCGTACGAGCGCGGATCGCGTTTGTCTAGCTCGAAGCCGCAGCGGACGCTTCACCGGGCACCCAATCCCGAACGTTCGCGGCGACAGCTCTTCCCAAGCGTCGTGACTTCGCAAAGACGCGACGAAACGCCAGCAAACCGCCATGTCGAGCGGAAGCTCAGACGCTCATGTTGACATCGATTTCCTCGGGTGCCGCGCTTAAGCAAAGATTACCGCCAAAACTCGCCATGCGCCGGTTCACGCACAGTCCTTCAGGAAAGTGACTGCGACATGAATGTCGTTCCGAGCAAGCCAGCGCCGAAGACTTCGGGTTGACCAGCGTCTCAAAAAAGTTCGTCTCGGGAAAGGTGTCCGGTGGAGTCGACCGAATCTAATGGTTGCGGGGGCAAGATTTGAACTTGCGACCTTCAGGTTATGAGCCTGACGAGCTACCGGGCTGCTCCACCCCGCGCCATGTCCGCCAGCCGAAGCTGCCGGTTATTCGTCGTCCGTCTATGGTTGCGGGGGCAAGATTTGAACTTGCGACCTTCAGGTTATGAGCCTGACGAGCTACCGGGCTGCTCCACCCCGCGCCATGTCCCGTCGGCGTGTCGCCGTCGGTGATTGGCGATATAGCCGTCTTTCTCGGCTTTGGAAAGAGCCGCATGTCGCTTTTGTGAAAAAACCGATCTCGCCTCGCCAAACAGGTGTTTTGCGAGCCTGGTACGTCCTGACTGGGCGCGAGCATATCGCGAAACGGGGAAAAGGCTAGCGGGCGGCGTTTCCGCTGGCCTTGAGAGGGGCGGCCATAGGCACGCTCGCCCTTCGCCGTTGTCGATAAGCAAACGTCAGCCTTGCGGCTTGGGCTGGGCGGGAAGCGTCTGCGACAACAGGAGGCCGGCCAGGGCGAAGCCGCTAGTCATCGCCCCGATGGCCGGCCAGCCGCCCTCCTGCCAGACCCAGCCGCCCAGCGCGCCTGTGACGCTGGCGCCGAGATAGTAGATCAGGAGATAGAGCGAGGTCGCGTGCCCCTTGGCCCCGTGCGCCAGCGCCCCGACCGAACCGCTGGCGACGGAATGGCCGATGAAGAAGCCGGTCGTGACGAGGGCGATGCCGAGACCGATGGCGATGAGCGAGCTCAGCAGCGTCAGAAGGATGCCGGCGAGCATCAGGAGAAAGCCGACGAGAAGCAGCGGCCGGCGCCCGAACCGGTCGGACAGGCGCCCGGCCAGCGAGGAGGAGACGATGCCGAAGCCATAGGCGAGGAAGATGAGGCTGACCTGCGTCTGCCCCAGCCCATAGGGCGCGCCGGTGAGGCGGAAGGTGGAGTAGTTGAACAGCGTGACGAAGATGCTGGTGAGCAGGAAGCCCACGGCATAAAGGCTGAGAAGCGCGGGATTGCGGAGATGCCGGCCCCAGGTGCGCAGATGAAAGCGAGCGTCGAAGCCGCGCCGCGCCTCGAAATGGCGCGAGGGCGGCAGGAGCACGAGAAAGCCGAGCGCGGCGACAAGGCACAGCGCGCCGAGCAGCCCCATGCCGAGACGCCAGGACACGAACTCCGTGGCGACGCCGAGCCCGACCCGCCCGACCATGGCGCCGAAGGCGGTGCCGCCGACATAAAGGCCCATCGTGCGGCCGAGGTGGGCGGGTTCGATCTCCTCCGCCAGCCAGGCCATGGCGACCGCCGGCACGCCGCCCAGCACGAAGCCCTCCAGAGCCCGCGCCGCCAGAAGCCCGTGCCAGCCGGGGCTCAGCGCCGCCGCGAGATTGAGGACGGAGGCCCCGGCCATGGAGGCGAACATCAGCCCGCGCCGGCCGAGCGCCTGCGAAAACGCGCCCGCCAGGAGAATGGAGACGGCAAGGCACCCCGTGGTCAGCGACAGGGCGAGCGAGCTTTCCGCCGGGCTGACATGGAAGCTCGCCGCGAAGGCCGGCAGAAGCGGCTGGACGCAGTAGATCAGCGAGAAGCTGGCAAAGCCGAGCAGGAACAGCGCGACGCCCGCCCGCTGGTGCTCGCGCGTGCCGTGTCGGATAAAGCCGGACGCGGCTGGTGGCAGAGGCGGAAGAAGGGCGGACGCGCTGCTGGCGGCAAGGGAACGGCTCATGACGGGAAACCTCGGCTGGGAGCACCGAACGCGATCTCGCGAGCTTGGCTGGCCGCGTGGTCTCGTCGCCGCGTCGGCTGCGAAGTTTAAAGCGATGCGCCCTCGCATCCCCTGGCTTCGCGCCCCGTTCGCGGGCGGTGATCACGCAGCCCTCACTCCGTGCAAGGTCCGTCAGGCGCTCCTGATGCCGGGGATATAGTCCCGCCCAGCCCCATGCGTCCAATATATGGAAATGGCAATCGTGATAGCCTATGCATATGGCATGGAGCTTCGCCACATCCGCTATTTCCTCGCGGTCGCCGAGGAAGGGAATTTCACCCGCGCCGCCGCGCGGCTCGGCATCGGCCAGCCGCCGCTCAGCCTTCAAATCAAGGATCTGGAGCGGGAGATCGGCGCGCGCCTGTTCCACCGCGTGCCGCATGGGGCGGAGCTGACGGAAGCCGGCCGCGCCTTTCTGGACAAGGTGCGACCCTTGCCGGAGCGCGCGCTGGAGGCGGCCGAGGCGGCGCGCCGGGCCGAGCGGGGCGAAACGGGCACGCTGCGGCTCGGCTTCACCGGCAGCTCGGTGCTCCATCCCGTGCTGAGCGCCAGCATTCGCGCCTTCCGCCGGCGGTTTCCCGACGCCGACCTGCGGCTGGAGGAGGCCAATTCCGCCGTGCTGCTGGGCGGGCTGGAGGACGGGCGGCTGGACGCGGCGATCCTTCGCCCGGCCCTGTCGCCGGACTCGCCGATCCAGGCCTTTGCGCTGGTGCGCGAGCGGCTGGTCGCCGCACTTCCCGCCGCGCACCCGGCGGCGGACGGGACCGGGCCGCTCGATCTTCTGGCGCTACGGAACGAGCCCCTTCTCCTGACGCCCCGCCGCGTCGGCACCAGCCTGCACGACGCGGCGGTCGAGGCCTGCCGCGCGGCGGGTTTCGAGCCCGCCCTCGGCCAGTCCGGCCCGCAGATCGCCTCCGTGCTGAGCCTCGTTTCGGCCGAGCTGGGTTTCTCGCTTGTGCCCGATGCGTTGCGCCAACTGGGCATCGCGGGCGTGCGCTACCGCGACCTTCGCGCGCCCGCGCCCCAGGTGGAACTCGCCGTCGCCTATCGCCGGCTGCGCCCGGCTAGGCTCGCCGTCAACTTCGCCGACACGGCCCGCGCGATGACGCGGGACGCCGCCGAGAGCTGACGGCGGTCAGGAGGCGGCGGCGGGCGCCCCCTCCCCGGCCAGCACCCTTGCGCGCTCCGCCTCCGCCTCGGCGCGCGCCCGGCTTTCGGCCACCAGGCCTTTCAGCGCCTGATCGAGCCGCACGGTGGCGCCGAGCGGATCGAACCACCAGTCGGTGGACCAGACGCGCAGGATGCGCCAGCCGAGACCCAGAAGCACCTGCTCGCGCACCTTGTCGCGGTCGCGCGCCGTGGCCGATCGGTGATAGGTCGCCCCGTCACATTCGACGCCGGCCAGAAACGCGCCGGCATGGTCGGGATGCCGAATGGCGAGATCGACACGGAAGCCGGAGACGCCGACCTGCGGCACGACGATCCAGCCGCGCCTCGTAAGCGCCTCGGCCACTGCCGCCTCGAAGGGCGATTCCACGCCGCCGAGCGAGCCTTCCTCCACCGCCGGCAGCGCCACGGCGCCCCGGTCGGCATAGTCGAGGAACGTCTTGAGATGGCGCACGCCGAGCGCCTTGCTGCGCGACAGGTCGATCGACTCGGCCTTGATCGAGGAGAAGATGCGCAGCTCGGCGCGAGCGCGCGTTACCGCCACGTTCAGCCGTCGCTCGCCGCCCTCGCGGTTCAGCGCGCCGAAATCCATGGCGAGCTTGCCAGCGGCGTCCTTGCCGAAGGTCATGGAGAAGAGAATGACGTCGCGCTCGTCGCCTTGGACGTTTTCGAGGTTCTTGACGAAGACCGGCTCAAGCCGCTCGTCCTCGAAGAACCATTCGAGCGACGGGTCGTCCCGCCGCGCCTCGTCCAGAAGGTCCTGGATCAGCCCTTGCTGCTGGCTGTTGAAGGTGATGACGCCGAGCGTCGGGCGCTTGTCCTCCGGCAGCGCCAGCGCGGCGCGAAGGCGGCCTGCGACCTCGGCCGCGATGGCGCGCGCCTCGTCCCGGTTGGTGCGGCTCTTGCCCCGGTCGTAGACGGCGTCGGGCAGGTGGCGCAATGAAACGGCGTGGTCCTCCGTCACCGGCGAGGGGAAGGTGATGAGCCGGTTGTCGTAGTAATGATGGTTCGAAAAGGCGATCAGCGATTCGTGGCGCGAGCGGTAGTGCCAGCGCAGGTCGTGCACCGGCAGGCCGGACGCCTTGGCCTCGTCGAGGATGCTTTCCAGGTCCCGCTCGAAGTCGGGCGCGTCCTCCTCCGTTTCGGCGCGGCCGAAGAAGTTGGTCGGCGGCAGCTGCTTGGGATCGCCCACGATAATGGTCTGGCGCCCGCGCGCCACGGCGCCGACCGCGTCCCAGGTGGTGATCTGCGAGGCCTCGTCGAAAATCACGACGTCGAACAGCGCCTGATCGGGCGGCAGGTATTGCGCGATCGACAGAGGCGACATGAGAACGCAAGGCGCCAGCCGCGCGAAGCTTTCGGGCATGGCGCCGATCATCTCGCGGATCGATCGGCTCGGCCGCTTCAGCTCCATCTGATGGCGCAGGAGGCCGAGCTCGGACTTGCGCGGCACCGACTGCGGCTCCGGTAGGCCATGGGTCAGCGCCTCGCGAATGCGCGCCGAAGCGGCCTTGCGCACGAGATCGTCCAGCGCGCGGAAATCGTCGATCGCGTGCTCGTGCTGGAAGCGGCGGAAATCGCGAAGGCGAGGATCGGCGTCGATCGCCAGCGGCAGCCACCAGCGGGCATAGGCGAGCGCGAAGGCGGCGCCAGCCGCCTCGGGCACGACCGCGCCGCTTTCGAGATCGGCCACCAGCGGCGCCAGCCCCTCGGCCAGCGCGCGGCGGCGGATGGCGCACCAAGAGGTCCAGTCGCGCAGGAGACCCCGGCTTGCCTCCAACTCACCGAGCAGCGCGGCGAGATCGGCGAGCGTCGAGCCTTTGGGAGGCACGAGCGGCACGCCGCCACTCGCCTCGCGCCACGCCTGCTCGGCCTCCCGCCACCGGGCCTCCGCCGCCTCCAGCGCGCGGGCAGCCTCGATCAAGGGGCTCGCCTCGGTCAGCGTGCCCAGCACCGGCAGAAGCGCGGAAAGGATTACCTCCGTTTCGCCCTTCGGCTCGCCGAGGCGAAGCACGGCGGCGCGCAGCCGGTCGGCCGCGACGAAGCGGGCGGAGAGCTGCGCGAGATCGCTCTCGATGCCGGCAAAGCCGGGAAGACGCCCGGCGAGCGGGCTCGCCTCCGCTTGTACGGCGAGGGCCTGGAGCCGGCGCAGAACGGGCAGATCGGTTTCCGGCGTCGGGGCGCCCGCGCGGGCATAGGTTCCCAGAAGCCGCGCGACGCCGCGCCGCTTGAACCAGGAGAAAGGCCAGAAGCTCGCGCCCGCTTCGCGCAGCCGCCGGTCGAGATCCTCCACCGGCACGCGGCGCAACTCCTCCCGCTCGTAGCTGGCGGACAGGCGCCCTTCCTCCGTGCGGAAGGCCGAGACCGTCGCCTCCAGCGCGCCGAAGCTCTCGCGCAAGCCGGCAAAGCCGGGGTCGAAGGCGAGCGAACCGTCCCCCGGCTGGAGCGCGGCGGCCAGCGCCGCCAAGCGCCTGACCTCTTCGACCTGCTCTGGCGCGCTGGGCGTCAGACCGACGCGGCCGCGCAAGGCGCTGGCGGCCGCGAGCAGGGCGTCCAGCGCCTGGCGCGACAGGCGCGCCTCGGCCAGGAGCCGTTCGGCCCAGGCGGAGGTCCATTCGTCGACATCCACCAGCGCAAGACAGGGGCGGAGCTCGACGGCGGCGACCGTGCGGCCGAGTCCGCCGGCCAGCTCTTCCAGCGCGGCGTAGTGGACGGCATCGTGCACGTCCTTGTGCGGCCAGCCGAGCGCGGGCGCGTGGGTTTCCGCGCCGCGCAGCGTCAGGCCCATGGCGCGATAAGGCGTCAGACCGCAGCGGCCGGCGCCATGCAGGGCCTCGGCATAGCTGTTCAGCGTGTCGCGGCGCAGTTGCAGCCGGCCGTTCAGGTCCACCCAGTCCGGGCTGCGGGCCGCGCCGCTTTCCCAGGCATTGCGAAGCTGGGCGAGGAAATGGCGCCGGTCGGCCTTGGAGGAGTGCAGTTCCAGGCAGTGCTCGCCCAAGCCATGCTCGCGCAGGCGGCGATAGACGACGTCGAGCGCGGCGGTCTTCTCGGCCACGAAGAGAACCGTGCGCCGATGCGCAAGACATTGGGCGATCATGTTGGCGATGGTCTGGCTCTTGCCGGTACCGGGCGGGCCGACCACCACGAAATCCTTGCCCTCGGCGGCGGCGAGCGTCGCCACGATCTGCGAGGAGTCGGCCGGCAGGGGCGTCACGATCTCGGCCTGGGCATAGGTCCGGTCGATCTCTCGCGCCTCGCGAAAGGGCACCGTGTCGGCGAAGGCCTGTTCCGGCGTGTCGATGAGATGGCGCACCAGACGGTTCTGGCGCAGCGCGTCGGTGCGCTCGGTCAGGTCCTTCCACATCAGATATTTGGCGAAGGAGAAGGTGGCGAGCGCCGCCTCGTCCACCACCTCGAAGCCCGGCACGTCGCGCACCGCCTGTCGCATCCGGCGCAGAACCTCGGCAACGTCGATCCCCGTCTCATCGCCTGGCAGTTCGCCGGCAAGCGAGGGCACGCTCAGGCCGAAATCCCGCTCCAGGAATTGCAGCAGCGTGGCATTGAAACGGATCTCGTCCTCGTGGTGAGCGAGGCGGAAGGGCGAGGAAGCGCTGCGCCGCTCCAGCTTTGCCGGCAAAAGGAGAAGCGGCGCGCGATAAATGCGCTCGTCGTCGGCCTTCTTCTTCCAGCGCAGGAAGCCGACCGCCATGTAAAGCGTGTTGGTGCCGCCCTCGGCCAAATCGCTGCGGGACTGGCGGTAGAGCGCCGTCAGCCTCGACTCCAGCGACTTGGGATCGAAGGGCGAGGCGAGTTCGCCGCGCTCCAGCGCGTCGGCGGCAAAGCGCGCCTGCAAGTCCTCCCCGCGCGTTTCGCGAAACAGCGCCGCGTCGCGCTCGCCCAGAGGATTCTGCTCGGGGATGGAAACGAGGCGCATGGCCTGCCCGCCGGCCAGCCGATCCTCCAGCGCCGCCACGTTGGGGCAAAGGAAGGCGACCGTGGAGGCGGTCTGACTGAAGTTCAGGAGCTTGTTGCGCAAGGAGAGGTCGAGCAGCTTGCGCTGCCAACGGTCGATCCGCCCACCCGGCGTGTTCGGCTTCTCCTCCGCCACCTCAGTGGGAACGGCGCCGAAATCCGGCAGGGCCGGCAGGGCAGGCGCGGCGACCTCGCTGTCCGAAGCGGCGTCCCCCGGCGCGGCGGGCTCGTGCGAGGCCAGGGGCTGGATGCCGCCGCTGCGGGCGCGGGCCATGTCCACCGCGCAGACGAAGGGGCGCCGCGCCTCGTCGGCCAGCAGCGCCGCGCCCTCGCGGCAGGCCTGCTCGAAGCCCATGGCCGGGCGGAAGGTGACGCCGGTCGTCTCGAACACGAGAAGCTCACGCGCGGCAAGCGCCTTGCGAAGGTCCACGACATCGGTTTCCACCGCGCGCGGCAGGGTGCGTGGTGTCAGCCAGACGCCCGTCGCCGCATGGCCCTGAAGCAGCAGCGCCACGGCGTTCAGCCCCGCCGCCTCCAGCGCGGCTGCAAGAAGCAGGCTCGTGTCGAGGCAGGTGGCGAGCCCGTCGCGCGCGATGCTGGCGGGCCGGCGGATCTTCTGCCCCTGCCGTTCGAAGCTGGCCGGCGGCTCGGCATAATGGAGGCCCAGGCCGGCGACGCTGGTATAGAGCGCGGCGGCCAGCATATAGGCCCGGCGCGGGTCGCCGCTCTGATACCCGTCCATCGCGCCGGAATGGCCGTGCGCTATGAGCGTTTCGGCCGCCGCGCGCAGGATGGGCGCGATCGCCGGGTCGTTCGGCATGACGAAGGCCGGCAGAAGCTGCGCCATGTCGCCGGCCCCGCCCCATTCGTCTCGCGCCAGAAGCCGGACGGGATGGACCGCCTCGGCCAGGACCGCCTCGCCGCGCAGGAGGCGAAACCGCGCCTCGCCGCGCTCGGCCTCGTTCAGCCCCGCGAGATAGGCGGCGTCGAGCTCGACGCGCCGATCGCTCAGCGCCAGCGTCTCACCCGGCCCCAGCCGATCCACCACCCAGCGCTTCGCCCGCAGGAAGGGCGGCACGGAATCGAGCTCGAGCCGCAGGCCGGCGAGCGGCTCCGGGCCGGGGTTGGAGAGAGCGAGGCTCGCCAGCACCGGCACCGCGTTCTGGAACGAGGCATAGGTCAGGCTGGCTCGCAGGTCCGCGACGATTTCAGGCGCCTTCGTGTCCTCCGCCTCGAAACCATCCGCGCGATCCGTCATGCGTCACTCTCCCGATTCACCAGCAAGCCATCCTAAAGGCTGACGGCAGGCAGGGACAGTCTCGTGCGGCTAAGCCGGGACGCGGGTCGAGCGAGCGTGACGTCTATCCGCTTGAGGGAGAGTATGCGGATAATGGGATAAGCCGGCAAAGTTCAGTTGCCGCAATTTGAATGCGCTTGTTTTTGCGCTCAAACAATTGGAATGCCGGGCGAGCGAATGCGGACGGTGCTGGCAACTGGGGAAGGACTTCCTTCGCCAAACGGAGCCGCGTTTGACCAACGAAGGTTACAGAAAATCCAATCGATGAAGGTCTCGGTAAGGCCCTCATTCATAAGAGGCTTTCGATTGGGGATGTGAGTTCAATCAACTGCTTCTCAGTCCTCCAGTTGAACAGTTCCGCCCTGTCTCACGTGAAACAAGCATTAACATCCCCTCTGCCGACGCATTGACATATCGCTGACATGTCAGCAAACTGTTGGCACAACGGGAGGATCATGTTGTGGGTGAGCAGGTTTTCGGGCTGTCGGCCGCGCTGGTGACGGCGTTCGACGAGGCAGGGGCGATCGACGCGGGGCGGATGGTTCGTCATGCCCGCTGGTGCCTCGACCAGGGCTGTGGCAGCGTGACGCTGTTCGGCACGACCGGCGAAGGCGCCTCGATCTCGCGCACCGAGCGCTCGGCCCTGTTGCACGCCTTCCGCGACGGCGGCATCGCGCCGGGTGAGACGATCGGCTGCGTCATGGCCAACGCGGCGGGAGACGCGATCGAACAGGCCGCCGAGCTTCTGGACGGCGGCGCGCGCGGCGTGCTGCTCGCCCCGCCCTCCTATTTCAAGAATCTGAGCGAGGACGGGCTCTTCGGCTGGTT
Source organism: Aureimonas sp. AU40 (assembly GCF_001463785.1). Taxonomy (NCBI): domain Bacteria; kingdom Pseudomonadati; phylum Pseudomonadota; class Alphaproteobacteria; order Hyphomicrobiales; family Aurantimonadaceae; genus Aureimonas; species Aureimonas sp. AU40. The sequence goes on from NZ_BBWL01000033.1 coordinate 66,357, forward strand.
CACGCAAGTGCTCGGCGCGCTGGGCGACAAGGCGCGCGGTATCATCCTCTACAACATTCCCTCCGTCACCGCCGTCGAGCTGTCGGTGCCGCTGATCGGGCGCATCCGCGCCGCGTTCCCGGCCGCGATCATGGGCGTCAAGGATTCCTCGGGCAACTGGCCCTACACCGAGCGGCTGCTCGCCGAGCACAAGGACATCGCCATCCTGATCGGCGACGAGCGGAGCCTGGCCGCCGGCGTGCGGCTGGGCGCGCAGGGCGCGATCTCCGGCATGGCCAACATCATTCCCGACCGGCTCCTGCCGATGATCCGCGAAGGGCGCGACGACCAGGACGTGCACCAGCTGGTCGAGGCCGTGCTTGGCTTTCCCGTCACCCCGGCGGTCAAGGCGCTGGTCGCCCATCGCACGGGCGAGCCGGGATTTGCCCGCACCCGCGCGCCGCTCCTGCCCACCCCGAGCGAAGGCGCGAGCCGGCTCGGCGCGGCGCTCGACGGCCTCGGCGCGGCCGCGGCGGCCGCCTGAAGGCGCCGCGGGCCATGGACGCGGAGGCGGGGCCGGACGGCTTGCCAGCGGGCCTGCCCGAGGGCGGGCCGGAAACGGGCAAGGCCAAGGGCGGCGACGCGCTCAAGCTGCGCGAGCGCGCCTATGAGAGCATCATCGAGAAGCTGATCGCGCGCGACTTCACGCCCGGCGAGTTCGTCTCGCAGCGCCAGCTCGTCGCCCGCACCGGTCTGCCGCTCGGCGCCATCCGCGAGATCATCCCGCGCCTGGAGTCGGAGGGACTGCTCACCACCGTGCCCCAGCGCGGCATCCAGATCGCCCATGTGGACCTGAACCTCATCCGCGAGGCCTTCCAGTTCCGCCTGTTTCTGGAAAAGGAAGCGGTCGCGGTCTTCACCACCTCAGCCAGCGACGAGACGCTGGCCGCGATCCGGGCCGAACACGAAGCCATGCTGGGCCGAGCGCTGGCGCGCCGGCTCACGGTGGAGGAAGAGGCCGAGGCGCAGGCGATCGACTGGCGGCTGCACGACACGTTCATCGACGCGCTCGGCAATTCCATCATCGCCATGGCCTACCGCGTGAACTCGGTGAAGCTCCGGCTGATCCATCACGAGCGCTACCGCATCGACGGGCGCGTCGTGCCCGTCATGCGCGAGCATCTCGACGTGCTCGCCGCCATCGAAAGCCGAAATCCGGCGCGCGCGGCCGAGGCCATCGCCGCCCATGTCAACAATGCCAGACGATTGGCGCTCACCGTTTAGACGAGAACGAGCGCGCCGGGACGGACGTTGGAGGACGCCGCCCGGATCAACGAAAAAAGGGAGGAAGAACCATGACCCATCGCACCATCGCTCTGTCGCGCCGCCAGTTCCTGGCCGGTACCGCCGCCACAGGCGCCTTCGCGCTGGCCGGCCTGCGGCCGAGCTTCGCCGCCGGCGTCGACTGGAAGAAACATGCCGGCACGGTGCTGGAGGTCAATCTCACCAAGAACCCGCGCGGCGAACTCCTGCGCAAGCACCAGGCCGAGTTCGAGGCGCTGACGGGCATCAAGGTGAACGCCGAGGCGACGCCCGAGCAGCAGCAGCGCCAGAAGGCGGTGATCGAGCTGACCTCGGGCAAGCCCAGCTTCGACGTCATCCATATCAGCTTCCACGCCCAGAAGCGGCAATACGAGAAGGCCGGCTGGCTCGCCGATCTCTCGCCCTTCCTGGCGGACGCCTCGCTCACCGACGCTTCGCTCACCGAATCCGACTTCGCGCCCGCCGGCTTGTCCTACGCCAAGGACACGAGCGGCAAGATCCGCGCCCTGCCCTTCTCCGTGGACTATTGGATCGTCTACTGGAACAAGGAACTCTTCGCCGCCAAGAACATCGCCTTCCCCGAGACGTTCGACGCCCTTCTGGCGGCGGCCAAGGCGCTCACCGACAAGTCGGCCGGCACGTCCGGCTTCGTGGCGCGCGGCATGAAGAACGCCAATACGCCGGTCTGGACCTCGCTCATGCTGGGCTTCGGCCAGCAGGCCATCGGCCCGAACGGCGAGATCCTGGCCGACGACGAAAAGGGCGTCGAGGCCGCCAAGCTCTACCAGGCCCTGATGACCGAATGCGCTCCGCGCGGCGTCACCGGCTTCAACTGGGCCGAATGCCAGTCCGCCTTCCTGCAGGGCAAGGTCGGCATGTGGTTCGATGGCTGCGGCTTCGCCGCGCCGCTGGAGAATCCCGAGCTTTCGCGCGTCGTCGGCAAGGTCGGCTACAGCGTCGTGCCCGCCGGCCCGGCCGGCCGCGCCGCGCCGACGCTGGGCGACGGCATCGCCGTGACGGAAGCCTCCGCCAAGAAGGAAGCGGCCTATCTCTACTGCCAGTGGGCGGTGTCGAAGGAGATGGGCGCGCGGCTCTTCCAGGCCGGTGCCGGCGTGCCCTTCCGCACCTCGGTGGTGGAGGACGCGGAGGTGCGCAAGGGTGTCACCATGCCGGCCGAGTGGGCCGATGCCGTGGCTGGCTCGGCCAAGGTCAGCCAGATCGCCCTGCCCGTGGTCATCCCGATCACGGAGTTCCGCGACGTCTACGGCGTGGCGCTCACCAATCTCCTGGGCGGCGCCGATCCGGCGGCCGAGCTGAAGAAGGCCTCCGAGCAGTTCAAGCCGATCTTGGAGCGGAGCGAGGCCTGATGAGCGCACTGGTCTCCGAGGCCGGCGACAGCGGGGCGGCACCGGCCGCCTCGCGCAAGCGGGCGCGCCTGCGCCCGCACTACTGGCCCTTCGTCATCCCCGCGCTCGCCGTCACCGTGGCGGTGATCGTCTTCCCGTGGGTCTTCACACTCTGGATGAGCGCCCATGCCTGGCGGCTCGGCGGCGAGACCAGCTTCGTCGGCTGGGAGAACTACGCAAGGCTCGCGACCGATGCCCGCTTCTGGGAATCGATGGGCCACACGCTGTTCTACACCCTGCTCTCGGTGGTCGCGCCGCTCGTGCTCGGCACGCTGGCGGCGGTTCTGTTCGATTCCAAGATGCCGCTGCGCGGCGTGCTGCGCGCCATCTTCGTCATGCCGATGATGGCGACGCCCGTCGCCATCGCGCTGGTCTGGACCATGATGTTCAATCCCTCGCTCGGCGTCCTCAACTATCTCCTGTCAGTGGTCGGCCTGCCCGAGCAGTCCTGGATCTACGATCAGGCGACCGTCATCCCCTCGCTGGTGCTGGTGGAAACCTGGCAATGGACGCCGCTGGTCATGCTGATCGTGCTGGGCGGCCTCGCCTCGCTGCCGCGCGAGCCCTACGAGGGCGCCGAGATCGACGGGGCGAGCGGCTGGCAGAAGTTCCGCTACATCACCCTGCCTCTGATCGCACCCTTCATGATGGTGGCCGTCATCATCCGCTCCATCGACGCGCTGAAGAGCTTCGACATCATCTACGCGATGACGCAGGGCGGGCCGGGCACGGCCTCGGAGACGATCAACATCTATCTCTACAACGTCGCCTTCTCCTATTACGATATCGGCTATGGCTCGGCGATCGCCGTGATCTTCTTCGTCATCATCGTCGCCATGTCGCTCGTCATGCTGCATCTGAAGCAGCGGGCGAAGTGGAACGATTGAGGTTCGCCATGAAGCTCCGCCGTCTCTTCAACCGTCTCGCGCTGCTCTTCTGCGGCCTCGTCATCGTCTCGCCGGCCGTGTTCTTCTTCGTCTGGATGCTGTCGCTCTCCTTGAAGTTCGAGATCGACAACGGTGCCTATCCGCCCATCCTGATCCCGGAGCGCCTCGCTTGGGGCAACTACACCCGCATCTTCGCCGAGAACGACTTCCTCCTTTATTTCTGGAACTCGGTTCTGGTGACGGGCACCGCGACGCTGCTCGCCCTTCTCGTCGGCGTTCCCGCCGGCTACGGCATCGCCCGGCTGCGCGCCAACAAGGCCGCGATCGTCATCATGATCGCGCGCATGACGCCGGGCCTCTCCTTCCTCATTCCGCTCTTTCTCCTGTTCCAGAATGTCGGCCTGCTCGGCACGCTCTGGCCGCAGATCATCATCCATCTCGTGGTCACCGTGCCGATCGTCATCTGGGTAATGATCGGCTATTTCGAGACGACGCCGATGGAGCTGGAGGAGGCCGCGCGCATCGACGGCGCCACGAGCTGGCAGGTCTTCGCCCGCGTCGCCCTGCCGATCGCCCGGCCCGGCATCGTCGTCTCGCTGATTCTCGCCGTCATCTTCTCCTGGAACAATTTCGTCTTCGGCATCGTGCTCGCCAGCCGCGAAACGCGCACCCTGCCGGTCGCCGTCTACAACATGCTCTCCTTCGAGCAGGTGAGCTGGGGGCCGCTCGCCGCCGCCGCCCTGGTCGTCACCCTGCCCGTCCTCGTGCTCACCCTCGTTGCCCAGCGCCAGATCGTCGCCGGCCTGACGGCGGGCGCGGTGAAATAGCGCTGAAGAAAGGACCCACCCATGGCCTCCGTCACCATTCGGAACGTGAAGAAGAGCTTCGGCAGCGTCGCCACCATCCACGGCGTGTCGATCGACATCGCGGACGGCGAGTTCGTCGTGCTGGTCGGCCCGTCGGGCTGCGGCAAGTCCACCCTGCTGCGCATGCTGGCGGGCCTGGAGGAAATCTCCGGCGGCGAGATCCTGATCGGTAGCCGCGTCGTCAACGACCTGCCCGCCAAGGAACGGGACATCGCCATGGTGTTCCAGAACTACGCGCTCTATCCCCACATGTCGGTGGCCGAGAACATGGGCTTCGCCCTGAAGCTCAAGAACGTCGCCAAGGCCGAGATCGAGAAGCGCGTGCGCCCGGCGGCCGACATCCTCGGCCTGTCGACCCTGCTCGACCGCTTCCCGCGCCAGCTTTCGGGCGGCCAGCGCCAGCGCGTCGCCATGGGCCGCGCCATCGTGCGCGATCCGCAGGTCTTCCTGTTCGACGAGCCTCTGTCCAACCTCGACGCCAAGCTGCGCGTGTCCATGCGCGCCGAGATCAAGAACCTGCACGGCCGGCTCGGCACCACCACGGTCTATGTCACGCACGACCAGATCGAGGCCATGACCATGGCCGACAAGATCGTCGTGATGCGCGACGGGCGGGTGGAGCAGGTCGGCGCGCCGCTCGATCTCTACGACCGCCCGGCCAACACGTTCGTCGCCGGCTTCATCGGCTCGCCCGCCATGAACTTCGTGTCGGGCCGCGTCGAAGCGGACGGTTTCGTCACCGGCGACGGCCACCGCCTCCCCCTACCCACGAGCCTCGGCCCCGTGCGCCCGGGCGAGGCGACCTACGGCGTGCGCCCCGAACATATCCGGATCGGCGAAGGCGGCGTTCCCATCCGCATCGACGTGGTGGAGCCGACCGGCTCGGAGGTCATGGTGGCGGGCCGCCTCGGTGACCAGCCCATCTCCTGCCTCTTCCGCGAACGCCTGTCCTTGCGCCCCGGCGAGACCGTCCCCATCCACATCGAACCCCGCTCCAGCCATCTCTTCGACCAAGCCGATGGACGACGCATCGGCGCGGACGCGGCCGCGCGGCACTGAGGCGCCGGCCGCTCGGCGGAGTGGATGTCGTCGAGAGGCGATATTGCACTGTGCAGGGACATCGCACTCAGCCCTTCCGCTCGACTGCGGTTGCCTCGGACGTCGCACTCTGTCGTCGATGCAGGAAGGATCGATGACAGAGTGGGCGTAGGCTCCGTCCTCCTACCGCCAAACGCACCACAGTTGGGTAAAGACCGCTCTGCCGTGGGATAAGGCGACGCCAGGGTGCCAGGGTGCCAGGGTGCCAGGGTGCCAGGGTGCCAGGGTGCCAGGGTGCCAGGGTGCCAGGGTGCCAGGGTGCCAGGGTGCCAGGGTGCCAGGGTGCCAGGAGCAGGCCCCAACGCTGGCCAATCGACAAGCCCTCCTCGTTGTATGTTGATAGGTGCGCCAACTCGGCCACCCATTCGTCCATCGTCAGCCGGCAGGCGTCGCCTCTTCTTCACCTCCAAGGCTTCACTCCAGCCTCGAACCAGCCTTGGACACCGCATTTCCCCATGGCTCAGCCGAAGATCGCAGATTTGCGACAAGCGCCCAAATTGGCTCTTGTCACACCGCCGAGAGTTGGTTAAGCACCCTCCCAGCGCCACTGGCGCCGACCACACCAAGCGCATGCGCTAGCGGCTTCTCGGAGCCGACCTCAAACGGAGAGGTGGCAGAGTGGTTGAATGCACCGCACTCGAAATGCGGCATGCCTGCAAGGGCATCGGGGGTTCAAATCCCTCCCTCTCCGCCACAACAACCCATTGAAATTGTTGAAGAATTTCCCGCCTGAACCCCGGCTGTACCCAGCCGTGTACCCAGGGCGGAACCCAACGTGTACCTCTCCCGGCGCCCCAGCGGCTGGCGCTTCCAGCTTCGAGTCCCTGCTGCCCACGTCGAATTCTTGGGGCGGACGCCGATCCGCGTTCCTCTCGGCCTTCTGACGGCAACGGAAGCGCAACGCCGCGCGGTTACGCTCGCGGCCCACTGTCACGCACTTCTGGACGCAGGCATGGCCGATCGCGACACCCTGAACCGAAGCCTCGGGGCGCTCGCCTCTGAACTCGACGCGATCGAGCGCGAGACACGATGGGCAGGTCTCAAGGCCTCGTCGGAGCGGTCTGCCGCGGACTACGAGATGCACGACGACCCCGCGTCGCGGGCGCTGGCGGCGCATCACCGCGAGGCCGCCCACGGCTACGAGGCGAAGCGCAAGGCCCTGGAGTCTGTTCGGAAACGGTTGGACGGCATCGGCATGGCGATGGCGCTGGACGACTCGGCGTGGGTGTCCGAACGGCGAACGTACGACAGCATCTTGAATCGCGCGCCCATGGTTCACGTTGTGTCTGACGCACCGGCCGCTCCGCCCGTTCCGGAAGCTCCTCCCCTGCCGCTCCTCAGCGAGTGCATGGAAAGCTACGTCGAGTCCGTCGCGAAGGACGACCGGGGCGCCTCCTACGTGAACGGCCTGCGGAGCAAGCTCAGGGAGTTCATCTCCATCGTCGGGGACAAGCCGTTGGCCAACTACGTCCCCCGCGACCTGCGCACCTTCGCCGAAGGCTTGGCCGACCTTCCGACCAACTGGATGAAGTTCCCGGCCTACAAGGGGCGCACCGCCGCCGAGGTTGTCGCCATGGTCGCGGCAGCGCGAGCTCGCGGCGAGGCTGTCCCACCCTGCCGCTCCGAGACGACCATCCTCGGCTACTGTCAGGCCATCGCCGGGGCGTTCGGGTGGTTGGCGATGGACCTGACCCTTCGCAGCCCCTTCGCCGACGTGCGGGTGAAGGCACCGAGACACGCCCCCAAGGCCGTGGTGCGCGAGCCGTTCGCGGTGGCGGACCTGAACCGCTGGTTCGCGAGCGCCGTCCTTGAGGATCGACCCGACGACTACTGGCTCCCCCTGCTCGGGACGCTGACCGGCGCCCGGATCGGCGAACTTGCTTACCTTCAAGGGGGAGACATCGTTGAGGTGCAGCCGGGCCTCTGGGCCGCCGACCTTTCCCGATACCTGCTGGTGAACGGCAAGGACCAGGAACGGCAGGTGAAGAACGAGGGGAGCCGCCGCCTGTTCGCCCTGCACCAAGCCCTGACAGACGTCGGATTCATCCGTTACGCCAAGAATCGACCGGATTCCGACTGGGTGTTCCCGCACCTGCATCACAAGATCGCGGACCCGGCGGACACCGCCTCCAAGCGGCAGGGCGCGCGCCTTCGGGCCTGCGGGCTGCACAACCGCCTGTCGGCCGTCTTCCACTCCTCGCGCCACACCGCCAAGGACTTCCTCCGCATCGCCAAGATCGATCCACGGACTTCCAGTCTCCAGACCGGGCACGTCCCGCAATCTGTCGAGGCCTCCTACGGCTCGAAGCGCCTGCGCGCCGATGAGGTCGAGGTCCTGGCGGCCATGGCGCTGCCGAAGGACTTGGACCTAGCGCCCTACCTCAACAGCAAGGGACCCATGCAGGTGCGACCGTTCAGGACAAAGCGAGTCCGCTTTGCTCGAACCGCGGACGGGGAGTGACGGCGCAGCCGTCGCGAGCCGGCCGGATCGACGACGCCCCGCGAGGGGTGTGAGCCCTTCCCCTCCGGGGAGGGGAGGAGCCGGTCCGCAAGGACCGGGAGAGGGTCTGTCACCCTACGGCCGCGACGTCGCCCACCTTGCCCTTGGCCTTCTGTTCCTTCGGCCCGTAGAAGTCCCATCGGGATATGTCGGCGCCGTACCGCCGAATGCGACCCTCGCGCGCGACCTCCAGTCTGTACTCCTCGTGCAGGACCCAGTAGCGGAGCGATCGGACGAGGTTGGACCGCCGGGCCGCCTTGCAGGCCGCGAACGCAGGAACCTTCTTCAAGCGCGCGAGCGCATGGTCGAGGTCTTCCAGCTCGCGCTGGCCGAGCAGACGGTAAACCGCCCGCGTGTCCGTCAGGAGTTGGGCCACAGCGTCGTCGGTCAGGTGGTTTTTCTTCTCAAGCCAACCCTTGTACCCGTCCCGCAGCCGAACCTCCTTCTGCGGGATCGTCCCGGCCGCGTAGTCCTGAATGCAAGTGGCGATCATGCGCCCCACGGGCGGGGCGACCGCATTGGCAATCATCTGCGTCTTCGCGCTGTCGGAGCCTGCGGGAGACCAGTTCCAGTCCGACGGGAAGCCCGCGATCAGGGACATTTGGTCGATCGTCATGATAGGAAGTGACGACGGGTGCAGGACATCCCCCTCCTTCAGCTCGTAGCTGGGAACCGGAGGTGTCAGAGCGCCACCGAGGAACGTCGGCGCGGGCTGGTCGACGTCGCGGGTGCCACGGCTGCTCTTGCCACCTGGCTTCTGCCAGTAGGCCCGACGGAGCTCGGCCTTCCCCGCGTCGTTCAGTCGCTCGTAGGTTTCACGGTCGGCCTTCCGGACCTTGTACCCTTTCTGGCCTGCACGACGGCGGAAGCCAGAGGTGATCGTCGGGCTCGGCTCCGCGCTTAGCCAGATCGACCGCCGCTCCCCGTCGTTGTGACCGCGGCGGAAGAAGACCGCCCCGAAGTCGGGACCCAGCACGTCGGCGACGCTCGTCCGGCGAGGCTGCTTCGCCGCCTCGATGTGGTCGAGCAGCCACCCGTCGTCCTCACCCAGGCAACCGCACAGCAGGAGGCGCCGGCGGGCCTGCCCGACGCCGTACCATGAGGCGTCGACCACCGCTTCCGTCAGTCCGTATCCAGCGCGATGGAACACTTCCCGGATGCGACGGTACATGTCAAAGCTTCGAAGTCGGGGTACGTTCTCCATCACGAAAAATCTCGGTCTCGCGTGGGTCACGATGATCGAGAAGGCCTCCGTTAAGGCAGCGTTCGGCGATTTCTCGCCCTTCGGCGTCGACGTGTTCTTGTTCGCCGACGACCAGGGCTGACAGGGTGGGCCGCCTACGATCAGGTCGGGTGCAAAGGCGGCGATCCTCGGCGCGGCCGCAAGAAGGTCCCCGAGATCGGGCTGCGCCGCGTCGCCTCGCCCGAGGTTCGCGACCTTGCTTCGGCGGCGGCCGGTCAGCTTGTCGAGTGGGCGGGCGAGGTTCGCCTCATGCACCGCGATCGCCCTCGGCTCGAAGTCATACGCAGCGAGCACCTCGACGCCCGCCTGCTTGAGCCCGAGCGAGAAGCCGCCAGCCCCGGCGAAGATTTCGACAGCTTTCATGCGATGTCCCGTCCAGTGAATGGACCTTCACTGTCGCGAACGGTGATGAAGGAACGTTCACCTCCTCACGTCAGGCTCGTCGGGTAGTGAACGAAGCCTCACTCCTGACCCCGCCCGCCCCCATTGACGCACAGGCTCCGGCGCGCCCCACGGCGCTCCTGAGGGGCGCGGGGCGCCTCCGCCTGCTCCGCTTCGCTTCGGCCCTTCGGACTGGACAACTGGGACGGGCTGCCGTCGCGCATGTCGTGACTGTTGCCGCCGACGAGCAGCCTAGTTCTCGGCCGCCTCAGCCTTGCGATGTCTATGCGGGACTGTTGCACGAGAGCGTGTCACGTAGGATCGCGCGTACAGCCTTATGGTTCTTCACGTCGCACTCCCACACCACGACTACCTTCCAGCCCAGCGCCGCGAGTTCACTCCGCGCCTTCGCGTCGCGGGCGACGTTACGGTCGAACTTGGCCTGCCAGTGATCCGTCCGCGTTTTCGGAAAGGAAGACGGCGGTGCGGTGCCTCGGCAGGACAAGGTCGGGCGTTCCTGAGAGGTCCCTTCGATGCAGGCGGAACCACAGTCCAATCGCGTGCGCGATGGAGCGGACCGCCCGCTCGGGCTTCGTATTCGACGAACGGATGGCGCGCATGACGGCGCTCCGGACCTCGGGGCTGACCTTGTCCGTGCCTCCACATCGCGCGTGAAGGAGGCGGAAGTTCGCCGTGCTCCGCAGTCAGCCCTGGGAACCCTCCGTCGGGTTCAATGTCGATCGATTTCTGTGATCTAAGGCCCCCCTCCGTTGTACCGAACCCATCTTCCGTGCAGAACAGTGCAGCAGATTGCAGCGGAGGCGGGTATGGCGGTTGTCGGCCAGGATGGTGCCGTGCGCGTGACGGCCTCGCTCTCCCGCGAGCAGGAGCGCGCTCTGAAGGAGCTTGCCGCCCGGCATAAGGTCAGCGTGTCCTGGCTCGTGCGCCATGCCGTCGACCAGTTGGTGGAGCGGGGCTGCGACGCCCAGCTACCGCTCGACCTAGGCAGGAACTGACGGCATGGACCTTCTGGACCATTCCGCCGAGCCAATAGCTTCCGACGCCGGACGATCCGTTGCGGCTCCGCGCCGCCGGTCCCGTGCCGCCCGCCTTCCCGTCATCGACCTGTTCGCCGGCGCGGGCGGGCTAAGCGTCGGCGCGACGGCCGCAGGGTGCGACGTGCGCGCGTCCGTGGAGATCGACGCCGTCGCCTGCCGGACGCTGCGCGCGAACGCCGCCTTCCATGGCGAGGTCCTTGAGGGGGACGTGGCTGCGGTGACGGGGCTGGACCTTCGCGCCGCCGCCCGGCTCGCGCCCGGAGACCCGCTGATCGTGGTCGGGGGCGCCCCATGCCAGCCCTTTTCGAAGGCCGCCTACTGGGTCGAGGACGGCGAGGAGTCCCGCTACCGCCGCGCTCGGGCCGCGGGCGTCGCGATGGAGCGTCCGCCAGCCCCCACCGAGGCGCGTCCCGACGCGCGGCGGACGCTCGTCGAGGAGTTCTGGCGTTTGATCTACGAGGCGAACGCGGACGGCTTCGTGTTCGAGAACGTCCCAAGCATCAAGCATCCTCGTAACCGCCCCGTTCTGGACGGCTTCCGGCACGCGGCCGAGGTGGCCGGCTACCACGTCACGCAGGTGACCGCGAACGCCGCCGAGCACGGCGTGGCGCAGACGCGCGAGCGCGTCTTCCTGCTGGGGTCCAAGAAGTCCGCGCCGACCGCGCCCAACCCGACGCACTCGCTCAAGGACGAGCTTCTACTGCCTCGGGCTATCACCGCAGGCGAGGCGCTCGAAGGCTTCGACCGGCCTGAGTTCTTCGAGCCGGAGGAGTTGGTCTCCGGACGATGGGCGGAGCACCTGCGCGCCGTGCCGCCGGGATGGAACTACAAAGCGCACACGGCGTGGGCCGGGCATCCAGATCCGACGTTCGTCACCGAGACGCGCTTCTGGAACTTCCTCCTGAAGCTCTCTCCCGACCGCCCGTCGTGGACGATCGCGGCCTCGCCCGGCCCTTGGACAGGTCCTTTCCATTGGGCGAACCGGCGCCTTCGGACGGTCGAGCTTGCTGCCTTGCAGGGGTTTCCGCGTGACTACCGCATCCTCGGCAGCCGACGCGAGAGAGTTCGGCAGATGGGCAACGCCGTGCCGCCGCCGCTTGCCAGACGCATGGTCGAGGCCGTCCTCGCCACAGTCGACCGATAGGAGACGGGAATGCGAAGCGTCAGCCTGTTCAGCGGCTGCGGTGGCCTCGACCTCGGCCTGCACGAGGCAGGGTTCCGGACAGTGCTCGCCTCCGACGCGGAGGCCCTCTGCGCCACCACATGGAAGCGGAGCATGCCGGCGACGGCCTTCCTCGTCGGGCGGATCGGGTCCCTGACGCGCGACGACGTCGTGAAGGCCCTTGGCGGGCGAGTTGGCGAGGTGGACCTCGTGGCCGGCGGGCCGCCTTGCCCCCCGTTCTCGAAGAGCCGCTTCTACCGAAAGGAGAAGCTGCGGGCTCTGGACGACCCGAACGGCTGGGAGACCGTGAACGGCTACCTCGACATGCTGGACTGGGTCCGCCCCCGCGCCTTCGTCCTGGAGAACGTCAAGGGCCTCGCCTATAAGGTGCACGCCGACGCGCTGGACACGATCGTCGACCGGGCGGAGCGGCTTGGGTACAAGGTGACGACCGGCGTCCTGAACGCGGCGGACTACGGCGTGCCGCAGATCCGCGAGCGTTGCTTCGTCGTTGGGACACTAGACCGCAAGGTCAGGCTCCCGGCTCCGACTCACTCCAAGGACCCGTCGAAGGGCCTCCTGCCTTGGATCACCGCAGGCGAGGTGCTGACGGACCTCGACACCGAGGAGAACGCCTCCGACGTCGGGCACTTCGCGGGCGGACGGCACCACGATCTGCTCCGTCAGGTGCCGCCGGGGGACAACTACCTGTTCTTCACCGACAAGCGCGGCCACCCGGACCCGCAGTTCAAGTGGCGCGGACGGTACTGGTCGTTCCTCCTCAAGCTGAGCCCCGCAATGCCGTCGTGGACGATCCAGGCCCGTCGGTCCAACAACATGGGGCCGTTCCACTGGCGCAACCGAATCCTGCGGGTCTCCGAGATCAAGCGGCTCCAATCCTTCCCCGACGGGTTCGAGCTTGCCGGGACCGTTGAGCAGCAGTGGCGCCAGATCGGGAACGCCGTCCCGCCGCCGCTGGCGGCCGCCGTCGGCCGGAGCGTTGCGGAGGCGATCGGGGTGCCGTTGAGGGACGCCGCTTGAGCCGCCTCCCGTCCTTCAATGACTTCTCCCCGGGCATCATCGGTGACGTTCGGCGGCCGCTTGAGACGCTAGCCGAGCTTGCCCCCGACTTCGACGCGGTCGCAGCCGCATGGGACGCCGAGTTCTTCAAGGGGGCCGGGAACAAGCGCGCCAAGACGAACGTCTCGGCGACCCTGACGAGCCTTGGTTTGATGATCCGCTCGCCGCTCGGGCTGACGGCGGCTGGGGAAAGGGTACGCGCGGCCCCGGACGCGGTCGCGGCGTCGCGGCTTCTCGTCCGTCACATCGTCGACACTAGGAACGGGATGGCAGTCGTCGACGCCGTGCGGTCACTGAACGCGCGTGGCGATCCCGTGAGCAAGGACGGCCTCAAGCGCGAACTTGAGAGCGGGGGCATTCAGGGGTTGTCGGTCGGAACGACGGACCACACCACGCTCCTGAACTGGATGGTGCACGGGGGCCTCTTCACCAAGGAGGGGAGAGAGAACCCGCAGCCCGACGAGGAAGTCATGAAGGCCGTCCTCGGCATCTCGGCTACGGAGCGTTCGGACTTCGCCGACCTGCCGCTCGGCCAGCAGATCTTCCTCCAGATCCTTCGGCGCGTGGCCGAGGCCGAGGGGGCGTCGGAACTTCCGGCCAAGCGTGTCATCGACGAGTGTCTCCGTGACCACCGCGCCCGCTTCGACGAGGACCAGTTCCGCGCGAAGGTCCTCAAGCCGCTCGCCAACGGCGGCTGGCTGGAGCTTCCAGCCTCCGGGTCTTCGGGACGAGGCGGAAAGAGCGGCGCGGTCACGCCTTCGCCCAAGCTTATGGGCATCCCTCTGGCGTCGATCGTGCCGGACTTCGACCAGGTCGTCCCAGCCGACCTGCGCGCGCGGATCGACACGCCCCGGTCAGAAGTGCAGCGGCTCCTCGAAAGCTCGGAAACCTACGACCGGGGCCTGGGGCTGGAGCTTCTGGCCCTGCGGATGATCATCGACATAGGCTTGGAGCCCCGCGCGTTCCGCCTGCGAAGCCGCGACACTGCTCACGCCGAGGTCGACCTGACCGCAGAGGGCAAGAACCTCTTGTTCTCGCGCTGGAACTTCCAGTGCAAGTGCGTAGGCTCAAGGGTCGCCCTCGGCGACGTCGCGAAGGAGGTCGGGCTTGCCATCTACTCGAAGGCGCACGTCGTGGCCGTGGTGACGACGAGCGACTTCTCCAGCGAGGCGCTGGCCTATGCGCGGGAGATCACGACGGCGACGCACTTGCAGTTCCTCCTCGTCGACGGGGCCGTGGTGCGACGCTACCTGGAGCGGGGCGCGGAAGTGCTGCTCGACCACGTCGCGGCCAACGCGGCGGGGGTGATGGCGCAGAAGCGAGGGCAGCCGATCGCGCCCGAGGGATAGGCCATCCCCGTTGACACACAGGCGCTGGGGCACCTTCGGTGCCTGTTAGGCGACGCGGCGCCCCTACGCCCGCTTCGCTTCGGTCCTTGCGGGACTGGAAAACGGGGAGGTCCTAACGGAGAAGGACAACGCAGGCCGCCAGTCAGTACAGCGGCCGGCGAAGCCGTTCAGGCATCCGCCCGCTCGCGGATCGCGACCAGCCACCCGAGGATTTCGCCGTTCGTGTCGACCGCCTTGAGTTGGACCAGCGTCATCGCAGCCGCGGCCTCCTGGTTCAGGCGCGACTTGGCGCGCGACGCCTTCTTCGACTGCTTCTCCGGGTCCAACGTCCCCCAGGGGTTCGGCGACGCGCTGGCGGCATGGACCTGCTCGGCCACGAGTGTTGGAACGTCGCACCACTCGGTGAAGGCAGGGCATCCCCCGAAGGTGGCCGTCACGCAGTCGGGGTGAAGGTAGTTCTCCATCTCCCTCCGGTCGGTCAGAAAGGCGATGTCCCGCCCCTGCCGGGCGTTCACGGCAGCGACCTGTTCGCCGTACTTGGGATTCTGCTGGTCATCCCGGTCGTAAATGTGGACCTCGGTCAGTTCGGCGTTCCGGAGGTACTGCTTGTTTACCCAGTGCTTGAGGTTCCCTCCTCCGGTCGGGACGAACGCCACGCGGTGGTCGTTCTCTAGGTCGATCAGACCAGCATCCTCGCTGCGGTAGAGGCGCCCCATGATGGTGAGGAACGTCACGTCGTGAGGTCCCTCGACATACACCGCGACACGGGCTCGCCGATCCGGTAGCACCCCCAAGGCTTCCGCGGTCTCGCGATACACGTCGTCGCCGCCGACCCAGAGACGAGGGTGACCGTCCCCGTCTCGCTTGACGAGCCGGATCGCGTCGACGGGCACCATGGCCGCCACCGCAGGCACGTGGGTGGTGATCAACACCTGCGTGCCGGGGTCCTCGCCGAGGGCGAGGAGAGCCTTGATCAGCATCACTTGGTTGTCTGGATGCTGCGAGCTTTCCGGCTCCTCGACGGCGTAGATGACATTCCTCGAACCGTCCGCCCCGCGTCGGCGCTCCGCCTCCGCTCGGAAGAAGTTCAGGAGGATGAGACGGCGGACACCGCTACCACGCTTGTTGATGGGGATTTGGTGGTCGCCCGTTAGGCTCAGCTTGAAGGCGTCCCACTTCGGCTCGGTCTTGATGGTCGGGGTGAGTTGCCCGGCGAGTGCGGGGTCCATCTCACGGAGCTTCGCGAGGGTCCTTTCGGCAACCTCCATGACGCTGGCCTGCACCCGGTCCTTGATCGCGTTCAGTTCGGCCTCGACCTCCTTCAAGGCGAGCGCCATCGCGACCTTCATGGGGTCTGACACCTCTCGGTCATCGTCCCGGCTCGGCCGGTCCGACTGGAACAGGGCGAAGGCCGGCAGATGCTTCTCCAACTGGTCCCACACCTTCTTGCCGTCCTCGGCCGCGAGAGGGATCAAGGTTTCCTCTCGGGCCTCGTCGCCTACCGCGTCGCGGATGGCGCGGCGGAGGGCGGCATTCGACCGGAAGTCGATGGCTTCCCCCTTCTTCACCCCCAGTTCGGTCGCTCTCGCCTTCAAGTCCGTGTTCTTGAGCTTCAGGAGGTCCCGGAGCTTGTCGTGGGTCGGGTGACTCGCGCGCGCGAACACCGCCTCCTTGACCGTCCGCCCCGAGCAGTCGAACTGCTTCACGATCTCCAGCCGCCCGTCCCGGTTCAGTAGGAACTCCGCCTCGAGTGTCGTCGGAGACACGGCGTCGATCGTGAGTTCCGTTGGGTGGTTGTCGAACACGCACCCGATCTCGATGACCTTGTCCGCCCCGTGGACGCACGGGTCGTCCTGGTCGAGCTTGATGAGTTGATGGTTGAAAAAGACCTCCAGTGCTTCGAGCAGAGTGCTCTTGCCCACGTCGTTCCGGCCGATCACCGCTGTGAAGTTCCCGAACCCGATCGATACCGTGTCACGGTAGGAGCGGAAGTTGCGTATGCTAGCCGACAGAAGCTTCATGATCCCTCCCAGGTTGTGGCGACCTTAGCAGGCCCTGACAGTTCGGTAGCGGGCTGCCATCACGTCTTCCGGAAACCTCTTGCGGGATGCGGAGCCAGCGCAAGAGGATTGTGAAAGGCCGAAGGCTCGGCGCGACCGCAGCGCGTCGCGCCCGTCCCCAAACGGCCGTTTGCGAAAGGCTCCCTCGGTGCTCCTCGGCTACGCTCGCGTTTCAACCAATGAAGATCAGTCCACTACCGCGCAGGCCCGCGCGCTGCGCCAAGCCGGATGCGAGCGGGTCTACGAGGAGGTCGCATCAGGCGGGCGCTGGGAACGCCCGGAACTCCATCGGCTGCTCGACCACCTTCGGCCGGGCGACACGCTCGTGGTCTGGAAAATGGATCGCTTATCGCGATCCCTCCGCGACGCCTTGACGATCTTGGAGAAGGTGGAAGCTGCTGGGGCCGGCTTCCGCTCCCTCACGGAGGCCATCGACACGACCACCCCGGCCGGCAGGATGATGGCGCACATGATCGGGGCGTTCGCGGAGTTCGAGCGGGGACTCATTCGCGAGAGGACGGCGGCCGGTCTTCGTCAGGCGCGGGCCGAGGGTCGCGTCGGCGGGCGTCGACCAAAGCTCGGCCAGCGCCAGCGGGAGGAGATCGCGGAGAGCGTCCTGTCGGGGCGCAGGACCGCCGCCGACATGGCGAGGCTCTATGGGGTAAGCCAGCCGACCGTTTCTCGCATCGTGGCCGAGGCACGGTCCCGCCGAACCGCCGCTATAGACCCCTTCGAGACGTCTCCGACACTGCACCACGATCCCGAAAGCGGTCGTTCCATTGTTCGATCGGCCAGTTAGAAGTCATGGGATGAGGAAGCCACGGAAGGGATCGTGATCGATGACAGCTCTGATAGACGCAAGCGGTATAGTGACACGCTGGCCTCGTAAGGCAGCCGACAAAGAGTTGGTCCTGAACCATCTTCTTCGTCATTTCGATGGAGATCGTCGCTACCCTGAAAAGGAGGTCAACGAGCTATTGAAAGAGCTGCATACCTTCGGCGATTGGGCCTTATTGCGCCGTGAGTTGTACGAGACAGGCAGGCTAGACCGCGATCCACGCATCGGACTCTATTGGGTCAAGCGGTAGGCCAGAAGCGGTTCATCCGCTTCCGACCCCTCTACGTCGTTCCGGGACTGTCAGAGCATTCCCGAAAGCCGACATTCAAACGCTCGGTCGCGGCAGCCTAGCGAGCAGCATCCAAGCTACGGCGATCCCGAGACCGGACAGTATGGTCGCGGTCGCGAAGAGGTTGGCGTAGCCGAAGAGATCGGCGACGAAGCCGGCCAGCGACGAGCCGGCCATGTAGACCACCAGTTCGGCGCAGGTCAGGAGCGTGAAGTCGGTGCCCGGCTGGTCGCGCGAGGCCAAGCCCATGAACAGCGAATAGAGGGCGACGAGTTCCATGTAGCGCAGGAAGGTCTGGAACGCCGAGGCCGCCATGGCGACCTCCACGCCCGGCCAAAGCGCGAAGGCGTTCAGTGAGAAGGCCAGGAAGCAGAGGGTGCGCAGCGCCCCCAAACCGATCAGCGTCGCGGTCAGGCCGAGGCGCCGGATCGCGAGCGCGGCCGCGAGCGCGCCGAGCAGCCCCGACGTCGCGGCTGCCGCGCCCGACAGGGTGCCGATCCAGGCGACCGGCAGGCCGGCATCCAAGAGGTAGGCCCCCTCCATGCCGCGCACGAGGCCTTCGCTCGCCCGGTAGGTCAGTGCAAAGCCCAGAAGAACCCACGCATCCGGACGCTGGAAGAACGCGAGAAGCGAGGGACGGGTCCCGGCCGAATTGGGATCCGTCTCCTCCTCGCCCATCCACGGCGTGACCAGAAGCGGCAGGAGCGACAGCACGGCAACCGTCAGGAGCGTTACGCGCCAACCAAGGTATCCAAAGAGAATTAAGGCCAGCGTCCCACCGAGGATCACGCCGAGCGCCACCGCGCCGGCCTGGATCGCGTTGCCGACGGGACGCGTGCGCGCCGTCAGCATGCGTGCCGCGTAGCCGTCGGTCGCGATGTCCTGTGTCGAGGACAGAAGCGTGATCGCGGTCGCGATCGCGAAGATCGCCCCGACGTCGCTCGGGGAAACGAATGCCATGGCGGCGATGCCAGTGCTCACCAGCACCTGCGTCGGCACGATCCAGCCGCGCCGGTGCCCGAGCGACGCCACCAGGGAAAAGCGATCCACCAGCGGCGCCCAGGCGAACTTCAGGATCAGCGGGATCATCAAGAGCGAGAAGAGGCCGATCGCCGTTCGCGACGCGCCGCCCTCGCGCATCAGCGGCGGCAGGGCGACCAGGAGAAGGTAGGTTGGCACGCCCTGCGCCAGATAGAGCCCGCCAAGGACGGCGTAGAGCCGGCCCTCCGGGGCGACCCGTGCCACCCCGCTGAGAGGTGCGGTCATCAGAACGCCTTGGACATGGAGACAGAGAAGGTCCGGCCTCGGCCGCGATAGTCGAAGATCGCCTCGCTTGCGAGCGCGCCGTAGAGGTTGGCGGCGCGCTGCCCCCAGACGGTTGTGTAGTCCTTGTCGAAGAGGTTTAGGACGCCGAAGTCGACGGTCAGGTCCTGCTCGGCGAACCGGTAGGAGCCCGTCAGGTCGAACAGCGTGTAACCCTCGATCTCGCCGCCTAAGTCGTCGGAGAGATCGAACGTGTGCTGTCCATCCAGCCGCACGCTCAACGCCTCGTTGGTCCAGCCGAGATGGCCGCCGAGCTTGGAGACGCTACTGGTACCGATCGTGTCGCGCAGCCAGTTGCCGTTCCGGTCGATCTCCGTGCGCACGAGATGGAGGTTCGCGCCCGTGTCGAAGCCGTAGGGAAGCTGGACGCCACCGCCCGCTTCGAAGCCGTAGACACGCTTGTCCTGGTCGCGCACGTCGATCGTCAGGGTCTGGCGGTTGATGTCCACCACCTTGTCGGACAGGGAGTAGTAGCCGGCGAGCTGGAGGTTCCACAGACCATCGTCGAAGCGGTAGCCGCCCTCGAACGAGTTTGTCTTCACCTCCTGAAGCGCGGACGAGGCGACGTCGACACCGTTCAGGAGGACGTAGCGACTGCCCCGAAGCGCGTAGGTGCCGATGCCGTAGTACTTGCCGGGATCGGGTAGCTCGAACCCTTGCGAGAAATTGGCGTAGATCTGGCTGGCATCGGTCAGGGCGTAGGTCGCGCCCGCGTTGAAGAGCGTCGCGCCGTAATCGATCGAGCCGCCGGGGATGGCGTCGGCCGTGCGGCCGAGCCCCAGAAGGATCTGCGTCTGTTGAGCAGCGCCGACGAAGTCCGACACGTCCGTATGGACATACTGGTAGCGCACACCCCCGGACAGGGTCAGGCTATCGGTCGCCTCGAACTTGGCGTCCGCGAAGCTCGCCAGCGTCGAGACCTTGATGTCGGGGTAGAGTCCCGTCACCCCCAGCGTCTGGAAACGTAAAGCCCCGCTCTGGGCCGCGATCCGGTTGTCGAAGATCGATTGCGTCGCGGAGAAGTCGTCGACGTCGCCGTCGACACCGTAGGTGATCGAGAGCCGGTCGAGGGGCTTGGCGACCAGCGCGGCCTTGAAGCCGTAGTAGTCCGTGTCCTGCTGGCTGGCGCCGAAGTAGAGCGAGCGCCCGGCCGTTCCGGGGAAGGGGTGGAAGCCGATCTCCTCGTTGCGGAAGAAGGCCTGGAGCAGGAGTTGTTGGCCGAACACGTCCTCGTCGGAATAGCTGGCGTTGAGAAGCGAGCGCTTCGTCTGAGGGTCGACGTCGGACTGGTAGCCTTCGCGCGTCTCGAACAGGGACGGGTTGCGCAAGGCCGACAGGTTGGGGCCGAAGTAGAGCCCGATCGGGCTGTCCTGCCCGCTGTCGTAGAACTGCCCCGTCACCTCAAGGCGACGTCCCGGATCGATCTGGTAGCCAAGTGAGCCCATGAGATCGATGCTGGAATTGTAGGCGTAGGAGGTCTGGGTGATGTCGGGAATGAGGAGCGTGCCCGACCCGTCGTAGTAGGCACCATAGTCGCGGCCCGCGAGCGAGATCCGCGCATCCCATGTGTCGTCCTTCCAAGTGATCGCCGCGCCGCCCTTGAGGTCGCGGTCGCGGCCCGACTGGAAGCCGGTCTCGATGCCGCCCATCACCTCGCCGTGCAGGCCGGCCTCGGCGTTCTCGCCCGTCTTGGTAATGATATTGATGATGCCGCCGGTGGCGTTGCCGCCGTAGATGGCGGTCGCGCCCGACAGGACCTCGACGCGCTCGATGTTGAAGGGGTCGATCGAGTCGAACTGGCGCGACAGGCCGCGGGCCGAGTTGAGCGAGATGCCGTCGATCAGGATCAGGGCCGTGCGGCCGCGCAGGTTCTGTCCGAAGGCGGTGCGGGCGCCCCGGCTGGCCACGTCGAAGCTCGGAATGCGCTGCCCGAGGATCGTTTGGAGCGACTGGCCGGCCCGAGCCTGGGCCTGTATCGCCTCGCCCTCCACTACGTAGATGGTGCGCGCGGTCTCGGAGATCTGCTGGGGCGAGCGGGAAGCGGTCACCACCACCGTGTCGAGCATGACCGCATCCGTGGGCGCTCCGGCGCCGACGGGAAGGGCAGCGTCCTGAGCGCTGCCCTCCACCTCCACGGCGCCCTCCCGCCGCACGGTGACCGTCCCGTCCGCCCCGAAGACGGGCTCGAGATCGGTCCCGGCCAGGAGCTGTTCCATGGCGGCCGCTGGCGTGAACGAGCCACGCAGCGCCGGGCTGCGTCGCCCTTCGGTGAGGTCGGAGGAGAAGATGATCTGAAGGCCCGACCGTTCGGCCGCCTGCGTCAGGGCCCGCCCGAGCGGCTGGGCCGGGAGATCGTAGGCAACAGCCGCCTCCTGGGCATGCGTCGCCGCTATGGCCAGCACGCTCGCGCCGATCGAGGCGCCCGACAGCACGAGCATCGCGTGCCAAGCTCCACGGATTGATTCCTTGCGTCCGACCACGCTCGATACCCCTCGTCAGATATGTCCCCGCGAGCGCGATCCCCATCGCGGCCCGCCTGCATGGAAGACGACGGGGGACAGGCGATCTTGCAGCGGCAGCGGAGATTTTTTGCGATCAGCGGATGAGGGTGACGAAGGGCAGGCGGTGGACACGGACCGGCAGCGTCGCCTCGATGGCCAACAGGACGCTCTCCGGGTCGTCGAGACGGAAGCTGCCGGTAACCGATAGCGATTTGAGCTGGGGATCGAGAACGAGGATGGGCTCGGACCGATAGCGGCCGAGTTCCGCCACGACATCGCCCAAAGGCCGGGCGTCGAACCGGAGCCGCCCCTGGCGCCAAGCCGTCTCGACCTCCACGTCGAGAGGCGCGACCGGGGCGCTGGACGCGCCGATTTGCGCGCCCTGCCCGGCGGCGAGTTCGAAGGAGCCCGACCGGTCGCCCTCCACCCGCACGCGCCCTTCCAACACGCTGATCGTGTCGGCCTCCGACCCGAGGTTCACGTCGAACACCGTGCCGATGGCTTGGATGCGGCCACGGGACGTTTCCACCACGAACGGGCGAGCGGCGTCCTTCGCCACCATGAAGGTCGCCTGACCGGCGTCCAGGCGCACGAGGCGAAGGCTTTGAGAGAAGGACGGACGCATGCGGGTGGCGGCGTTCATGTCGATCGTGGAGCCGTCATCGAGCGTGAGCGTCCGGCGCTCCGCAATCGCGGTCGCGATCCCGCTCCCGCCTGTGTGACGGAGGCTGTAGACGCTGCCCGCCAGGATGAGCAGGCCAGCGGCGCCGCCGAGCACGGCACGTCTCGACCGCCGCTTCCGACCGTCCCTCTCGGCGTCCCCCGCAGGACCCAGCAGGCCCCACAAGCGTTCCGCGTCCCGCGCCGCGCTCTCGTGATCGGGACTGCGCAGGCGCCAGGTGGCGAAGGCATCGTGTTCGGCAAGGCTGGCTTCGCCGGACCGAAGCCTGACGATCCAACTGATCGCCTCGTCGCTCAACTCGCGGTGCGCGTCTTCGTGGTCCTGCAAGCCCGTTGCGCCTTCGCCCGTCATCCGTTCGTCTTCGCTCCGCACCCGGGACGGCTCAAGCCTGTCCCTACCCTATGACGACACGGCGCGAGCGAACTTGCAGTTGTCGCGGCTCAGCGGTCGCGGGGAAGATGGTCGCGGCAATGGCGCAGCGCCTGCACAAGATACTTGGCCACCATGCTGGACGACACACCGAGCCGCTCGGCGATCTCGGCATGGGTAAGCTGGTCGCAACGCGCCATCAGGAGGGCCTGACGCGGCTTTGGGGGGAGTAGCGCCAGGGCGCGAACCAGGGCCCGCAACTCGTCTCGGTCGATCGCCTGCGCCTCGGGCGACGGTGCCGCGTCGGCGAAGGTCGCCAGAACGGCTTCGGTCAGCGGCAGAGCCTCGCGTCGGCCTTCGCGACGAATGAGGTCGATCGCGATGTTGCCGGCGATCCGCAGGAGATAGGCGTGTCGATCGAGGATTACGGGCGCAGTCTCCGACGGGCTGGCGATGCGCAGCCATGTCTCCTGAACGGCCTCCTCCGCGATGTCGACCGAGCCGGTCCGACGCCGGAGGATCGAGAGCAGCGAGCGCCACTCCCTCAGGTAGATACCGGCAAGATCGTCGGCCTTCGAAGAGGCAGCCACCACGTTCCGACAGCCTTTCCGGATATCTCGGGTCCGGTCGTGCCTACCGCAAAACATGACATTCGTCGTCATATTTTTATGGCGACAAGCCGGACGACAAGCGTCTCTCTCCCCATCTCAGAGCAGCGCCAACAACTTACCGAATGGCGGGTACAGCCACGAACCACTGAAGAACGGCAGCTTTCCGATCATTCCTCCGCGAAGCCGACCATCCGCTAACCACCCGGTCGTGCCGATCGACACCGAGAACGCGGATGCCCGGAAGTGGTCCATCCGCTCTCGACCCTTTCGAGGTGTCGCATGCGATGCTCCAACCTGCCCAAGAGCGGATACAGAGAGGCAGCCGTTCGAATGTAGTGATGCTACAGGCGTGGGCTGATTGATCCAGAGGAGCACGTACATGCTGCGCATCATCCAGCACGAGATCGTCGCCTTCGGTGCGGCCCATGCCCCGTCGAACGAGGGACCGTTTCCCGCCGTGTTGCTGTTCCATGGCTCGGAAGGCGCTTGGTCCGGCTGGATCGATGCCACCGCCACGCTTCTGGCCGCCCACGGCTTCCTCGCCCTGCCGCTTCGTTACGCGACCGGCGGCTCGCCCTGGCATGCCGGCCGCATCGTCGACGTGCCGCTGGACCGCTCCGTGGACGCGCTCGCTGCCTTGCGCTCCCATCCGCTGTCGAACGGACGCGTTGGGCTGGTTGGCGCCTCGCGCGGGGCCGAGCATGCCCTTCTCCTGACGGCTCTGATGGCGCGCGACGGCATAGCCGGCCTGCCCGATGCCGTCGCCGTCCATGCCGCGCCCGACGTCGTGTGCGGGGGGTTCGACGCGGCGGGCGAGCGGGATGCGGACGATCCGAACTGGCGGTCCTGGGACCCCGCGCAACGGGCTTGGACGTGGCGACGGTCGTCGTACGCGCTGCTGCCCACCGCGCCAATCGAGATCGAGCGCTACGGCGGACCACTGATGCTCAGCGCTGGCACGAGCGATGCGATCTGGACCGTGGAGATGACGCGTCGCCTCGAAGCGCGGCTCCGGCAGCATGGCCGCAGGCCGGAGGTCCACTACGACGAGGGCGAGGACCACGGTCCGCTCTCAGCCGACGCGCAGAACCTTCATCATGAGCGGCTGGTACGCTTCCTGCACGGTGCGCTGGCGGCCGGCTAGCAATCCGTTGCGCTCCTCGCTCAAGACCCGCTTGACCTTCCACTTGGTGGAACGGGCACGCCAAGACGCTGGCTACGTCATGAAGGGGTTCGTTACGATGGCCCGCCCGTCTCCGATCGTGCCTCACTCGTCCATGTAGGTGCTCTCGAACGCCAGCCGCGCGTTCCCCGACGAGGTGCTGGCGCCGGTGACGGCGCACGATTCCTTGGCCCGCACGGGCGCGATGCCTGTCAGGACGAAGCCCTCGCCGCGGTACGTGCCACGCACCTCGTACGGGGCGGGCGCGCAGCCCTTCCGGAACACGTAGGCCTTTCCACGGATCGGCGAGGACCGCGGATCGAGACTCCATGGCTCGCCCCGGAAGAGGACAGTCCCCGGCTCCACCGTGCCGACGATCGAGGCCTTGGGCTTGGCATAGACGATCACGCCCTTCGCGGCGTCCACGATCATCTCGGACCCGTTGTGGTCGAAGGGCAGCCCGTCGAGGGAACGGAGGGACATGACCTCGGCCGCTGCCGAAGGTGTCGCGCTGGCAGTGGAGGTCTCGGCGCTGCCGTTCAGGTAGGCCATGATGGCCCGGTCAAACTCGCGGCGCTCCACCTTCGACAGACCGGCCGCCTTCATCCCGGCCGCGACCCGCTTCTCCAGTGCCGGCCCCGAAAAGAAGCCGTAGCCCGGCACGCCGAGGCTGGCGACGGCTTGGCCGTCTACGTTCGCCCCCATGATGTCGAGGCCGGCGCACTCCGCCAGCGCCCCGATGCCCTGCCGTGATCGCGGCGAGCGGTAACAGGCTTCGACCGCCTCGGAGACGCCGCTGATCCCCGTCTCCCGGTAGATGGTCTCGAAGCGCGCGGCTCCGCGCTTGGCGCCGGCCGCGATCGACCGCGCTAGGTCGGACTGTGCAACGGCAGCCGACGGAAGGGACAACAGGACTGCGATGGCTGCGAGGATGCGGACCTCAGATCGTGCGGACATTCAGGACCTCCGAGCCAAGGGGGGATGCCCGCCGAAGCGTAGCGATCTGGCGTTGCGTCCGGATCATTGAGGCCAGCATGACCGCGACCATTGGGAACGCGACGAGACCGACCACGATCGGGATGAGCAGGACTGACAGGATCAGGCAGACGGCGTAGATGACGATGCCCTGACGCATGGACGCGGTCCGCAGCGTGCCGTCCACCTCGCAGGCGGCCAGAAGCCGCTTGCGCCCGACGATCTGCCCCCATGTGCGGATCTTGCGGAAGTGGAAGGTGCCCCGCGTTCCGACATTCAGCGCATTCGGCATCTCGGAGGTCACGACCGCGTTCTGGATGCGGGTCACCGTCCCGTCGTCCCCGCGGATGTGGACCGTTCCGTAGTCGGTCCAATGCTTGCCGATCTCCGAGTTGCTGAGTTCGGTGACGGTCCCGGTGATCGCTATGAGCTTGGCCATCGCCGCCTCCCTCACAGTCGCACGTCGGACGCGCCGGACAGGGCGTCGCCGCCGTTCCGGGTGCCGATGAGTTGGAGCAGGAGCACCGTCCGGTTCACCTCTGGCTCGAAGACCACGGCCTCGATCTGCCAGTTATTGTCCTGTCTGGCGAAGCTGACGGCACGGCTCCGATCGTCGTCGAGCGGGAACGGAGCGCCCCACACATACTGGCGCGCCCGGTGCTCGTCCTTACCCGACACCACCACGTCGAAGGCGTCCGTGTGCGGCCCGTACTTCTCGCCGAGCTTGGCGACGACCTGCTCGGGCGTCAGGCCGACGATCGTCTGCGCCATGCGCATGGAGAGCACTCGCTTGGCCTCCATCGTCGGTTCCGGAGAGAACTGCACGGTGCCGCACAGCCTCTCCTTGTCGATCTCGCTCCTGCAATCGAACCCGCCCCCTACGATGGGCATCGCAGTGAAGTCGCCCCAAGGCTTCGGCGAGAACATGGCCGGCAGCAGGCCTTTGGGCTTGGCCGTGAAGTCCAGTCCCGCGACGAACGCCCACGGCTGGTCCATCGTCGCGCTGGTGAAGCCATTCTTCTCCGCCCACCTGACGAAGTCAGCATGGGACGACCCGACCTTCAGGCCGAGCATGTCCAGACGCTCGTCGGGGATGGCGGCGGCGGCCGCGGCGCCCGCCCGCTGCACAGGCTGGGGCGGCTCGTCGGAGACGATCTCGCCGAGCGCCTTGCCGCCCGAGCTGATGCGGACCGACTGCACCTGCGTGCGCACGGAGCCGCCGTAGTCGCGCTCGCGCGAAACCGCGAACGGCCGGACCGTCAGCTCCAGTTCGATCGAGCGTCCCCGACGTTCCGTCTTCGCCAGCACGTCCCGTGCCTCCGCGACCGGAAGCTTCCAGACGGCGAACTCCCGGTGGTTGTCGAACACGATCCGGGCGTCGCCAAGCGGCATGTAGATGTCGGGGCCGAAGGTGCGCAGCGGGAAGCCGCCGCCGGCCGCATCGTACTCGCCCAGCGTATCGGAGAGCCGGAGCACGATTCCGTCGACTTCCTCCATCGACGTGTAGTCCCGGCGCAGCCGATCGGCCTCCGACGCGAGCGTCGCCGCCCGATCGAACTCAGAGGCCTGACGGACCGCGTTGGAGTTCGATGCCATGGTCTCGAAGTCCGGCGGGGTGTTCGCCAAGTAGGCGCGCAGGAGCGAGGCGGTTGCATCGTCGGGCATGTCGAGGGTTCGGGCGTGAACGGGCGCCGCGCAGATCAGCGTCGCCAGGAGGGCGGGAAGGATACGCAACGTGAGTCCTTGTGAGCGGTGGCGGGGAAGGGCTTCGATCCTTGCGGACGCCATGATGCTTAAAGGCACCATCCTAATGATGCTTAAAACCCGTCGCCTTAAATGCATCTATCGGGTGCTTTGGCGCGGTGAAGCGCGTCCATCCCGGCCACCTGCGATCCGTCATCGCCACCAACATCCGCACGCTCCGGAACGCGCGCGGACTGAGCCAGCAGGCGTTCGCCCTGGAGATCGAGATGGACCGGACCTATCTGGGCGGCGTCGAGCGCGGGGAGCGCAACGTCTCGCTCGACAACATCGAGCGGATCGCCGAGGGCCTGGGCGTCGAGCCGTGGATGCTGCTCCGCAACCCCGGCGGTTCGTAGGCCCGATCGGACAGGTTCGAGACGGTTCGAACCTCGAAGCATTCCAGCGGACGACGAAGAGTACGCGTTACAGCCGGAGATGCGTCAAAGCCCTGCGCCACAGGGCTTTCGGCTACCGCGTTCCGTTTTGCCCTTATCGTATAGAGGGATTCTGTCGGGAAGGGCTGGGGAGCGGAGCGACGGTGCGGCCCACCTCGGGCGCCGTGGTTGGGCGCTTGACGCGGAGGCGATACGCCCGGACCCTTGGACCCATCGACCCGGCCATGTGGGGGTGCAACCCCGGCCGGGTCATATGTGTGTGGGTACGGGGGTGATGATGCGCGACAGGGCCGCAATCGTCAAGAATCTATGAGCGTCGCGCCGGAGGCGTTCGCTTGGCTGAGCAAGCAGGCGATCGAACGATGGGGGCGGATGCCGAAGTCGGAGCGTCGGGTCGATGAGATCGCTGCATGGGGCGATGCCGGGCTTCGCGGCTGGCGTGACCGCCGTCCCGACGGCGGTGAGCTTTCCGACGCCGAGGTGCGCTCCACGGCCAGGAGCGTCGCGCGCTTCATGGTCGAGAGGTACGTCCAGCGCCGGAAGCGTCCGCCCGCGAAGAGCAGCTTCGAGAGCCGCGCCCTCGACCGTCACGCGATCCGCGTGGTGGCCGAGATGATGGCCGAGGACGCGGGCAAGACCGTCCCGGCACGGCAGGTCGCGGACACGCTCGGGATCGGCCGATCGAAGGTCGCGCGCGCTCTGTCCGTCGCGCGGGGGAAGCCGAAGCGGGAGGCGGTCGCGGCGACTCTGTCCCCGACCGCCCAGAAGCTGCGCAGCCTCGTGGAGAGCGTCCTGCCGGGCGACGGCGAGCGTGTCGTTCGGATCGTCGAGTTGGCCGAACGCATGTGGCCGAAGGCCGGCGCGGAGGTGAAGGCGGGGACGGCCCGCGCGCAGCGCAAGCGTCTGTTGGACGCCCTCGCAACCCTGGCGCCGTTGTCGATCTACGCCGTTGCGGACGGCGAGCACGTCGCGCTGATCCGGGGCCGCAGATGGACCGAGAAGGCCGCAGCCGCCCGCCTCGCGACAGCCGCGGCGAAGCCGACGCGTGCCGTCGTTGCGGTTCCCATGCCGATCGTCGGCGGGCCGTTCTGGACCAGTCTCGAAGTCCGCTGCCTGGTCGCGGTGCTGTGGGCTTCCGGCGGCTCGCCGCTCTACGGCTATAAGTTCAGGGACTTCATCTCCCTTCAGACGCCGCTCAGAGACACCCGTCCGGTGACCCGAGCCTACCAACGGGCGGTCAGCGACGCGGACGGCGGCGCTTCGCGCTTCCCGGATTTCGTCCGCCGCATCCTCTCCGATCGCGCGCCGCGACCGTGGCGCTTCGAGCCGGAGGCACGTCGAACGCTGATCGCCGCCGCCGAGGCGATGGAATGGATCTATGAGGACGGCCGCTACTGCCGCCCAGCGGCCGATACGATCGACCGAGCGTGCCGGGAGTTCAGCGGACTTCGCGAGCCGGCGACGCCGGAACGGCGTGCCCGGATCGAGGCATTCAAGGAGATCATTGGCGTACGTGATGGCCGCGACGGATGGCTCGACTGGTCAGGTGTGCTGGCGCTCTGCGAACGGCTCGCGCGCGACGAGGCGGCCGGCCGCTGGTCGGCTCGACCGTACCTCGATCCCGATTGCCCGTTCTGACGTTTGACCTGTCAAACTACCGTTGAGCAGAAGTTCAGATCGAGGCACGGTGGTCGGCAGCCCCAGTCCGGACCCGCCGACGCCCGCCCCCGTCGCCGACCCCCTGCGCACTCTCTACGACGCGCTGGCCGCGCAGCAGGCGGGCCAGCCCCCCCGCCGTCCGCGACCTGGCCGCCGACGAGCGTCGCGCGTACATGCGCGAGGCCAAGCGCCGTTCGCGCGAGCGCCAGCGCGAGGCGGGCAAGGCCGGGTCGCCGCTTGCGACGGACGACGCGATCCGGGCGGCGCTGGCCGACGCGGCCCTCATGATCCTCGCCACGGACGCGCCAGGCGCCGAGCAGGTCATGTCCGCGCTATGCCGCGCCTTCCCCGGCCGCGGCGGGGTGCCCGCCAGCGTCCGCGCCCGCTGCCGATCGGGGACGCTCCGGCCGACGCTCCTGCGGCCCTGAAGGGACGCGCCGACGCGCCCCGGCTTGCTTCGAAGCGCTCGGATCGGCCGATCCTTCCCGCCGCCCCGTCGCCCGCTCGAATCCTTGCGAGTCCTACGCCGTTCCATCGCGAGTCCTTTGCGTTTATCTTCGGGTCCTTGCCGCTTTGAGAAGTATCTATCCTGAGATTCTAGCGAGTCCTTGAGCAACTCCTCGCTCGTCAAAAGGACTCGTCCTCAAAAACTCCATGTACGCTCGTGTCAACAATTGATGGTTCGGGCAGGATCAAGTGATATGCTATGGCGTTGATCTTCGGTCTAGTCGCCACGTCACCATTTTCGTCTTGAAAAAACGATTGACGCCGCGTGTCGGGCTGCATCATGCTTTACTCACCGTCACATGACGGGGCGAGACACGAGGCACGATGAGCGAGACCGACACCCCCGACCGCCGCCGCGGCGCCAAGCCGATCGGCGACCGCCCGATGACCGACGCGGAGCGCAGCCTGCGCTACCGACGCAGGCACTCCGCGACCCGCCTCCTGCGGCTCCCCGCGGACCCGGCCGACCGCCTCACCGCGGAGGCCGACCGCCTCGGCGTCGACCCCGGCGCGGTGCTGGCCGAGGCGCTGGCGGCGCTGGGGACGACGGGAGGGGGTGTAGTCTGATCCCCGCCTCCCACCCGACCGCTCCCGATCGCGAAGCGGCCCGATGGGGGACGGCCAGAACCCTCGAACCAGCCACAAGGAGGCAAAGTATGGACATCAAGAAAGTCGTCGGCGGCCTGCGCTACGACACGACCAAGGCCGAAACGGTCTGCCGTCACGAGCGCGGCTACCCTCGCGACTTCGAGTACGAGGACACCACGCTCTACCGCACGTCCGGAAGCCGCTTCTTCCTCGCTGGGGAAGGTGGCGCGCGGTCCCGATGGGCCGAGCGGGTGAGTGGCGGCCTACAGGGCGGCGAGGGCCTGATCCCCGTCACCGTCGAGGAGGCCCGCGAGTTCGCCGAGCGGTACGCCGACGCCGAGACCGTCGAGCGGTTCTTCGAAGTCGAGGACGCCTGACGATCCGGGCGGGCATCATGCCCGCCCTTCTCCCGGTCGCCGCGCGTTGCGACGGCCCGGAGAGGGACGGCCACGACGGCACCCTCGCAACACCCCAACTTGGAGACATGCATGAGCGAGCAGCAGATCATCACCGACATCGACGACCTCAAGCAGGCGATCCGAGAGGGTGTCGCCTATGGTGCCATCGACGTCCGCAACACCGCCGAGACGATGCGTGAATTCTACGTCGTCGGCGACGAGATCACCGACGAGGAGATCGAGGCGGCACATGTGGCGGAACTCCGGAGCGAGCACGCTCCCGTCCTGCTGCTGACGCTCGGCGGTACGGTGCACGTACGGTCGGACGAGATCACCGACGAGGACGGGATCGCGGATGCCGCGCGCCAGATTTCGGAGATCGGAGGCGAGACGATCGTTCTGGAGAGGGTGCCGGACCACCAGCGTCGCGAAGGCGACTTCGTGGCGGTGCGGATGCCCAAGGGCACCTACGAAGCCCACAACCACAACCACAGGATCGTAGAGCGCTTCGGCGTCGAGGTCGGGACGTACCGTCAACGCTCCGCGGCCGACGTCGCCGCCTGACGAACCGGGCGGGCACCATGCCCGCCCTTCTGCCGACCGTCGCGCATCGCGACGGCCCGGAGAGTGACGGCCACGACGGCACCCCTCACACCCCGACACAAGAGGCATCATCGATGAGCAAGCCCGTCAGCGAATCTTTCGTTTTCGCCACCCTCTCGCTCGCGCGCGGCTCGATCGAGACGGGCGAGCCTTACTATCAGCCGCAGGACTACGCCGTCGCCGCTCAAGAGGGATGCGACGAAGCGGCGGAAGAAGTGCGTCGCGAGGGCCTTACACCCGACGTTCTGCACCTCGTCGGCCTTGTCGTCCGCGAGGCGGCAAAGTGCACCGCTGGCGACTTTGAGGCCGTCTTGCTCCTGCGTCGTCTCGCCCAGATCGAGGGGCGCCCCGCCGACTTCGAGTCCGCTCGTGCTGAGTACGACGCGCTCGACAAGTCCCTCCCCATCTGACGGCGCACCCGGCGGGCCACGGCCCGCCGCTCCCCAACACGTCGCCGGTCATCCTTCCGGTGACGTGTTGGGGAGCGGTTCGCCAGAGAGGCCATCATGGACATCGAGACTGCAATGCACCCGCGCGTCCGCGCGGGCGCGATCCGCCACGCCTTGGACCTCCAGACCGTAGGCCAGAAGTCCGGTACGGTCGCCGACCAGATTCTGGCCTTCGCCACGGGCGGGACGGCGGGCTGCTCTTCCGGCCGCGCGATGGCCCGGCTCTACCTCGTCCTGACCCATCATGCCGCGATCCCACTGGGCGACACCGACATCGCGCTCGACGGCACGCGCCAGGCGTGGTGGCGGGTGGCGATGGACGAGTACGGCCGGGGCGTGTGGGGCGGCACGAGCGACGGGGCCGACCGGGTCCGCGCGCGGCACCCCGAGATTGCCCGCGAGGCGGACGCGGGGTCGAACGCCTACCGGGCCGCGAAGGGGTGACAAGGCGGTGGGCATTCTGCCCGCCCCTGTCCCGGCCGCCGCGCAGCGCGGCGGCTTGGCGAGGGGCTGAGCCCTCTGGAGACCAATTCATGTACATGGAGACCAAGGCGCTCGCCGCGATCAAGGCGGGCGACAAGTCGATCGAGGACTACGGCAAGGCATCGACCTCGGAATGGCTCACGCTCTGCCTCGCGCTCGACCGTCACGACCTGCTCGTCGGCACGGGCTACGGCACGCCGTCCACCGCCTGGGGGCGGCTGGACGACCGGCAGCGCGCCATCGTGCGCGCGGCGGACCCGTCCTACGCTCCGGCGGGGCGGTAGCCGTGCGCGCGCTCCCCGCCACCCTCCGCGCCATCGCGCTCGATCCCCGCGCGGACCCCGAACGCGCCGCAGGCATCCGCGTCCTGTCGTGGCAGTCGCAGGAAGAGTTCGCCTGCCCTCGTTGGACCTCGGCCGTCCATCGCGACGGCCGGACGGTTGCGACGATCGCGGTCACGAGCCTCGCCGACTGCTGCTACGTCGTCATCATGCGACGTGGACGCGGCGGCCCCGGAAGGCCGCGGTATTTCACGACCCTGGCGGCCGCCGTTGCCGCCGCCGAGACCGTCGCCGTTGCCCATGCGCTGGGCCTGCGGGTGCGGCCGGCGGCGGTCTGACCTGGACGCCCGAACGGCCGGGCCTCACGCTTGTCTCCCAACCACCGAGGAGGCCCCGCCGCCATGCTGCCGATCACCTTGACCAACGCGTTCCACCGCCGCCCTTGGACGCGGCGGCTCGTCCTTGCCGGGGGCTACCTCGGCGGGGCCGCCGCCCTCGTGTACGGTGGCCTCATGTTCTGGAGCGGCAGCCTCGATCGCACGATTGAGTCCGGCTGGTGGCTCGTCGGTGGCCTCGCGCTCTGGCACTATACCGCCGAGGCTCAGACGCTATCCCGGTACGAGCGCCGCGCTGCCGTCCGCAAGCCCGATCCGATCGAATCCGACCGCCCGTAGACGCCGTTCCGTAACGCCTCTACGGCATGCTCGGGCGGGGGCGCCGATGCCCAAGCGCGAAGCGTCGCCCGCTGCGCGGTCGAGGCAGCTACCCCCGGCCGCGATGCCACATGGAGAGGCCGGAACGGCCGCCGGGGCGGCCACATCGAGAGGAGATCGGACATGACCCCCAGCATCGGACACCGCCTCGGCCGCGCCTTCCTGATCGTGCTCGCGAAGGCCGCGCCCGCCCTCCTGATCCTCGGCGTCCTGCCCGCCGCCGTCGCCATCTGGAAGCTCCTGTATGCCTGACGGGGGACGCGGCCCCCGGAAAGACGAAAGGCACCCTCGCGGGTGCCTTTTTCGTTTCCCTCCCGCGTGTGGGGAGAACTCGGTGTGGGGGTCTGGCGAGACCGTGATCTCGGGTTTGCCCTCCCGCATGTGGGGAGACCTCCGTCCACGGCCAGCACTCCGAGGTGGACTTCGGTTTGCCCTCCCGCGTCGAACGGGGAGACGGCCGCACCTTGGCGCCGCCGCCTCCGAACGTCAAGCGTCCAGACCCGCGTCCGGACCTCCCGCAGCGGCTGCCGCCGGCTTCGCGCCGAGCTTGGCGCCGCTCTTCGCTCCCATGTCGCCCGCGCCCGCGCCGCCCTTGCCCGGCGTCGAACCCCCGCCCGGCTTCGGAAGGTGGCGGGACCCGCCCGCCACGCTGCCGACGACCGTGTTCCCGGCATCGTCGTCACCCCACGCGCTCGCTTGGTAGCCCAGGAATTCCGCGACCTTCTGCGGCATCTGCGTCGTCATCCGGTAGCTCCACAGGATAACGGTCCAACGCCGACACCAGTGTCGTGACGGCGGCGGGCGTCTACACGTTCGACGGCATCCATATGGTGACCCAGGCAGCACGCCGGCTGAAGGAGCGTATCCGCGCCAGCGCCTACCTGCTCGATCCGCGTGGCACCCGCACGCAGCGCCGCCTGACGAACGCGGTCATGGGTGGCCTGATCTGCAACAACGTCCTGCCGACATCCGGCTCCAAGACGCGGTTCAAGGGTCGGCGCGCCTATCATGTCGGGATATTCGCGCCGCCCTTCCTCCAGCCGTCGTTCTGCCCGTTCTGGACGAACGGCAACTATTCGCAGCGCGAGGTCGCGGCCGCGCAGGACATCACGATCGCGAAGGCCTCCGTGGTCTACAACGGCGTCGTCGTGCCCGTGACCTACAAGGGAGCGCGGTCCTTCACGATCCCCGCCGGCGCGACCGAGTTCCAGTGCGACCCGATCTTCCCGAACGACTTCGGCGTGGCGTCCTTCACGGCTCGTTCGATCGTGGAATATCGTCACTACTTCGACCTCGCGAGCGGGCAGAGCGCGCCCTACTGCGATTATTCGACGGACCTCAACCTGTCGTGGCGCGGCGTCCCCAGCGATCTGCCCGACGACATCGACGCGACCGGCGCGATGACGGCAACGGGCTCGCCGGATTCGCTGAACATCTTCTTCCCGTCGATGATGGTCAGTGCCCTGGGCGGTGCCTATGCCTCGCTCGGCTTCTTCGGCGACTCCATCTTCCGACAGCAGAACGACACGGGCGGGCTCGGTCGCCTGGGCGGCGGCTATCACAAGCGCGCGGCCTATGCGGAGGGCCTTCCGTTCATGTCGATGGGCGTCGGCGGGCGCACGGCCGAACAAACGGCCAACAGCCCGAAGATCCTCGCGCTGCTCGAAGCGGGGCGGTTCACTGACATCCACATCGGCCTGGGCACCAACGAACTCGTTGGAACGCGGCCGATCGCCGACATCATCTCGGACAATCGGATCATCTGGGCGTCGGCGCGCAAGGGGGGCGTGCGAACGATCATCCAGAGCAACATCCAGCCGCGCACGGTCGACAACGCCTGGAAATGCACCGACCTCGCCAATCAGGTTCCCGTCGCCGGCTTCGAGGCCGGCGGACGCCGCGACCAGTTCAACACGGCGCTCCAGGGGCAAGTCGGCGTCAACGGCGGGCCGGACGTGCTGTTTGATTTCGCGAGCATCTGCTCGGAGCCGTCGAGCCCCAGCCTCTGGAAGGTCTCGACCTACAACGGCACGCTCACGTCGGCCGTGGCAATCGGCGCGACCACCATCCAGACCGACACGCCGCCGATCGCCAACGACAACCTGGTCTTCGAGCCGGGCAACTCTTCGAACGTCGATATCGGAGGCCAGGGCGGGCCGCGCGTGGCCTTCGTGAGCGGTTCGGCCTCGCCCTACACGGCGAGTTTCGTCCCTGCGAGCGGCATCAGCCCGTGGACCGGCGCAGCGGATGGCGCGTTTGGAACGCCGGGCAAGGCGCACGCGGCCGGCACCTCGGTGAAGGTCACGCTCGGGACAGACGGCACGCATCCGGCGATGGCCGCGCACATCAAGGGAGCCGACACGCTGCGCCCGGTCTATCGCGGATTGGCCCGATGATCAGTCCCCGGCCGATCGTCGCGAGCGCGCTCCTGCGTCAGGTCCGCGCGGAACCTCGGCCGGGCATAACGATGCGAGGTCTGCCCCTTGGCTTCGCTCTGGCGACGCTCATGTGGTGCGCGCTCTTCTACTTCGCGTTCTGAGGCCATCCCTCGCCACAGCCTTTGTGTGGCGAGGGCCGGCTTCGAACCGGCTACGGGGTCTTTCTTGGCAGACGGCCCCCGCATGACGACACCGGAGTTAACGTCACCTCGCCGCTGCTGCTGGGCAGCGAGGCGCTTTTGACAGCTGACCCTTGAAAGCTTCGTTAAGCATGGAATTCGAGCTGAAGCCGGTTTCCCCGGCCGCTCCCGCTGCCGGCTACATCGGCGGCAAACGCAACCTCGCTCGTCGCATCATCGCCCGGATCGATGCGACCCCACATGACGGCTATGCAGAACCCTTCGTCGGCATGGGCGGCGTCTTCCTACGACGCTCGCTCGCGCCCCGCTTCGAGGCGGTGAACGACATCTCTGGCGACGTCGCGACATTCTTCCGCATCCTGCAGCGCCACTACGTCGCCTTCCTCGACATGCTGCGCTTCCAGATCGCGTCGCGCCGCGAGTTCGAGCGCCTGTCGGCCACGGACCCATCCACGTTGACCGACCTGGAGCGGTCGGCGCGCTTCCTCTATCTCCAACGCCTGTCGTTCGGCGGAAAGGTGACGAGCCGGACCTTCGGCGTCTCCACGAACAGCGGCTCCCGCTTCAACGTCACTAAGCTGGGGCCGATGCTGGAAGCCATCCACGAGCGCCTCGCTGGCGTCGTCATCGAGCGGCTGTCCTGGCAGGAGTTCATTCGGCGCTACGATCGGCCGGGCATGCTCTTCTACCTCGACCCACCATACTTCGGGACG
The DNA here is from genome assembly GCF_001463785.1 of Aureimonas sp. AU40. NCBI lineage: Bacteria > Pseudomonadati > Pseudomonadota > Alphaproteobacteria > Hyphomicrobiales > Aurantimonadaceae > Aureimonas > Aureimonas sp. AU40. The sequence goes on from NZ_BBWL01000033.1 coordinate 102,609, forward strand.
GAGCACTTTTACGGCCGAGACGCCTTCACCCGCGATCAGTTCGCCGAGATGGCCGAGCAGCTGCGCTTGATCAAAGGACGGTTCATCCTCTCCCTCAACGACCACACCGAGGTTCGCAGGATCTTCGATGGGTTCGCGATGGAAGAGGAAGGGGTCACCTATGTGACGGGAGGCCACGGACCGAGGCGCGCGGGCGAACTGATCATCAAAGGCCCTTCAAATGGGCCTTGAGACGGTCGAAACTCTTGCCATCCGATCTTGCGTCGAAGGCCATTCGATTTTGCGCGCTACACCAAAATGAATACTACGCCCTCATTCGATTAGCCCCTGCTCCATCCTTGGGAAACGGTCGGCGGGATCGGCAAAGCCTCTGGCCCGTCAGGAAGCATCCAAAGCGTGCGGCGCACGCATGCCGATCGAGCGAACAAAAGCGCGGTCGGAACCGAACGGTTGATGGCATTCCTCGCTCGCGCGATAGCCGTTAGTGAATCTCGCCTCTTCTGAAATGAGCAGAGTTCGAGGCAAAAAGGATACACTTGATTTGTCAAAACCGAACCTTGCGTAAGCCGAACGGGTTCGCTCGAATTTCGTCTTTCCATTCGGCGACTTGCTGATACACGCGCTTGCGCGACGATCTCTCGACGGCAGAGCATTTCGGGCGCCTGTCTCATGCCTCCGAGGTTCGATGATGCTTCCCGTATCTGGCCAGGCGCCATCCGAGTTGCAGCCGCCGCCTGTGGAGCGGGCCATGGAGCTCGATGGATTGCGGGGTTGGGCTGCCTTATCGGTCACCGTTTATCACGGTTTCTACATGGCATTCGCAGATGCAATCCCGGGTCTGAAGAATATCGTTACGGCATCCTTGTTCAACGGCGCGCTCGCCGTCATGATCTTTTTCGTCCTGTCAGGAGACGCACTCACGATTTCGGTTTGGCGCAGCCGCAGCTATCTCGCCATCCAGCGGTCCGCGGTGAAACGCTATCCTCGGCTGACGCTTCCCATTTTGGCGACGACGGCTCTGACCATGATGGTCGTCAACGCGGGGTGGAACAACGTCACGGCCGCGTCCGAGGTAATGAACACCCGCTTTCTCCGCCCGGCCCCTAGCGAGGCAATCTCGCTGGGCGACTGGTTGTCCTACGCGTTGGCGACCGTCTATGTCCGCCCGTCGAGCGGCGAGTTCGCGACGTTCCTTTGGACGATGAAGTCGGAAATGATGGGATCGTTTCTGCTCTTCGCCTTCCTATCGGCGACGCTCAAGCTTCGGTTCACGAAAACGGCCCTCGCATTGGCCTTCCTGGGTTTGTTTGTGGTCAACGCGTTGGTCTGCTGCTTCTTCGCCGGAGCGCTGATCGGCCACGTCCGACACGAAGGGGGTTGGGCAAGGCTCGGTCGGACCTTCAGCTTCGATCTCGGCCTGCCGCTTCTGGCGGCGGCCATCTTTGCTGGCGGCACTCTTGCGTTGACCGATCCGTCCAACAGGCAATCGATGATCCTGCTCGCGATCGCCGTCGTCGTGGGCGTCAATCTATCGGGCGCCGCAAAGTCGTTCCTGTCAAACCGACTTTCCCAGTTTCTGGGCCGGATCTCGTTCCTGATGTATCTCACGCATTACAGCGTGATAGTCTCGCTCACCTGTGGTCTTGCCGTTCTGGCCGCGAAGACTGGTTTTGATACGCCGCTCGCCTTCGCGATCATCGGCACCGTGTCGGTTGGGGTCTCCGTTCTTCTAGCTTGGGCGATCATGCCCATCGAGACTCTGACGATCTCGGTTTGCGACCGACTATGGGCCGCCGTGAAGCCCCGCCTTTCGGCCTCGACGGCAGTTCCCTTCTCCCCCTGAAAGGGATGGCGGGACAACGAACCGCAAGGCGACTTCCACCCCGCGCCACCTCTCATCCCAGCGCGGCAAGCGCTCTCGCCCCTGATGGGAGCGAGAGCCGCGGGTCGATACTTCACTCAGGCGCTCATTCGGTCGAAGACGTCGTCGTGCGGCGCGGGCAGGTCGAGCGCGATGCCGCTCTTCGAGACGGGCGACGGGGCTTTGGCTCGCGCGGCCGGGCGAGCCGGCGCGGCGACGCGTTTGGGGGCTGGCGCGCTGGCGGGCTCGGGCATGGCGCGCCCGGCGTCGGGCGCGATCTTGAAGAACCGCGCGGCTTCCTGCAGGCGCTGCGCTTCGGCCGAAAGCTGGCCGGCCGTCGCCGACATCTCGTTGGCCGCGCCGGCATTGGCCTGGGTGACCTGATCGAGCTGCTGGATCGCCTGGTTGATCTGATCGACGCCGATGGATTGCTCTCGGCAGGCGGCAGAGATTTCGGACACGAGGTCCGAGGTCTTTTGGATGTCCGGCACCAGCGCGTCCAGCATCTGCCCCGCTTCTTCCGAGGTCAGGAGCGACTGCGTCGACAGGACGCCGATCTCGGCGGCCGCCGCCTGAGAGCGCTCGGCGAGCTTGCGAACTTCCGAGGCGACCACGGCGAAGCCCTTGCCGTGCTGGCCGGCGCGGGCGGCCTCGATCGCCGCGTTGAGAGCGAGAAGGTCCGTCTGCCGGGCGATTTCCTGCACGACGGAGATCTTCTCCGCGATCGTGCGCATGGCGGCGACGGAGGCGTTGACGGCCTCGCCCGTCTTCTGCGCGCTCACGGAGGCCTGAACGGCGATCCGCTCGGTGGTGGAAGCGTTCTCGGCGTTCTGCCGGATGTTGGCGCTCATCTCCTCAATGGCGGCGGAGGCCTCTTCCGAGGCGGCCGCCTGCTCCGAGGACCCGGACGAAAGCTGTTCGGCGGTCGTCGCCGAATGCATCGAACCGGTCGCCACATGCCCGGCCGAACCCGTCATGTCGGAGGCGATCCGCGACAGGTTCTGGCTCATGCGGTTCATCGCGCTCAAGAGATCGCTGATCTCGTCGGAGCCCTTCACGTCGATGCGCTGGGACAGGTCTCCCGATCCGATCTTGTCGGCGACCTTGGTCGCGAAGCCCAATCGGCGCGCGATCGAGAACGACATCCAGGCCGCCGCCGCCCCGCCGAGGACGATAGCGCCGGCGATCAGGGCGAGCAGGCTGAGGCGCGTGACGGAATAATCCGCATTGGCGTCCTTCAGGAACGTCTGCGCGGTCTCGGTCGCGGCGTCGGAAAGCTCGTTGAGCCGCTGCGCGGCGGCGATGGCCAGCGGGCTCTGCTTGGTGTCGGACAGTTCCTTGGCCCGGGTCAGCCAATTCTTGACGCCGTAGTCCGTCGCCTCCCGAAGAGGCTGGAACAGGGTCGTCCAGGCGCCCTGCAAGGCCTGCATGTCCGCCGCCGGAACGATGCCGGAGGCGGAGAGCGAGGAGAGAGAGCCGCGGATTTCGGCATCCAAGACGTTCAGCCGCTCGCTCGCCTTGCCGATGGCCGCGTCGTCGGACAAGGAAAGCGACCGGGCCATTTGGAGCTGCGCTTCGAGAACGTCCGAGATCAGGGACTGGATCGTCTCGCGCGCGCCCAGCGCCGCCATGTTGGTGGGCGCCACCGCGCCTTGAACGGCCGCCAGCTTGGCTATCAAGGCCGTCAGCGGATCGTCCGTCTTGAGGAAGGCGTTCATGGCGGCGGAGGAATCGGCGGCCTGTCCGGCCGTGAAGGTCTCGTCCGAGATGGCCTTCAACTCGGCCATCATGGGCGCGACGTCCTTGAAGCGCTCGCGCCACTCCGGCGTCATCGTCCGCATGACGTCGCTGAGCTTCGTGTCGATCGACTGCCAGTTCTGATCGTATTCAGCGACCGTCGGCTTCAGGAGCTCGGCATCGGCCGTGAAGAAGGAGGTCAGAATATTGCGCCGAACGACTTCCAGGGAGGTCTGCATGTCGTTGACTTCGTCGACCTGACGGAACGGCCGGTCGACGAACTTCTGCAACATGGCATTGGTGCTGCCCAGAGACGTGACGCCGAGATAGCCGACGCCACCCATCAACGCGAGGATCGCGCCGAAGCTCGCACCGAGTTTCAGTTTCATGTTCAGACGCATCGGATGACCCAAGGTAAGAAATAACGTTCTGTTCGGATGTTCTCTCTTCCATAAGGTTCTCACGACTTGGTTATGTCTTTGCTAAACGAGAATCGAATCTCGTCGCACCGATCCCACGTTTCAGTCAAAAAAATTCTCAAGGTGGCATGAGAAATATATATTCTCGAAAAATAGAAATGATTACTTACGATATGCTGGCCGTTGGGAGCCTGCCCTCGAAAGAGCCTGGAGAGACCGCCGCCGAGGTCCGATGCGGCCAAGACCCGGCCGGCTTCGCCTTTCTCCGTCGCGCCTTCGCCTGTCGGCCACGAGGGGCGGCAATCGGACGGTTCAGGACCGCGGAGCATTCGAGCATGATATTACCCGTTCTGGCATAATATCCCCGCTAGGTTAGCGATGGAGCCATCGGCTAGGGTCCCGGTCGGAAACACAAAAACGCCGATCGGCAAGCAAACCCTTCGGCGACCGGATCAAGGGAGCGTCCGCTCATGTCCAAGCCCAGGCTGACCTTCATCGGTGCCGGCTCCACCACCTTCATGAAGAACATCGTCGGCGACATCCTGCAGCGGCCCGCGCTCGGCGGCATCGAGATCCGCCTGATGGACATCGACCGCCAGCGGCTGGACGAGAGCGAGATCGTCGCCCGCAAGCTGATCGCGACGCTGGGGGTGAAGGCCAGCGTCACGACGTTCACGGATCGGCGCGCGGCGCTGGAGGGGGCGAACTTCGTGGTGGTCGCCTTCCAGATCGGCGGCTACGAGCCGGCGACCGTCACCGATTTCGAGGTGCCCAAGCGCTACGGCCTGCGCCAGACCATCGCCGACACGCTGGGGGTCGGCGGCATCATGCGCGGCCTTCGCACGGTGCCCCATCTCTGGGCGATCTGCGCGGACATGACCGAGGTCTGCCCGGACGCGATCCTCCTGCAATACGTCAACCCGATGGCGATCAACACCTGGGCCATCGCGGAGAAGTACCCGCACATCCGGCAGGTCGGCCTCTGCCATTCCGTGCAGGGCACCGCCTTCGAACTGGCGCGCGACCTCGACATTCCGCTGGAGGAGATCCGCTACCGGGCGGCCGGCATCAATCACATGGCCTTCTATCTCGAGTTCGAACATCGGCAGAAGGACGGGTCCTATATCGATCTCTACCCCGCGCTTCTGGAAGGCTACCGAGCGGGCCGCATCCCTAAGCCCTCGCACTGGAATCCGCGCTGCCCCAACAAGGTGCGCTACGAGATGCTGACACGGCTCGGCTATTTCGTGACGGAAAGCTCGGAGCATTTCGCCGAATACACGCCCTATTTCATCAAGGAAGGGCGAGAGGATCTGATCGAGCGCTACGGCATCCCGCTCGACGAATATCCCAAGCGCTGCGTCGAGCAGATCGAGCGCTGGAAAAGCCAGGTCCAGACCTATCGCGCCGCCGAGCGAATCGAGGTGAAGGCCTCGCACGAATACGCCTCCTCGATCGTGAACTCGGTCTGGACCGGCGAGCCCTCGGTGATCTACGGCAACATCAGAAACAACGGCTGCATTTCCTCACTGCCGGATGCGGCGGCGGTCGAGGTTCCCTGCCTCGTGGATTCCAGCGGCATCCAGCCGACCCGCATCGGTCGCCTGCCGCCGCAGCTCGCCGCCCTCATGCGCACCAACATCAACGTGCAGGAACTGACGGTGGCTGCGCTGGTAGAGGAAAAGCCGGAACACATCTATCATGCGGCCATGATGGACCCGCACACGGCAGCCGAGCTCGACCTCGACCAGATCTGGCGACTGACCGAGGATTTGCTGCGCGCCCACGGGACCTTCATTCCCGAATGGGCGCGTCCGAAGCCGGACGGCCGCCGCGACGCCGCCTGACGGGTGGCGGCGGAGGCCAACATGGACGAGGCGCTTTTGCGTCGCTTCCGGGCGCAGGGCTCGGCCATGCGCATCGTGACGCTGGCGCGCAGCCGCCACCGCCTGCACACGATGCCGACCTCCACCGGCTACGATCACCTCAGTGACGACGCCGGCTATCGCTGGGACGGGCAGAAGCGCGGCAGCGCGCCCTTCACCGTGCTCCAGCACACGATCTCGGGCGCGGGTCAGCTCGTGTTCGAGCGCCGCAGCTTCGAGGTCGGCCCCGGCCACACCATGCTGGTGCTCATCCCTTCGAACCACGTCTACACCGTGCCCAAGGGCGGGCACTGGGAGTTCTTCTGGATCTCCATGTACGGGGGCGAGGCGCTGCGCGTTCACCGCGCGGTGCAGGAGCATGCCGGGCCGGTCTTCCGGCTGGCGAAGGCGACGGTGGACGTCATTGCCGGAGAATGCCTGAAGCTCACCGAGGGCGGCGGGACGACGCCCGGCGCGGCCTCAGCCCATGCCTATGCCGCGCAGATGGCGCTCTACGACGACATTCTCGGCCCCGGCCGCCCGGCGGCCGACGACGGCGCGGGCACGCGCTGCGCGATGGAGCTCGTCAAGACGCATGTGCGCGACCATCTGACGGCGCGCCTGTCGGTGGACGATCTCGCCCATCTCGCCGGTTTCAGCCGCGCGCATTTCACCCGCCTGTTCACGGCGGCCGAGGGCATCTCGCCGGGCGAGTTCGTCCTGAACGAGCGCATGCGCCGCGCCGCGCGGCTGTTGGCCAGCGGCGAGCAGCCGGTCAAGGCCATTGCGATCGACTGCGGTTTCGACGATCCCAACTATTTCGCCAAGGCCTTTCGGCGCGCCTACGGCACCAGCCCGAGCGATTTTCGCACCAGCGGCATGTACGCGGTGAACGCGGCGTCAGTCGGCTAAGAGTCTGTTTGGAAATTCGGCGGCGGAGGCCCGGCGAGGGATTTTTGGGTGTCGCGAGGCGCCAAACTTGAGTGATGCGAAGGCGCATCGACGAGGATTGGCAACGGTCCATGCGGACGGGCGAAACATCTGATGCGCTTGCGCAGCACTGCTGCGCTTGCGCGGCATGTCTCGCCCTGGGGTGACAGCGAAAAAGCACCGTCGAACCGACCCGACCGAGTTTCCAAACAGGCTCTAAGACGCCGCGCTGCTGGCGGCCGCGACGGGCAGCACGATTTTACCCGTCATCGGACATTTTGCTTCTTTCGCGGCTTCGGAGCCTGGCGATAACCTCCCCCCGAGACGAACAGGCCGATCCGTTTCGACCCGTCGCGGCAGGGGCCGAGGCTTGGCGCCTGCCCGGCTAAGGCGCGATCGCCAAGGCCTGAGGCAGGGCGAGGGGTCGGGAGACGGGAGCCGGTCCGGTGATCCGATTTTCACCGGGTGGGACTTGGTCGGCCCAAGAGAAGATGCAAGGGAGGCGCAGCGATGTCCGTGACGATCGCCATCATCGGAGCCGGTTCGATCGGCTTCACCAAGAAGCTGGTATCCGACATCCTGTGCGTGCCCGAGCTCCGGGACGCGCGGATCGCGCTCACCGACATCAACCCGCGCAACCTCGCCATGGCCGAGGAGATCGTGCGCCGGATCGTCGAGGCCAACGGCCTGCCGACCACGGTCGTGGCCGAGGGCGACCGGCGCCGGGCGCTGGAGGGCGCGCGCTACGTCATCAACTGCACGCGCATCGGCGGGCTCGAAGCCTATGCCAGCGACATCCAGATCCCGCTGAAATACGGCGTCGACCAATGCGTCGGCGACACGATCTGCGCCGGCGGCATTCTCTACGGCCAGCGCAACGTGCCGGCGATCCTCGATTTCTGCCGCGACATCCGCGAAGTGGCGGAGCCCGGCGCGCGGCTCCTGAACTACGCCAACCCGATGGCCATCAACACCTGGGCGGCGATCGACCATGGCGGCGTCGACACGATCGGCCTGTGCCACGGCGTGCAGAACGGCTGGCGCCAGATCGCCAGCGCCTTGGGCGTCCCGCGCGAAGAGCTCGACTATATCTGCACCGGCATCAACCACCAGACCTGGTACGTGGACCTGCGTCACAACGGGCGGCACATCGAAAAGGACGAGCTCGTCGCCGCCTTCGAGCGCCATCCCGTCTTCTCGCAACAGGAAAAGGTGCGCATCGACGTCCTGAAGCGCTTCGGCTTCTACTCCACAGAGTCCAACGGGCACCTGTCGGAATACCTGCCCTGGTATCGCAAGCGGCCCGACGAGATCGGCCGCTGGATCGACATGTCTGACTGGATTCACGGCGAGACGGGTGGATACCTGCGCTACTCCACCGAAAGCCGGAACTGGTTCGAGACGGATTTCCCCGCCTTCCTGGAGGAGGCCGGTCAGCGGCTCGACCCGGCGCGCCGCACCGACGAGCATGCCAGCCACATCATCGAGGCGCTGGAAACCGGGCGCACCTATCGCGGACATTTCAACGTCAAGAACCGGGGCATCATCACCAATCTGCCGGCCGACTGCATCGTGGAATCCACCGGCTTCGTGGACCGGTTCGGCCTCAACATGGTGTCGGACCTGACGCTGCCGCTCGGCTGCGCGGCCACCTGCCAGGCCTCGGTGGACGTTCAGCGCATGGCGGTCCGGGCGGCCGTGACGGGCGATGTCGATCTCCTCAAGCTCTCCGTGCTGCACGACCCGCTGGTGGGCGCGATCTGCTCGCCCGAGGAGGTCTGGCAGATGGTGGACGAGATGCTGGTGGCCCAGGCCGCCTGGCTTCCGCAATATGCCGACGCCATTCCCGCCGCGCGCGAGCGCCTGTCGCGCGGCACCGTGCCGACGCGCCAATGGGCCGGCGCGGCGCGGCGCGAGGTGCGCTCCGTGGAGGAGGTGCGCGAGGCGACGGCGGCCCGGCGCACGATGGGCGCGCTCGGCCAGCGCCCCGGCGCCTGAACCGAATAGCCAGCGGCGCGTGACCGAATAGCCAACGGCATCTGAGCGAACAGACTGCGAAAAGGGCGGCAGGACCGGGCGTCAGATCCGGCCTGCGGCTCGAATTGGGAGGAACGGACGCATGACGAAGTGGTTTGCGGGCACCGCGCTGGCGGCCCTCTCGGTGGCGATGCTCGTGGACGGGGCCTCGGCGCAGGCGCTGAAAGGCCCCGAGCCGGCTCCGGTCGGGCAGAGCCTGCAGAAGGGCGAGGGCGTGCGCATCGCGCGCGACAAGCTGATGCGGGTCGAGGCGCTGGAGCGCTACGGCGAGCCCGGCTGGGTCGCCGACCTCGTTACCGAGGGCAAGCTTCCGCCCGTCAAGGACCGCCTGCCCGAGCGGCCCATCGTGGTCGACACGTCGAGCGTCGAGGGACCGGGCGTCTATGGCGGCGTCCTGCGCCATGTGTCGGGCTCGCGCCCGCAGGGCTGGAACTGGGCGGCGGGCAACGTGCTCGCCTGGGGCGGCGTCGAGGAGATCATCAGCCAGTGTCTGGTGCGCAACGCGCCGGCCTGGATGCTGACGGCCGAGAACACCGAGCCCCTGCCCCAGCTCGCCACCAGCTGGGAATGGTCGACGGACGGCCACGCCCTGACCATGCATCTCCTGAAGGGCGCCAAATGGTCGGACGGCCAGCCCTTCACGGCCGACGACGTCGTCTTCCATTGGGAAGACAACATGAACGACCCCAATGTCGCCGCCTGGGGCCGCCCGGCCGCCTATGGCGAGGGCACCAAGCTGGAGAAAGTGGACGACGCGACCATCCGCTGGGTCTTCACCGAGGCCTTCCCGGTCACGACGCTCTACCAGATGGGCTACCAGAAGATGTGCCCCGGCCCCGCGCACATCCTGAAACCCCTGCACCCTAAGTATAACAAGGACGCGACCTACGGCAGCTACGCCACGGCGCTTTCGCCCGACAAGACGCCCTGGGTGACGATGGGCCCCTGGACCGTGACGGAGTACCGGCCGAACCAGATCATGGTGATGCGCCGCAATCCGTATTTCTACGAGGTGGACGACAAGGGCAACCAGCTCCCCTATCTCGACGAGGTGCAGTACAAGCTCTCGACCTGGGAGGACCGCACGATCCAGACGGTGGCGGGCTCGGCGGACTACGCCAATCTCGAGGACCCCAGCCTTTATCTGGAATCCATGCGCCAGGCTCAGAAGCCGGACTTCCCGACGCAGGTCATCTGGGGGCCTCGCTCGATCGACTGGAGCGTGCTTCCGAACTACTCCACCGTCTGCGGCGCCGCCTCCGACCGCGACCGGGCGATCCGCGAGTTGAACCGCAACGGCGAGTTCCGCCGCATCGTCTCGCAGGGGATCGACCGGCAGGCGCTCGGCCAGTCCCTGGTGCGCGGGCCGTTCATCATTCCCTTTGCCGGCGGCCTCCATCCCGAGAGCGACTTCGGCTCGCCCGACATGACGGTCTTCTACCCCTACGACCTGCCCGGCGCCAAAGCCGCGCTCGCCAAGATGGGCTTCACCGACACGGACGGCGACGGGATCGTCAACTGGCCGGCGGACAAGGGTCCGCTCGCGGGGCGCAATCTCGACATCAACCTCGCCTATTCCACCCTCTATCCCACCGACACGAGCATCGCGCAGTCGCTCGCCACCATGCTGCGCGAACTCGGCATCAACGCCGTTCTCCAGCCCAACAACACCGAGCTGGTCAATCTGATCGACGGCTGCGCCTGGGACTGGGTGGTGCGGCGCGGCGACCGCTACGCGCAGGCGCCGATCATGAATCTCGACTATCTCGCGCCGGTGGCCGCCAACCGGCCCGAATGGCATCGCGGAACGCCCGAAAAGCCGCAGGAACTCCTGCCCTTCGAGACCGAGCTGGTCGCCCTCGTGCGGCGCATCCAGAGCGAGCCCGACGCCGGCCGGCGCAACGCGCTGCTGCGCGACTTCAACCGCCTGCAGACCGAGAACGTCTACCAGATCGGCCTCGTCTCCGTTCCCGCCGCGCTCCTGATCGGCAAGCGGCTGCACAACGTGCCCGCCGGAACTCCGGTGCTCGCCTATGGCTGGGGCGAGGACGGAGCGATGCGCGAGCGGCTCTTCGTGCCCACCTCCCAACAGGGCACCGTTCCCGAGCTGGCGCCGCGTACTCTCCCGGGCGTGCGCTAGCGGGAACCCCGCCGCCGGAGCCGCGCGCTCCGGCGGTGCCTTGGCGCTTCGCCGGTCAGGTTGGCGAAGCGGCCCGCTTCCGCAGAGCGCCACGCGTCGCGAAGCAGCCCGCTTCGCCCTCGCCTTTCTTCCCAGAGCCGCAAGGGAGCCTTCCATGCTCGGCTTCGTCCTCCGCCGCTTCGTTTCCGCGCTGGGCCTCGTCTTCGCGGTGAGTCTGGTGTCCTTCGCCTTGATCCAGGCGCCGCCCGGCGACTACGGCGATACGATCAAGGCCACGGCCATGAGCCGGGGCGGCATGGGCGAGGCGGATGCCGAGCGGCTGGCGCAGCAGACGCGCGAAAGCCTCGGCCTCAACGACCCCCTGCCCGTCCAATACGCAAAGTGGATCGGCGGCATCGTCACGCGCGGCGACTTCGGCCCCTCCTTCCTGCAGAACCGGCCGGCGATCGCGGTGATCGGCGAGCGCATCTGGTGGACGCTCGGCATCGCCGTGGTCTGCCACCTCCTGGCGACCCTGATCGGATGCGGGCTCGGCATCTTCGCCGCCGTCCACCAGCACCGTTGGGGCGACCGGGCGGCGACCGTGATCGCCTTTCTCGGCATGACCATCCCGCGCTTCTTCATGGCGCTGGTGATCCTCTATCTCCTGGCCTTCGTCTGGCGCTCGCCGACGATCGGCTCGCTCTTCTCGGCGCCCTACGTGCTGGCCCCCTGGAGCGTGGCGAAGTTCCTCGATCTCGTCGCCCATGTCTGGCCGCTGGTTCTGATCGCGGCCTTCGGCGGGCTGGCCTACAATCTGCGCGTCATGCGCGGCAACCTGCTCGACGTGTTGCGCCAGCCCTATGTGGAGGCGGCGCGCGCCAAGGGCCTGCCCGAGCGCAAGGTGGTGATGAAGCACGCGGTGCCGAACGCCATCCACCCGCTCGTCATGAACCAGGGCCTCATCATGCCCTACATGGTCTCGGGCGAGCTGGAGGCGGCGATCATCCTCGCCATCCCCACCATCGGGCCGCTGATGCTCCAGTCGCTTCTCGTCGAGGACATCTACGTGACGGCCTCGATCTTCATGATTCTCGCGGTGATCCTCGTGATCGGCAACTTCCTGGCCGACATCGCGCTCGCCGCGCTCGACCCGCGCGTGCGGCAGGGGGCCTTCCGATGACGCTTCTGGACGCCAAGACCGCGCTGGACGAGGAGCGCCGCCTCCAGCACCCCGAAGACGCCGCCCGCGAGGAAGGGCTTCTCGCCGACGCCAAGGCGCCAACCGAGGTCAAGTCGCGCTCCTACCGCGCCTCGGTCTGGCGCCGCTTCCGGCGCAACCCGCTGGGCATGATCGGCCTCGCGCTTGTCGCCCTCGTCGCGCTCGCCGCTGTGTTTGCCGACTTCCTGGCGCCCTACGATCCCAATGCGCGCAACGCCGAGGCGATCTACCAGCCGCCGCAGCGGCTGCATTTCATGGCGGAGGACGGGTTCCATCTCGTGCCCTTCACCCATCCGATGAGCTTCGAGCTGGACCCAGCGACCTTTCTCCTCGTGCCGACGATCGACACGCAGACGCGCTGCCAGCCGACCTTCCTCGGCCGGGGCTGGTCCTACCGGATGCTCGGCTTCACTTTCGACCGGCATCTCCTGGCCGCCCCGCAAGGCTGCGCCTTCAACGTCATCGGCACCGACCGCGACGGTCGCGACATGCTCTCGCGCCTTCTGGTCGGCTCGCGGCTGACGCTGCTGATGGCCGGCCTCGTGGTCGCGATCTCGGTCACGGTCGGCACGCTGGTCGGCATCCTGTCGGGCTATCTCGGCGGGCGCGGCGACGAGTGGATTCAGCGCCTCGTGGAGTTCGTCCTGGCGCTTCCCGAACTGCCCCTCTACTTCGCGCTCGTGGTCGTGATCCCGCGCAACACCGACGCCCTCCTGGTCTTCATCGGACTGGCGCTGATCCTTTCGGCGCTGCGCTGGGCGCAGCTGGCGCGCGAGGTGCGCGGCAAGACGCTGCTCGTCAGCCGGCTCGACTATATCGGCGCGGCCGAGGCGATCGGGGCGAGCACGCCGCGCATTCTCCTTAAGCACATCCTGCCGAACGTGCTCGGCCATGTGATCGTCGCCACCACCCTGATGATCCCGACCATCGTGCTTCTGGAAAGCTTCCTGTCGTTCCTGGGCATCGGCGTGCGCCCGCCGCTGGTCAGCTGGGGCATGCTGCTGAACGCCGCGAGCGATCTCCAGACGCTCGGCTCCTATCCTTGGGTGCTCTCGCCCATCGGCGCGATCCTCGTCACCGTGCTCGGCTTCAACATGCTCGGCGACGCTCTGCGCGACGCGATCGACCCGACCTCGAAATAGGAGCCATGCCCATGACCCATCTCCTCGAAGTCGAGAACCTGTCCGTCACCTTCCGCCACGAGGACGGGGCTGTGGAGGCGGTGCGCAACGGCGCCTTCCATGTCGACCGGGGCGAGACGCTGGCGATCGTGGGCGAATCGGGCTCGGGCAAGTCCGTGACCTCGCGCGCCGTGATGCGCCTTCTCGCGGGCAACGCGGCCCTCTCCAAGGACAGCCGCGTCCGCTTCCTCGGCCAGGACCTGATGAAGCTCACGGAACGGCAGATGCGAGCCGTGCGCGGCGGGCGCATCGCCATGATCTTCCAGGAGCCGATGAGTTCGCTCAATCCGATCTACCGGATCGGCGACCAGATCGCCGAGGCGATCACCACGCACCGGCCCATGCCCCGCAAGGCCGCGCTCGCCGAGGCCCTGGACCTCCTGCACCAGGTGCGCATTCCCGAGCCGGAAATGCGCCTGTCGCAATATCCCCACCAGCTTTCCGGCGGCCAGCGCCAGCGCGTCATGATCGCCATGGCGATCGCCAACGGGCCCGATCTCCTGATCGCCGACGAGCCCACCACCGCGCTCGACGTCACCGTCCAAGCCGAGATTCTCGATCTCCTCGACGCGCTGAAGCGCGAGCGCGACATGGGCCTGATCCTCATCACCCACGATCTCGGCATCGTGCGCCGCCGGTCGGACCGGGTCTGCGTCATGCGCAAGGGCGAGATCGTGGAGCGGGGCGAAACGGCGGCCGTGTTCGACGCGCCCGCCCATCCCTACACCCGAAAGCTCCTCGCCTCCGAGCCGCGCGGCCTGCCCGATCCGATCCCGGACGGCGCGCCGGTGGTCATGGAGGCGCGCAATCTCGACGTCTTCTTCGACATTCGCTGGGGTGGGCTCCTGCGCTCCAAAACCCATGCCCTGCGCGCGATCGACGACGTCACCCTGTCGATCCGGCGCGGCGAAACGCTCGGCATCGTGGGCGAATCGGGCTCGGGCAAGTCGACCCTCGGCAAGGCGATGCTGCGTCTTCTCAACGTGCGCGGCGGCGAGATCCTGTGGCGCGGCGAGCATCTGGAAGGGCGAGACAAGGCTGAGATGCGCCCCTTGCGCACGCAGCTGCAGGTCGTCTTCCAGGACCCGTTCGCCTCGCTCAACCCGCGCATGTCGGTGCGCGACCTCGTGGAGGAAGGGCTCGTCGTCAACAAGATCGGCGCATCGGGGGCCGAGCGCGAGGCGCTGGTGCGTCAGGCGCTGCGCGATGTCAATCTCGATCCCAACTGCCTCAACCGCTTCCCGCACGAGTTCTCCGGCGGCCAGCGCCAGCGCATCGCCATCGCGCGCGCCATCGTGCTTCGTCCCGAATTCGTGCTGCTGGACGAGCCGACCTCGGCGCTGGACCTCTCCGTCCAAGCGCAGATCATCGAGCTCCTGCGCGGTCTCCAGCGCAGCCACGGCCTGACCTATCTCTTCATCAGCCACGACCTGAAGGTCGTGCAGGCGCTCTGCCACAATGTCGTCGTCATGAAGAGCGGCCAGATCTGCGAGCGGGGCGCGACGGCCGAGGTCCTGGCGAACCCGAGCCATCCCTACACACGCCGCCTGATCGCCTCTGCCTTCCAGCCTTAGCGGATTTTCAGCTCGCGGGCCTGACGCGAAAGAGCCTCAGCCCGTCCGCGAAGGGCAGCGGTTCGAGATAAGGTGGCACGTCGCCGGCCGAAAGGCTGGCGAAGAGGCCGTTCTCGTAGGGGCCTTTGAACGCGCCGCGCGGCCCGTCGGCCTCGCAAAGGGCGATCACGCCGACATCGGCCTTTCGCAGCAGCGCTTCGGCCTCGACCGGCGGTGCCAGGGCGATGCGCAGTTCGGCCAGCATGCCGGCCTGGTTGCGGTGATAGGGCGCGGCGAGCACGCGGTGCGGCGTGAACCGCAGGATCCAGGTTCCGGCGTCGACATCGGCGGCGACCGTTGTCGGCGCGAGGGTCGCGAGCGGGGCCATGGCCGCCGCGCCGTAGCAGTTCGAGCTTGCCTGATCGGCAGCGTTCTCCTGGCGCGAATCCACCGTCGCCTCCAGCTTGGCCGGCTTCTTGAGCAAGACATAGCCCGCCACCGCCCAGGGCGCCGAAGGCGCGCAGAGCGCGGCGATCCCGAAGGCGAGCGCCGGCCCGAGCCGGCCTTTCGCCGCGAGATGGCGCGCCCGCAGATCCGCCAGAAGCAGGGAGAGCGGCACGATCGCCAGGAGATTGGAGAACATCGCCCCGCGCACCTGCACGACGGCGACGCCCAGCGAGACCAGAAGCAGAACCGCCAGCACCGCATGAGCCCGGACGCGCTCGCCCCGCCACAGGGCGAAGGCGCAGGCCGCCAAAGCGAACAGGCCGGGCGCGTAGAGACTGCCGAGGAGATTGGGCTCCGTGCGCGCGAGGGCCGCGATGGAGCGCGCCTCGCTCACCTTGTCGAGCCAGAGCGTAACCAGCATCGGGTCGAGCCCGGCCAGCGGGTTTCCGAGGCACTCCGGCGCGATCCGCAGGGCCAGGGCGCCGGTCAGCCCACCGATCGCGGCAAGGCAGGCGAACCTCGCCACTCGCCCCCGCCCGCTGGCGAGAAGGCCGGCGAGGCCGAGAAACCCGCCGCCGGCCACCGCCAGCGCATAAAAGCCGAAAGACAGCGCGTCGCAGGTCACCACCCAATAGCGGGCGGGCGGGATCGTAGCGAAAAACAAGGCCGTGACGCCGAGCGCCAGCCCCAGCGAGAAGGCAACGCAGCGCCCTTGGAAGGCCCGCCCCTCCAAAGCCCAGGTGACGGCGACGAGGCCGCAGACCACGGCCACCAGAGGCGTCGTCTCCGCGCCGACGGCGAGCGCCGCCGCCGCCGCCGCCCCGGCCAGCGCATAGCCCCGCCAGCCCGGCCGGGTGACGAGAACCGCCGTCATCACCGCCACCAGCGCCAGTTGCACATTGTGATGGTCGATCGCGCCCGGCAGGAAGCGGTTGGAGGTCGCGAGATAGATCGAGGACAGGATCAGCGCGATGTGGCTCGCCACCCGCCCGCCCAGCGCCTGCCCGGCAGACCCGAAGGCGGCCAGCACGGGCAGCGTCAGCGACAGGGGCCAGACGGCGAGGGCGAGCGCCTCCGCCTGTTCGCGGTCGAACAGCGTGGCGAAAGCGCGGATCAGCGCGGCGATCGGCGCATCCACCAGACGCGACCAGTGCATGAGGACGCCCGGCGGCGGGCCGAGGCGATACTGCATGAGATCGAACCAGCCCTGCCCGGCCAGGAAATCGCGAACCTCGACCAGCCGCATGGCGTCGTCATTGTCGGCGCCGACATAATCGCGCGCCTGGGGCAGGGTGATGAGGCAGATGAAGATGATGGTCGCGGCTCCGTAGAGCGCCACGCGACGGGCCTGCCGGCCGGGGGAAGCGCTGGAGCCTGTCTCGCGGGCCATCGATCCTCATGGCCGATCGGCCATTTCCTCAGGTTTCAGGGCGGGCGAAACCTAGTCTTAACCGGCCCAATAAAAGGTAAAGCCGGCCCGCCCCCTCGGACGCGGCCTTGCGGGCGCGCCTGTTCGCCTATCGCTTGGTGAATAAGAGACATGGGCCAGATCTTCGGACGCCGGATCGCCGTCCTTCTTCCCTGCTACAACGAGGCGGCGACGATCGCCGAGGTGGTGCGCGGGTTTCGCGAGGCGCTGCCCGAAGCCACCATCCACGTCTATGACAACAATTCCACCGACGGCACCGCGCTTCAGGCCATGCTGGCCGGGGCTGAGGTCGAGCGGGAGCGGCGGCAGGGCAAGGGTCATGTGGTGCGCCGCATGTTCGCCGACATCGAGGCGGACATCTACGTCATGGCCGATGGCGACGGCACCTATGCGCCGGCCGACGCCGAGCACCTGATCCGCGCGCTCCTGTCCGAGCGGGCTGACATGGTGGTGGGCACGCGGCGCGGCGTGCGGGAGGATGCGGGCCGGCAGGGCCATGCCTTGGGCAACCGGCTCTTCAACCGGCTCTACGCCTCGCTCTTCGGCCAGGGCTTCACCGACATCTTCTCCGGCTACCGCGCCTTTTCCCGACGCTTCGTCAAAAGCCTTCCCGCCATGTCGGGCGGCTTCGAGATCGAGGCGGAGATGTCGGTCCATGCCGCGCGGCTGAAACTGCCCATCGCGGAGATGGAGCTGCCCTATGGCAGGCGGCCGGAAGGGTCGGTCTCCAAGCTCTCGACCTTTCGCGACGGCGCCAGGATTCTCTGGATGCTCGCCGTTTTGGCCAAGGAAACCCGGCCCTTCGCGGTGTTCGGCGCCTTTTCGGCGCTCTCGCTTCTGGCGAGCCTCGCCTTCATGACGCCGGTGCTTCTGGAATATTTCACCACGGGCCTCGTCAGCCGGCTGCCGACCTGGATCTTCTCCATGGCGCTCATGATGATGGGCCTGCTTCTGCTGACGGCGGGCCTGATCCTCGATTCGCTGGCGCATGCCAGGGTCGAGCAGTTGCGCCTCCACTATATGAGCGTGCCGCAGACCGGCGTGAGCGAGGCCCCGGCGGCCCCCGTCTACCGCAAGCCCCGGGCGGCGGATGCGGCATGAAGCGGCTGATGCGCTTCGGCCTGGTCGGCTTTCTCGGCTTCCTCGTGGATTTCGGGACGCTGGCGCTCCTCCTCCACCAGAGTTCTCTTGGCCCGCTCGCGGCGCGCGTCATCGCCATCGCGCTGGCCCTCCTCGTCACCTGGCAGTGCAACCGGCTTTTCACCTTCGGCGCGTCGAGCCGAACGGTGCTGGCGGAAGGCGTTCGCTACGGGTCGGTCGGCCTTGTCTCGTCCTGCATCAACTACGCCGTCTACTCCGCGCTGATTCTCGCCCTGCCAGCCCTCAACCCGCTGATCGCGCTGATCGTCGCCTCCGCCGCCGCCCTCGCCTTCAGCTTTCTCGGCTATTCCCGCTTCGTATTCCGCAACTGACGCCGGGGCTTGGGTAGGTCGCCTTTGGCGACCCTCCTCGCCGCTCGCTCGGCCTGCCCTAGAACCGGGGCATGATCAAACTCGTCCATCTCGACCGCTCCCGTTCCGAACGCGTGCTTTGGCTCCTGGAGGAACTCAGCCTGCCCTACGAGGTCGAGGCCTTCGAACGGCGGCAGGATCTGTTCGCGCCGGACGCGATGCGCAAGACTCATGCGCTCGGCCGCGCGCCGGTGATCTACGACGGCGAGGTCGTTCTGGCGGAGTCGGGCGCGATCGTCGAATATATCCTGGCGCTCTATGGTGGAGGCCGGCTGGCGGTGGCTCCCGGCGCGCCGAACTTCGCCCGCTATCTCTACTGGCTGCACTACGCGGAGGGCTCGCTCATGCTGCAGCTTCTGCGCGAATGGTCGCTGGACCGGATGCTACCGGACGCCGACGCCCATCCCGGCATGGCGCGGGTGCGGGCGGGAACCCTGACGCATCTGCGGATGATCGAGGAAGAGCTGACGCGCTCGCCCTATCTGGCGGGCGAGGCCTTCACGGCGGCCGACATCATGATGGCCTATCCGTTCACGACCTTCCGCCGCCATGTCCGCCCTCTCGATCTCGGACCCTATCCCGCCATCTCCGCCTATGCCGCGCGCCTCGAAAGCCGTCCCGCCTTCCAGAAGGCGGTGCGGCCGGTCGGCCCGCCCGCCGCCTGACAGGGCGGGGTGACGAGGGGACTTCGCGAAACCCGCCTTGCGAGCCATGATGGCGGCACGAGGCCGGGCTTCGCGAGCCCAAAGCCACACAGCGGAAAGGAACCGACATGACCGAGAAGACTGCCATCGTCACCGCGGGGGGAAGCGGCATGGGCGCGGCGGCGGCGCGGCGCCTCGCGGCGGACGGCTACAAGGTCGCGATCCTGTCCTCCTCCGGCAAGGGCGAGGCGCTAGCCGGCGCGCTGGGCGGCTTCGGCGTGACGGGCTCGAACCAGTCGAACGAGGATCTGAGGCGCCTCGTGGACGGGACCATGGAGCGCTGGGGCCGGATCGACGTCCTCGTCAACAGCGCCGGCCACGGGCCGCGCGCGCCGATCGTCGAGATCACCGACGAAGACTGGCATGCCGGGCTCGACACCTATCTGCTCAACGTCATCCGCCCGACCCGCCTCGTTACGCCGATCATGCAGGCGCAGGGGAGCGGCGCGATCGTCAACGTCTCCACGGCCTGGACCTTCGAGCCGAGCGCCTTGTTTCCAACATCGGCCGTGTTTCGCGCGGGTCTCGCCGCCTACACCAAGATCTATGCCGACGGCTTTGCTGCCAGCGGCATCCGCATGAACAACGTCCTGCCCGGCTGGATCGACAGCCTGCCGGGAACCGAGGAGAGGCGCGTCAGCGTGCCGATGGGCCGCTATGGCCGCATGGACGAAGTCGCCGCCACGATCGCCTTTCTGGCCTCCGAGGGAGCCGGCTACATCACCGGACAGAACATCCGCGTCGACGGCGGCGTGACCCGCTCGGTGTGAGGCGACCCGCCGGTTCGGGTCCAGCATGGAATCTGGAACGCGAGACAATCTTGTCGCAGTCAGCTTCGCGACAGGAAACGGGAAACTGGGTTAAATTCAAATCAACACTTCCATGTGAAACCTGAGGGTACGAAAGCATCCCTTAACCATCACTGCGCGGCCAGTGCCGGAGACGAGCTCCCATGCGTCTGAACATCAAGCTCAAACTCGGCGCGAGTTTCGGGGCGACCCTCCTCTTGACGGGTGCGGTCGGTTACTTCGGCGTCTCCTCGCTGGCGAGCACGAACGCCATGCTGCAGGACTTCGCGCAAGGGCCGTTCCGGCAGGTGGACGGCACCAAGGGGATCGCGACCTCGCTGGAAGTCGTGCGCCGGGACATCCTGACCTCCTTCTTCACGTCCGATCCGGAAAAGCTCAAAGGGACTGCCGCCGAGTATCAGGAGAACTGGCAGTCGATCGAGACCACGCTGGCCGACATCCTGCGCACCATGCCCGCCGAGGACCGCAAGGCCTATGCCGATGTCGAGCCGATGATCGCGGAGTTGAAGGCGGCGTCGGACGCCGCCTTCGAGGCGGGCGATAAGGCCGATGTGTCGGCCTCCCAAACCGCCTTCCTGACCACGGACCAGCCCGTGGCCGGCATGACCAGCGGTCTGAAGGCGCTGCAGAACGGATTGTCGACCACGAGCGTCGATGCGCTGACGGCGCGCGAGGCGCTTCAGGGCATCGCGACGGCGGTTCTCGATGCGCGCGTCCAGATGGGACGGGCGCTCGCGCTTTCGGACGACGCCGAGATCGCGCGCTCCAGCGAACGGCTGAACGCGCTGGACGAACAGATCCGCGCGAGCCTCGCCGCGCTGGCCACGCGCCATCCCAAGCTCGCCCCTAGTGTGCCGGGCCTCCGGGACGCCTGGGCCGAGAGCTTCAAGCTGATGCGCGCGGCCACCGATGTCGGCGTTGCGAACTGGCTCGCCAAGGCACAGACGCTCGCCGATACCAAGCAGGGTCCAATGGCGGTGGCGGCGGCCCAGCGGCTGGAAGAGCTGGCGGCCGGGGCCTCGAAGTCGGCCGAAGCCTATCTCGCGCGTTCCGCCAGCGCCTATGAGTCCATGCGTCTGATGCTGCTCGGCCTCGTCGCCGGCGCGGTGGTTCTGGGCGCCGGGGCGGCGGCCTGGATCGCCCTGTCCATCTCGCGGCGCCTGAGCAAGGCGGTTCGCCTTGCCAACGCCATCGGCGAAGGCGACGTGTCGCAGCGCGTCGCGGCAGGAAAGGCCGACGAGCTGGACGACCTTCTCGGCGCCATGAACGCCATGAGCGTCAAGCTGTCGGACTATGCCACCGTGGTCGCCGCCTCGTCCGACCAGGTGGCGTCGGGCTCCAGCCAGTCGGCCACGACGGCCGAGCAGCTTTCGGCGGGCTCCACCGAACAGGCCGCCGCCTCGGAAGAGGCCTCGGCCGCGATCGAGGAAATGAGCGCCAATGTGCGCCAGAACGCCGACAACGCCTCGACCACCGAGAAGATCGCCGTTCAGGCCGCCGCCAGCGCCGAACGCTCCGGCAAGGCCGTGACGGCCTCGGTGGAGGCGATGCGCGTGATCGCCGACAAGATCCGCGTCGTTCAGGAAATCGCCCGCCAGACCGATCTTCTCGCTCTCAACGCCGCGATCGAGGCGGCGCGCGCGGGCTCGCACGGCAAGGGCTTCGCGGTGGTGGCGTCCGAAGTGCGCAAGCTCGCCGAGCGCTCGCAGTCGGCGGCGGCCGAGATCGGCACGCTATCGACGCAGTCGCTTCTCACCTCCGAGGAAGCCGGGCAGATGCTGAATGCGCTTCTGCCCGACATCCAGAAGACGGCCGAACTCGTGTCGGAAATCTCGGCGGCCTGCCGCGAGCAGTCGATCGGCATCGACCAGATCAACCAGGCGATCGGCCAGCTGGATCAGGTGACGCAGACCAATGCCGGCGCGGCCAACGAAATGTCCGCGACCGCCGAGCAGCTTTCGGCCGAAGCGCGCCGTCTGCAGGAGAGCGCCCGCTTCTTCAAGCTCGCCCCCGGCGCGGACGTGCCGTCAGCTCCCGTCCAGGCGGCGGCCCCGGCCGCCCCCGCGGCTTCGCCTGCTGCCCCGCGTGTGGAGACCGTCCACGCGCTTCAGGCCAAGGCGCAGAGCTTCGCCGAGACGCAGGCCCCCAAGCGCGCCGCCGCCCCAGCCAAGAGCGCCCCGCCCGCAGCGGCCAATGGCTTCGCGATGGATTTGGACGGCGATGGTGATTTCGAGAAGATGAGCGCTTGAGAGCCCATTGTCCCGGCGTTTTCGAGCGGGTCATGATTCAGGGGCGGTGGCGTCCTCGATCGCCGAACGCTGGGACCTCTGACTTCGCCCAGCGCGACAATCAGGAACGCCCGCTTCTGTTTCACGTGAAACAGGATTGAAGCGAAGTCTCTTCGTTCAGACGATGAACGACAAAGCGCTGAACGCAGACCAAAGACCCATAGTCAATCGGGGTAAGCATCGCCGCAAGGCTACCCCGCCGCCCGCGAGCGCCGGCCGCGCCCTCAGCGGCGCAGGACCAGCGTCAGCACGAAGGCGGCGCCAAGCGCCGAGGTGACGATGCCGACCGGCAGCTCCTGCGGCGCGAGCACGACGCGGCTGGCGAGATCGCTGATGAGGAGGAGGATCGCGCCGATCAGCGCCGAGGCCGCGACCAGCGGCCCATGGCGCACGCCGACCAGCGCCCGCGCCAGATGCGGCACCATCAGCCCGACGAAGCCGATGACGCCCGACAGGGCCACCAGCGCGGCGGTGGCAAGCGCCGAGAGCGCGAAGACGGAGAGCCGCAGCCGGGCCACGTCGATGCCGAGCGAATGGGCGGTTTCCTCGCCGCCGAGCAGCGCGTCGAGCCCGTGCCGGAAGACGATGCCCGTGCCGATCGCCAGCCCCGCGCCGAACAGGGCCAGCGGCAGGTTGCTCCAGCCCGCAAGCCCGAGGCCGCCCGCCGTCCAGAACAGGACGGAATAGGCTGCGCGCTGGTCCCCCGCGAAGACCAGCCACGTGGTCAGCGCTCCGAACAGGAAGGACACGGCGAGGCCCGCGATCACCAGCCGCTCGGGCGCCTTGCCACCCTCGCGCGACAGGAGCACGAGAACCGCCAGCGCCGAGAGCAGCGCGCCGGCGAAGGCGGCGGCCGGCAGGGTCCACACGCCGAGCCGGTCTCCGAACAGGGTGATGACCGACACCGCGCCGGCCGCTGCCCCGGAGGATAGGCCGAACAGGAACGGATCGGCGAGATCGTTGCGCGTCGTGGTCTGGAGCAGCGCGCCGACCACGGCCAGACCGGCGCCGACCGACATGGCGAGCACGGTGCGCGGCAGGCGCAGGTCGAGGACGATGCGCGCCGCCGGGCCGGACAAGCCCTGCCCCACGTCCAACCCCGCCGCCCCGGCCAGCGTGCGCAGAATGGCGCCGAGCGGCAGCGGCGTCGATCCATAGGCGATGCCGGCCAGCGCCAGCGCCAGGAGAAGCGCCGCCCCCGCGCCCGACAGGGCCCATGCGCGGGCCGTCATTTCGCAGCTGGGCCGGCGGCCGGATGCAGCGCCTTGGCCAGGGCCTCCACCGCGTCGATATTGGCGGGGCCGGGCGTGATCTGCTCGTAGCGCAGCGGCAGAAAGCGCTCGTTCTTCACCGCGTCGGTCTCGCGCATGGCGGGGTGGTTCTTGAGAAAGTCCAGGAGCTTCCGGTAGCCCGCGCCGTCCTGGTAGTCGAGCAGCACGAGGAATTGCGGGTTCTTCAGCGCCACGTCCTCCCAGGAGGTCGTGCCCCAGCTCATGTCGAGATCGCCGAGCACGTTGGTGCCGCCGGCGGCCTCGATCAGGGCGGTGGGCATGGCGAACTTGCCCGCCGTGAAGGGCTTGTCCTCGCCCGAATCGTAGAGGAAGACCGAGACCGGCGCTTCGCCCTTCACCGCCTCGGCGACCTTGGCGATCCGCCCCTTCCAGCCCTCCACCAGCGCCTCGGCTTCATTGCGCTTGCCGAAGATCGTGCCGAGCGCCAGCTCGTCGGCATAGAGCAGGTCCATCGAGGCGCGCGGGCGCGCCTTGTCCACCTGGGCGCAGCTTTCGGTGAGGACATAGGTCTCGATGCCCTTGGCCTTCAGCGTGTCGGGCGTCACCTCGCCGCCGGGCTTCATGCCGTAATACCAGCCGGCGAAGAAGAAATCGGCCTCGGCGGCGAGCAGCGTTTCCATTGTCGGATATTTCGGCGCGAGCTCGGGCAGCGCGCCCTTGGCGGCGTCGAAGGCCGAGGTCGTCTTGTACCAGCCCGAAACGCCCGTGACGCCCGCCATGTTCGGCTGAAGACCGAGCGCGAAAGCCATCTCGCTCATGTTGAGATCGTGCACCACGGCGCGGCGCGGCGCCTTGTCGAAGGTGAGCGTTCGCCCGCAATTCTCGACGCTGACCGGAAAGGCCAGGGCCGGGGCGGCGCTGAGCGTTGCCGCGAAAAGAGCCAGGGGGAAAAGGGTCTTCATGGGAGAATCCTCTGGTCGCAATCAGCATGGGCCGGCGTGTCGAAGACGAGGAGCGGGCGCCCCGTGGCCGGGTTGATGAAAGGGAAGCAGTCCATCGCGAAAACCTCGCGCACGATGGGGGCCGAGAGCGCCTCGCCTGGCGCCCCCCGCGCGACGAGGCGGCCGCCTTGGAGCACGGCGACCCGGTCCGCGAAGGGCGTGACCAGGGCGAGATCGTGCAGCACGGCGACCACGGTGATGCCGAGCCCGCGCGCCAGCGCCAGCATGTCGGCGCGCGCACGGGGGTCGAGATGGTTGGTCGGCTCGTCCAGAACGAGAACCGCCGGCTGCTGCGCCACGGCGCGGGCGATTGCGGCGCGCTGGCGCTCGCCGCCCGACAGGCTGTCCAGCCGCCGCGCCGCGAGCGCGGACAGGCCGACGCGCGCGCAGGCGCCAGCCACCGCCGCGCGGTCCGCCTCCGGCGATGTGTGGCCGCGATGCGGAATGCGCCCGAGGGAGACATAGTCCCAAACCGTCAGGCGCCCGTCCGGCAGGTCGCTCTGGCCGACCACCGCGACGAGCCGTGCCCGCTCCGCCGGGGCGATGGCCGAAAGATCGCGCCCGTCGATGCGGATGCGCCCCGCCGTCGGTCGGAGCCGGGCGAAAAGAAGGCGCAGAAGCGAGGTCTTGCCAGCCCCGTTCGGCCCGACCACCGCCAGCCGCTCGCCCGCCGCGACGCAAAGGTCGATGCCGCGAAGAATGGCCTGCCCGTCGCTTGTCGCGAAATCGACGCCGTCAAGTTCGATGCGGCCGGGCGCGGACGGGGATGAAGGCATGGACAGGCGGTCTCGAACGCAAAGGCAACGGGAAGGCCCTTAGCGTGTTATACTATAACATTGCAAGCCTGACGTTTTCCGCACGGACGCTCGCTCTGCAGCGGCATGGGGTCAAGCTCCGTCTTGCCCTGCTTGAGGTTGCACGCGAGCGAACATAAGCCGCGCGGCTTGGGCGATCGCGATGGTGCGCCTGCGGTCGATTCAAGCCGCCGGAGGGAGCCGCCGGCGCGACGGCGTGGACGGCGCAGGGTCGGCGCCCGCGCGCCCATCGCCCGGCAGATTGTCCCGCTCCGCGGCGTTGCGCTCCTGAAACGCCGCCTCCATGCCGTCCGCATAGACGCAAAACCGATTCCGGCCCGTGGCCTTCGCCTGATAAAGCGCGATGTCGGCCTGCCGGCACAGCGTCTCGAAGGTGACGCCCTCGTCCCGCAGGACAGCGATGCCGATGCTGCTGCCGATCCGCAGCCTGCGCCCTTCGATCTCGAAGGGCTCCGACAGCACGGCCAGGATGGCCTCGGCCACGGTGCGCTGCACGGCTTCATCGAGATCGATGCACAGGACTGCGAACTCGTCGCCGCCCAACCGCGCCAGGACGATCTGCCCCGCCACCAGCGCTTCCAGACGGCGCGCGACCTCCACCAGAACCTCGTCGCCGGCATGATGGCCGAACGTGTCGTTGACCCGCTTGAACAGGTCGAGATCGAAGTAGAGCAGGCCCATCTGCCCGGCGCGCGCGCTCTTCATCGCCTGCGTCGCCAGCGCCTCGAAGCGGCGTCGGTTGGCGAGGCCCGTCAGACGATCCGTCTCGGCCTGCGCGCGGAACTGCTCCAGAAGGCGGCGACGCTCGCTGGTCTGCTGCGCCAGAACGGCGATGGCGGAGAACAGGGTGCGCAACTCGTTGATCGGAACCTGGCTTCCCAGGCTCCGCGCCGGACGATTGTCCGCCAGCGAGACCACCATGTCGCGCGCCGCCATGAGCGGAATGAGGATCGTGGTGCGCACCGAATAAAGAAACCGGAAGGCCAAGGCGAGAAACAGCGCCGAGCAGACCAGCGTGAGGAGAAGCCGCGTCAGCGCCTCGCGACTTTGCGCCTTGAACGTCTCGATCATATGCGACAGGGCGAAGACGCGCAGATCCTCCAGGGGTTTCAGCGTCGGCACGTAGACCGACATGATCACGGCCGGATCGGCGCCGTAGCGCCCGCCTTCCCGTCCCTTAGCGACCAGACGCCTCAGAAAGTTCAGTCCGTCCCCGAAGAAGCGTTGACGAATATCCTGGGCAAGGCGCCGCGCCGTCTCGTCGTCCTCGAACAGCGTCTGCGTCCGCAGGAGACGGTCGATTTCCAGAAGGCGCCCTTCGGTCCGAACGAAGCGGTCGAGTTCATCGGCGCTGAGCTTCTCGCCCAGCGAAACGGCGGGGATCAAGCCGGAGGCGATCCGTCCGCCGAACTCGCGCAGGTCGCTGGCGCTCTGAGCGATCAGCGTCGCGCCGATCAGAGACGGGTCCTGATGCGCCAGCACCCGAGCGCTGATGTCCAGCACCGACTGGTAGCTGTCCGCCACCGCGATCATACCGTCGATGGCCTGCCGTGTGTCGGCGGACTGGCGCATGGCGATCGGCAGGGCGGCGACCTCGTCCACCGCGAGGCGCGCCGTCTGAAGCAGGCGTCGCGCCTCGCCGATCCGCTCGCCCAGCGTCAGAAGCACGCTCTGGTGGGTCCAGGTGCGGGGAAGGGCGAGGATCTGTTCGAGCGAGCGGTCCGTCGCCGTGCGGAACGCGGCAAGGCGCGCGGCGGCCGCCTCGTCGGAGCCCGGCTGGATCGACATCATGACGTTGGAGGGGCCACGCTCGGCCGAGATCCGGTTCGCCGCCGTCAGAAGCTCGCCATAGGCCTCGACGCTGCGCATGTTGCGCTCGGCCCGGATATAGTCGCCGACCAGCGGCCAGACGGCAAGGCCCAGCGCCACAAGCAGGCTGCCGGCGAATCCCGCGAAGGATACCTGCAGCCATCGCTTCAAGGAAACGGTCCTTGCGGGCGAGCCCAACCCCATCGAATTTTCCCGGCGCGCTTTTTCAGCCCGCATGCCTATACGTAAACTCTAAAGATTTCCCCCTTCGCAGCCACCCCGCGCCGGCCCCGCATGGCTTGAAAAACGGCGCGGGCGCCGCCATCTGGCGGCTCGAACCCACCCTCCAACTCCACAGGCAAGCCGTTTGGACGCGACCATGACCCTTGAACCCGCTGCGCCCGAGACCCGTCCCTTCGAGGCCGACGTCGCCAAGCTCCTGCACCTGATGGTGCACTCGGTCTATTCCGACAAGGACGTCTTCTTTCGCGAACTGATCTCCAACGCGGCGGACGCCTGCGAGAAGCTGCGCTTCGAGGCCCTGAGCGACGCCGCGCTGTCGGGCGGCGACCAACCCTTCCGCATCGAGGTGGTGCTCGACGCCGAGGCCAAGCGTCTGGTGATCGAGGACAACGGCATCGGTATGAGCGCGGCCGAACTGTCCGAGGCGCTGGGCACGATCGCCCGCTCGGGGACCAAGGCCTTCATGGAGCGTGTCGCCGGCACGAAGGAGGCCGAGGGCAGCCATTTCATCGGCCAGTTCGGCGTCGGATTCTATTCCGCCTTCATGGTGGCGGACGAGGTCGAGGTCGTCTCGCGCCGCGCCGGCTCGGAGGAGGCGACGCGTTGGCGCTCCGACGGGCTCGGCACCTATTCGATCGAGCCCGCCGAGCTTGCCGAGGCACCCGAGCGCGGCACGCGCGTGACGCTGCACCTCAAGGAAGACGCCGCGCGCTACGCCGACCCGTACACGGCGGAGTCCACCATCAAGGCGCAGTCCGGCCACGTGCCGGTGCCGATCTCGCTGCGCGAAACGCCGGAGGCCGAGCCGCGCGAGATCACCGACGGCGCCGCGCTCTGGCTGCGCCCCAAGGCCGAGCTGAAGCCGGAGGACTACACCGACTTCTACCGCTCCTTCGCCGGCCAGTACGACGAGCCGGCGCTGACGCTGCACTACCGCGCCGAAGGGCTGCACGAATATTCCGTGCTTGCCTTCGTGCCGGAGAGCAAGCCGTTCGACCTGTTCGACCCCGACCGCGCCGGGCGCATGAAGCTCTATGTCCGCCGCGTCTTCATCACCGACGAGGCGGAAATCCTGCCGCGCTATCTCCGCTTCGTGCGGGGCCTCGTGGATTCGGCCGACCTGCCGCTCAACGTCTCGCGCGAGATGATCCAGGAAAGCCCGGCGCTCGCCGCCATCAAGAAGGGCGTCACCAACCGCGTCCTGTCGGAGCTGGAGAAGATCGCGGACAAGGAGCCCGAGCGCTACCTCAAGATCTGGGAAACCTTCGGCGCCGTCCTGAAAGAGGGTATCTACGAGGATTACGGCCGGCGCGCCGCGCTGCTCTCGCTCGCCCGCTTCAAGACCACCGGCTCGGGCGACGCCTGGCGCTCGCTGAAGGCCTATGCCGAGGCGATGAAGGAGGGCCAGGACGCCATCTACTACGCCGTGGGCACCGACGCCGAGCGCCTCGGCGCCTCGCCCCAGCTCGAAGGTTTTCGCGCGCGGGGCGTCGAGGTTCTGCTTCTGCCCGACCATGTCGACAGCTTCTGGGTCACCGGCGGCGTCGAGTTCGACGGCAAGCCCTTCAAGTCGGTGACGCAGGGTCTGGCGGACTTGAGCAAGATCGCCCTGCCCGAAGGCGAGGCGGACGGCGCTGAGGTGTCCGACGAGGTGGGCGGCTTCATCGCCTATGTGAAGACGGCGCTGGGCGACACGGTGTCGGACGTGCGCGCCTCCGAGCGCCTGCGCGAAAGCGCGGTCTGCCTCGTGGCGCCCGACAACGCCATGGACCGCCAACTGGAGCGGCTTCTGGCCAGCGCCGGCCGCGCCCCGGCCGCCGCCAAGCCGGTTCTGGAGATCAACCCGCGCCACGCGCTGGTGGAGCGGCTGAGCCGGCTCAGCGAGGCCGAGTCCGATTTGCGCGCGGACGCCGCCCATCTCCTGTTCGACGAGGCGCGGATCGCCGATGGCGAGGCGCCGCTCGACCCGCGCGGCTTCTCGGCGCGCCTCGCCCGCGTGCTGACGCGCGCTGCGGGATGACCTGCATCCCGCGCCTTGCCGGACTTGAGGTTCGGCGGGGCGCGTTCCGCAGCGGCGCGGTGAACGGCGTCTGAGTCGCTCTCCGCTTCGCTGCGAGACGGCCGATATCCACCTTCGGAACCCGCCCGGGTTGATGCCTTGGCCGGCTCGCGCGCCTTCCACACGCCTCGCTTGCGTCTAGCACCAGCGGGGGCGGCGCGGACTCGACAAAGCGGATCGGCCCGGCCAAAGCTGCCCTGAGGATGCCCTTCGGGGCATCGGCAGGGGTCGCTCTGATGATGCGGACACGGCGGCAAGACCAGACGATCGCATGGTGAGCTATCGCGAGATCGCCCGCGTCGCCGGCTGTTCGGCGGCGACGGTGAGCCGGGCCTTCAACACGCCGGGCCGCGTCGCCCCGCCGCTCCTGCGCGCCATTCGCGAGGCGGAAACGCGGCTGCGCTCGGGCGCGCCGCCGGTGGACCCGACGCCCGCGCGCCAGGGGCGCCTCGTCGGCGTGCTCATTCCCAGCATGGGAAACCCGGTCTTCGCCACCATCCTCTCCGCCCTGCAGCGGCGGCTGCGGCTCGGCGGCTACGGCGTTTTGATCGCCCAGTCCAACTACGAGGCGGAGGAGGAGGGCGAAGCGGTGGAGACGCTGCTGGCCGAGCGGCCGGCCGGGCTGATCCTGACCCTTTGCGACGCCGCGCGGCCGCCGCCCAGCCTCGTCGCCTCGCATCCCCCTTGCGTCTTTCTCCATCAGCCGCCGGCCGTTTCCGGCGCTTCGGCCGCCGTGACGCTGGACAACCGCGCTTGCGCCCGCCAGCTCACCGATCTGGTGCTGGCGGCGGGCCATCGGCGGCTTCTCTTCCTGTCGGGCAACTTCACCGCCTCGGACCGCGCCCGAGCCCGCTACGAGGGCTTCTGCGACAGCTTGCGGGCCGCCGGCCTGCCGGTTTTGCCGGCGAGCGAGGTGTCCTTCGTCGACGACTACGCCCATGTCGATCTCACCGAAACCATGGAGCGGCATCGGCCCACCGCCATCGTCGCCTCCAACGACCTTCTGGCGCTGGGCGCCATGGGCGCGCTTCGGCGGCTGGGCCTCGCCATTCCCGAGGACGTCTCGGTGGTCGGCTTCGACGGGATCGAACTCGGCCGCCTCGCCGTGCCGACGCTCGCCACGATGGAACTGCCGAACCAGGCCATGGGCGCCTGCGCGGCGTCTCTGCTGCTCGACATGGTGGAGCGCGGCGCGCCATCGCACGGGCTCGACCTGCCCTTCGGGTACCGTCCCGGCGGCTCGCTCGGCCCGCCGCCGCCGGAAGCTTCGGCGTAGCATATTTGCATCACACAGGGTCGCGCGCGAGAGATCGCGGCCGGAAGGCGCTTTTCCTAAGGCGATAATATGACTAACACGGTCATATTATCGCCTTACGTGAGTGGCTTTCCATGCGCGCCTCCCCCTCCCTTCCCCCCGCCGTCCGGTCGCTTCGCCTCGCCGCCCTTATGGGCTCGACGGCCCTTCTGGCCCTCGGCACGGCGGTGCTGGCACCAAGCGCGGCGATGGCGCAGGACACGGTGGTTCTCGACACGGTGACGGTGGAGGGCAGCGGCGAGGCCGGCAACGGGCGCACCGGCCCCGGCGGCGTCAACGAGCAGGAAGGCTTCGTCGCCAAACGCAGCGCCGGTGCCACAAAGACCAACACGCCGCTGATCGAGACGCCGCAATCCATCTCGGTGGTGACCAGCGACCAGATCGAGCGGCAGGAGCAGCGCTCGATCCGCGCCACGACGCGCTACACCGCGGGCGTGACGCCTGAAATCACCGGCGGCTCCGACACGCGCTTCGGCGGCTTCAACATTCGCGGCTTCGACGCCACGGCCAATTCCAGCTTCATCGACGGGCTGCGCCTGCCTTCGACCTCGATCATCAACTTCCTCGGCCTCGATCCCTACGGCGCCGAGCGCATCGAGATCCTGAAGGGCCCCTCCTCCCCGCTCTACGGCCAGAACGGACCGGGCGGCCTCGTGAACTACGTCACCAAGAAGCCGACGGAGACGCAGCTTCGCGAGGTGCAGGTGCTCGGCGGCTCGTTCGGCCTTTTGGAAGGGCGCTTCGACTTGTCCGGCCCGATCGCGGACGGCAGCCCCTGGAGCTATCGCCTGACGGGCGTCGCCCGCACGGCCGAGAACCAGGTGGACACGGTGGACGACGACCGGCTCTTCATCGCCCCGGTTCTCCAGTGGCAGCCCGACGCCGACACCACGCTGACGCTCACCGGCAACTACCAGCGCGACCGCGCCGGCTGGGGCCTCCAGTTCATGCCCTATTCCGGCACGGTGACCGACAATCTGGGCCGGCGCATTCCGCGCAGCCGCTTCCTCGGCGAGCCCGACTTCGACAATTACGACACGGACATGGGCTCGGTCGGCTGGCAGTTCGACACCAAGCTGAACGAGGACCTGACCTTCCGCCAGAACGCGCGCTATTCCCGCCTGTCGCATTCGGAGCGCAGCGTCTATGGCGGCGGCTATCTGGACGAGGCGGCGGGCATTCTCAACCGCAATGCCGGCTCGGGCGAGGCCGACATCGACACGGTCTCGGTCGACAATCAGCTTCAGGCCGAGTTCGAGACGGGCGTTCTCCAGCACACGCTGCTCGGCGGGCTCGACTATCGCTATACCGGCTACGACGATCTCATCGACATCTACGGCGCCTCGACGCTCAATGTCTTCGCGCCGCGCTACGGCAACCCGGTCGACTACCTCTATACCTACACCGACCGGCACGTCCGGCAGAACCAGACCGGCGTCTATATCCAGGACCAGATCAAGCTCGACCGCCTGTCGCTGACCCTTTCGGGGCGGCAGGACTTTGCCGAGACGCAATCCACCAACCGCCTGACCGACGACGAGACCTCCAGGCGGAGCAATGCCTTCACCGGCCGCGCCGGGCTGATCTACAATTTCGACAATGGCCTCGCGCCCTTCGTCAGCTATTCCGAATCCTTCCTGCCGCCGCTCGACACGACCGCCACCGGCGCCCTGTTCGAGCCGGAGACCGGGCGCCAGTGGGAAGGCGGCGTGAAGTACCAGCCGCCGGGCTGGAACGGCTTCGTCACCGCCACGGTGTTCGACATCGTGCGCGACAACGCCATTCGCTACGACGCGGTGGGCGGCACGTTCGAGGCGCGCCAGACCGGGCAGATCACCTCGCGCGGCGTCGAGCTGGAAGGCACGGCGAGCCTCACCGACAATCTCGACCTGCGCCTCGCCTACACCTATCTCGACGTCGAGATCACAAGCGACCCCGATGGCGGCAACGAGGGGCGCATGCCCACCACCATTCCGCACAACACGGTTTCGGCCTGGGCGGACTACACGATCCACAACGGTTCGATGTTCGACGGGCTCGGCGCGGGGCTCGGCATCCGCTATGTCGGCTCCAGCTTCGGCGACGACGCCAACACGTTCAAGGTGCCGGGAGCGACCGTGGTGGACGCCGCGCTCAGCTACGAGCGGGACCAGTTCAAACTCTCGGTCAACGCCAGCAACCTCTTCGACAAGGACTATGTCGCCTCCTGCGGCAACCGCGACTTCTACTGCTTCTATGGCGAGGGACGCCGGGTCACGGGCAAGCTGACGGTCGAGTGGTAGGCGCAAAGCGCCTCACCACCGGACATGAAAAAGGGGGAGCGGCCGGGCCGCTCCCCCTTTTTGCATCGATGCGAGGCGTTCAGCGGCGCGGCAGGAGGCGCTGCACTTCGCTCGCGGCGTCCTTGAGCGCGTCTTCCGGGGTGGCCTTCTGCTCCACCACGCGCGACTCGTTGTCCACGATCGCCTGGGTGATGCGCACGCCGTTGGAGCCGGGGAAGGCGAACCAGGGCACCATGATGTCCTTCTGCTTCAGAGCCGCCTGGAAGAGCGGGTTCTTGGCATAGAAGTCGCCGAGATACTCGGGCGAGGTCGCGGCCAGCTCGTTGGTCGGCACGTAGCCTGTGCCGGGCACCACGGTGGCCGAGCCGAAGGGGCCGGTGGCGAACTTCACGAAGCGCCAGGCGGCGGCCTGCTTGTCGGCGTCGCGCGTCAGGATGACGGCGGCGTTGCCGCCGGTCGGCAGGCGGCCCTTCTCAGCGTCCACCAGCGGCAGGCGCGCGGTGCGAAGCTCGAAGCTCTCACCGACATTCTTGATCGTGTTGCGCAGCGCGCCCGTGGTCTGGAACGCCATGCCGATCTTGCCGGCGACGAAGGCCTGCTCGCCGGCCTGCTTGGTGAGAACGGGCAGTCCGCCCTCCTTCACCATGCGCGACAGGATGGAGAAGGCCTTTTGCCCTTCCGGCCCGTCGAAGGCGACCGTCTTCATGTCCGGCGTCAGCATGTGCCCGCCGCCGCCGAAGAGCAGCGCGGAGAACATCCAGTCGTCGCTCTGCCAGCGGAAGTCGATGCCCGAGATGCCCTCGCCCAGCGCCTGGATCTTGGCGCCGAGTTGGATCACCTCGTCCCAGGTCTTGGGCGGCTGGTCCGGGTCGCCACCGGCCCGGCGCACCAGATCGGCGTTGTAGTACATAATCGGCGTCGAGGCGGCGAACGCGAGGCCGACCTGTTTGCCGTCGACCTGCGCGAGCTTCAAGAGCGTGTCGGAATAGCCGAGCTTGGCCGGATCGCCTTCCTTGGCCATGAGGGGCCCGAGATCCACCGGCACGTCGCGCTCGGTCACCATGCGCAGGCGGTTCAGCGCGATGAAGGTGATGTCGGGCGCCTCGGCCGTGCCGACCTGGCGCATGATCGTCTGCACGCCCTGCTCGTAGTTCTCGGACGGGCTGGCGAACTGGATCTTGATGTCGGGGTTCTCGGCCATGAACTTCTTCGAGATCGTGTCCATCACGTCCTTGAAGAAGCCGGGCATGGGATAGTGCACGGTGAGCGTGGTCTCGGCCGAGGCCGGCACGACGAAGCTCGCCGCGAGCGCGAGAGCCGCGACCGCTGACTTGAGAGAGATCATGGGTTGATTTCCTTGGGAGAAAGGGGAAGGCGAAAGTGGCTGACCGGATCTCAGCCCTTGAGGCCGGTCATGGTGATGCCCTCGACGAAGTGCTTCTGAGCCAGCAGAAACCCTGCGACGAGGGGAAGGGTGACAACCAAGGTCGCCGCCATCAGCGCGCCGTAGTCGTCGCCCGCTTCCGCCGCGCGGAAGAACAGGAGGCCGAGCGGCGGCGTGGCGTATTGCGTGTCGGAGACGACGATCAGCGGCCAGAACAGGTCGTTCCAATGGGCCACCACCGAGAAGATCGAGAAGGCGGTGACCGCCGGCCAGGCATTGGGCAGGACGACGCGCAGGAGCAGCGAGACCTCGCCCATCCCGTCCAGTCGCCCGGCATCGAGAAGATCGTCCGGCAAGCCCTTGAAGAACTGCAGGAACAGGAAGATGCCGAAGACCGAGATGGAGAAGGGCGCGACCATCGCGGTGTAGCTGTTGAGGAGCGCCGCCTTGTCGAAGGCGACATAGAGCGGCAGCGCCGTGGCGTGGATCGGGACCAGAAGGCCGAGCATGACCATGCCCATCAGGAGCTTGGCGCCCGGCAGCGGTAGCTTGGCCATGGCATAGGCGCACGGGATGGCGACCGCGACCTGGATCAGGAGGATCAGCCCGCAGACGATGACGCCGTTGAGCAGCAGCCAGCCCATGGGAACGCGGGTGAAGGCCTTGGTGAGGTTCTCAAGGAGGTGGAACTCGCTCGGCCAGAGCGAGAGCGTGGCCGAGAAGACCTCCGCCTGCCCCTTGGCCGCGACCGAGAGCATCCAGAGATAGGGCGCCAGCATGACGAAGGCGCCGAGCACGAGCAGCGACAGGCGCAGAACCCGCGCGGGAGAGAGCGAAGCGGCGCGCATCAGTAATGGACCTTCCGGTCGAGCGCCCGGTGCTGGAGCAGCATGAGCACGACGAGGACGAGGAGGAAGACCACCGTCATGGCCGAGGCATAGCCGACGCGCAGATAGACGAAGCCCTCCTGATAGATGGAGAAGAGCAGCACTTCGCTCGCCCGGTTCGGGCCGCCTTCGGTCAGCGTTTTCACGGTCTCGAACACCTTCACCGCGTTGACGGTGGAGATGATGGCGACGAAGAGCGTGGTCGGCCCCAGCATCGGCCAGGTGACGAGGCGGAAGCGCTGCCAGGCCGAGGCCGCGCCGTCCACCTCGGCCGCCGCGTAGAGATCGCGCGGAATGCCCTGGAGGCCGGCCAGGAACAGGACCATGTTGAAGCCGACCGACTGCCAGACGCCGATCAGCGCCAGGCTCGGCAGGACCCAGGCCGAGGAGCCCAGCCAGTTCGGCCCGGCAATGCCGACGAGGCCGAGCAGCGCGTTGACCGGGCCGATCGAGGGATGGAGCAGATATTGCCAGACCGTCGCCATGGCCACCACCAGCGAGGCGACGGGCAGGAAGAACACGGTGCGGAAGAAGGCGCGGCCCCGCGTTTCCGCCTCGATCAGGAGCGCGGCGGCCAGACCCAGCGCTACCGAGGCGGGCGTGACGATCGCGGCATAGAGCGCGGTGTTGGCGACCGAGCCGCGAAAGGCCGGGTCGCTCCAGAGATCGCGGTAATTGTCGAAGCCGACCCAGCGGAAACCGCTATAGCCGAGCTCGTAATCGGTGAAGCCGAGCACGAGAACCGCGATCGTCGGCGCGATCACGAAGAGAAGAAACAGGACCAGGGCCGGGGTGGCGAGGCCGAGGGCCGCAAGGCGCGCCCGCGCGCGGCGGGGCCTGGGACCGGCCGACGCACCGTCGCCGGCCATCGCGGGCAAGGAAAGCGCCTCACTCATGCCGCCCTCCCCCCGGCGCGCGCAGACGCGCGCCTTCGCCGTCGAAGAACAGGAAATGGGCGGGGTCGGCGGCGAGCCGCAGCACGGCGCCTGGGGCGAGGCCGGCCGCGACCGATGGTTCGACCTGCGCCACCACAGGCTCGCCGTCGAGGCTCGCCTCGCAGTCGCAATAGACGAGAACGTCGGAGCCGAGGAATTCGAGGCGCCGCACGCGCGCCGGCAGGCCCGTGCCCTCGGTCGGGCGCAGCCGCTCGGGGCGCACGGCCACCGTGACCTCGCGCCCCGCCGGCAGGGCGAGAGCCATCGGCACGGGCAGCGGCGTGCCGTCCCGCGCCAGGACCGTCCCGTCGCCCTCGACCCGCGCGGCCAGGAGGTTGATGCGCGGGCTTCCGATGAAGCGGGCGACGGTGAGATGGGTGGGATCGTCGTAGATCTCGGCGGGCGGGGCGATCTGCATAAGCCGCCCGCCCTGCAGCACGGCGACGCGATCGGCCATGGACAGGGCCTCGGCCTGATCGTGCGTGACATAAAGCGTCGGCACGCCGGCCTCGCGGTGGAGGTCCACGATCTCGCCCCGCGCGTGAACGCGCAGATTGGCGTCGAGATTGCTTAAGGGTTCGTCCATCAGGAACAGCGCGGGCCGGCGCACCAGGGCGCGGGCCAGCGCCACGCGCTGGCGCTGGCCGCCCGACATGGCCGCCGGCTTGCGGTCGAGAAGATGGTCGATCTGCAGCGAGCGGGCGACGCGGCGCACCCGCTCGCCAATCTCGCGCCGCTGCGCCGACGTGCCCGGCATAAAGCCGCCGACAAAGGGCAGTCGCTGCGGCCGGGACAGCTCGCGCATCATCAGCGGCACGGCGATGTTCTCACCGGCCGTGAGATGCGGATAGAGCGCGTAGGATTGGAACACCATGGCGACGTTGCGCGCGGCGGGCGGCGCTTCCGTCACATCCGCGCCGCCGAGCCGGATGGCGCCGGCATCGGGCGTCTCCAGCCCGGCCGCAATCCGCAGAAGCGTGGACTTGCCGCAGCCGGACGGGCCGACCAGCGCCACGAACTCGCCGGGCCGGGCGGTGAAGCCGACATCGCGCAGGATCGGCTGGCCGTTGAAGCTCTTGGCGATACCCTCGATGCTGAAGGGGGCGATGCTGAAAGGGGCGATGCTGAAGGGCGCGCTCATGCCGCGTTCTCCTTCGGCCTGTCGGCTTCACTGAGCGGGCCGGCCTCGCCAAGCGTGCCGGCATCGACGCCGCCCACATCGGCCGGATAGATCTCGGCGCCGATGCGGGAGAAATCGTATTCCTCGAGCCCAGGCACGGCGAGAAGCCGGCTATCGACAGTGCCGTCCGGCGTCAGCTCGTGCAGGACGAAGCCGAGCGAGCGCCCGCTCGCCCCCAGTTGTTCGCCCTCGCCCAGCACGAAGGCGGTGGAGGGCGCCCAGGTGATGGCGAGCCCCGCGTGCCGGCCGATCCAGGGCGAATGGAGATGGCCGCTGGCATGGAGGCGCACGTCATGAGCCTCGCAAAGCGCCATGAAGCGCGCCCGCTCGGCTGGGCGCAGGCCCCAATAGCCGGTTTCGCCCTCGTCCATCCGCTCCACGAAAACCGGCTTGTGCGAGAAGATCGCGACCGGACGCCCGTCCCGCCCGTCCAGCGCCGCTTCCAGGAACAGCCATTGCGCGGCTTCCGCTGCGCAGGCCGCCTCCTCGCCGCCGAGCGCGGCCTGGCCGAACAGAAGCGCGTTGAGGCCGACGAGCCGCCAGCCGCCCCGGTCGACGCAGAATCGGTCCGGCCCGACGAGGCGCGTCCAGCGCTCCAGCCGCTCGGCGTCGACGGGCTGCGCCATGCCGGGGAAGTGGCCGACATCGTGATTGCCGGGCAGGATCAGCGCGCCCTGGCCCAAACCTGCCATGGCCGCCGCCCCATGGGCAAGCTCGGCCTCGCCGCGCGCCTCGTCCGCCCCGTCGAGCGCGAGGTCGCCCGTGTGGATCACGAGATCGGGCTGCAACTCCTTGAGAAAAGCGAGCGCTGCCTGCCAGTTGGCGTCGAAGCGCGGCTCGCGCGGAGAGAGATGGGTGTCGGAAATCTGGACGATGCGCATGGCGGCCTTCGCAAGGATCGGCGGCCGCGCTCGGTCGGACGGCCCGCTCTCATGCGAAGGTCAGTAGCCTTGCGGCGCGACGGTTTGGTGAAGGCGTCTGTTTCACTGTTTCAAGGATGCACGGAGCGAAACAGCGAAGGACGGTTCCGCGACACGGAGCCGCAAGCCGCGCCCGCAACCCCTGCGCGACGGGCTCTCTCGCCCTTCGGGTGGGCGCTCCGCGGTTTCGGAAGGGAAACGAAGCCCCCCTTTCTCGTTTCAAGCCATGAACTGGCGTATCTGTAGGAGTCTTCGAACCATGTCGTCACGAACACTTCGCATTCTTCATCGCCCGCCCAGCGTCTGGGAACTCGATCAGGACGCCGAAGGGCATCGGGCGCACCGGATTTCGGCCTATCGCGAAGTCCTGCGCGTCTTCGTCCATCCCCGCCGCGCAAAGCTCGAGGCGCCGGAGGCGATGCGGCGCGAGGGACAGGGCGAGCCGGCCGTCATGGCCTGACGCTTGGCCCCCGAGCCGCGAAGCACAAAGGCAAAAGGGCCGGTCCGCCCCGTGGCGAACCGGCCCTTTTGCTTGTTTGCGACCTGCGCCCGAACGGGGCGCGGCGGTCAGTCGAGCTGGCGCACGGCGCCCTTGGCGGCGCTGGTGGTCATGGCGGCATAGGCGCGCAGCGCCGTCGTCACCTTGCGCTTGCGGATCTCCGCCGGCTTCCAGGCGTCGCGGCCCTTGGCCTCCATCTCGGCCCGGCGGCGCGCCAGTTCCGCGTCGTCCACCGCCAGATGGATCGAGCGGTTCGGGATGTCGATCTCGATCCGGTCGCCTTCGGCGGCGAGCGCGATCAAGCCGCCTTCCGCCGCTTCCGGCGAGACGTGGCCGATCGACAGGCCGGAGGAGCCGCCGGAGAAGCGCCCGTCGGTGACGAGGGCGCAGGCCTTGCCCAGACCCTTCGACTTCAGATAGCTCGTGGGATAAAGCATTTCCTGCATGCCCGGCCCGCCGCGCGGCCCCTCGTAGCGGATCAGAACGACGTCGCCCGGTTCGATCTGGCCGGAAAGAATGGCCTTGACCGAGGCGTCCTGGCTCTCGAACACCCGCGCGCGGCCGGTGAACTTGAGGATCGACTCGTCCACGCCCGCCGTCTTCACGATGCAGCCGTCCTCGGCGAGGTTGCCGTAGAGAACGGCGAGGCCCCCGTCGAGCGAGAAGGCGTGGTCGAGCGAGCGGATGACGCCGCTCTCGCGGTCGTCGTCCACCGTGTCGAAGCGGCGGTCCTGGCTGAAGGCGACCTGGGTCGGCACGCCGCCCGGCGCGGCGCGGAAGAAGTCGCGCACCGTCTGGCTTTCCGTGCGCTTGATGTCCCAGCGGTCGAGCGCTGCGCCCAGGTTTTCGGCATGGACCGAGCCGACCGAGGTGTCGAGCAGGCCGGCGCGGTCGAGCTCGCCCAGGATGCCCATGATGCCGCCGGCCCGGTGGACGTCCTCCATGTGGACGTTGGCGATCGAGGGCGCGACCTTGCACAGGACGGGAACCCGGCGCGACAGGCGGTCGATGTCGGCCATGGTGAAGTCCACCTCGGCCTCGTGCGCGGCGGCGAGGAGATGCAGCACCGTGTTGGTCGAGCCGCCCATGGCGATGTCGAGCGTCATGGCGTTCTCGAAGGCCGCGAAGCTGGCGATCGAGCGCGGCAGGACGCCCGCATCCTCCTGCTCGTAATAGCGGCGGGCGAGATCCACGATGAGATGGCCGGCCTCGACGAAGAGGCGCTTGCGCTCGGCATGGGTGGCGAGCGTCGAGCCGTTGCCGGGCAGCGACAGGCCGAGCGCCTCGGTCAGGCAGTTCATGGAATTGGCGGTGAACATACCCGAGCAGGAGCCGCAGGTCGGGCAGGCCGAGCGCTCGATGATCTTCACGTCCTCGTCCGACACGCGGTCGTCGGCGGCGGCGATCATGGCGTCGACGAGATCGAGCTTCTTCTCGGCGCGCGCGTCCGGCCAGACGACCTTGCCCGCTTCCATCGGCCCGCCCGAGACGAAGACGGCGGGGATGTTGAGGCGCATGGCGGCCATCAGCATGCCGGGCGTGATCTTGTCGCAGTTGGAAATGCAGACCATGGCGTCGGCGCAGTGCGCGTTGACCATATACTCGACGCTGTCGGCGATCAGCTCGCGCGAGGGCAGCGAGTAGAGCATGCCGTCATGGCCCATCGCGATGCCGTCGTCGACGGCGATCGTGTTGAACTCCTTGGCGACGCCGCCCGCCGCCTCGATCTCGCGCGCCACGAGCTGGCCGAGATCCTTGAGGTGCACATGGCCCGGCACGAACTGCGTGAAGGAGTTCACCACGGCGATGATCGGCTTGCCGAAGTCGGAATCCTTCATTCCCGTGGCGCGCCAAAGGCCACGGGCGCCGGCCATGTTGCGGCCATGGGTGGTCGTGCGGGAACGATATGCGGGCATGAAAACCTCCTCTGCCCGGGTGGGCGTACCCGCCATTACACCTAATCGCAAATCATTCCAACCACCTGCCGGGAGGAGTTTTGTCACGCCGGCCCAAACGAGGACCTTGGCGGTCAGTCGGTCTTGGGCAGGGCACCGGTGAAACGGGGCGGTCGGGCGAGGCGAAGTCGAGGACCAGCGCACAGAGGCGAGGCATCTGACAAGCGCCCGCTCCCCTTCTCACGGTGGCGTGAAGGTCATGGCACTGTCATGATGGCTGCTTAAGCCCCGGCGTCAGGGGACTATCTCGCCTGAGCCTTCGCCCAGGCGCCCGACCTGTTGGGGAATTGCTCATGCTGCGCTCGTTCGGCCTTGCCGCCAGCCTGTCTCTCGCCGCTCTCGCGCTGCCTGCCGGCGCCCACGCGGAGGGCAAGATTACGCTCTATACGAGCCAGCCGAACGAGGACGCGCAGGCGACCGTCGACGCCTTCAAGGCCGCCCATCCCGGCACCGAGGTCGAATGGGTGCGCGAGGGCACCACGAAGATCATGGCCAAGCTCCAGGCCGAGTTCACCGCCGGTAGCCCGCAGCCCGACGTGCTTCTGATCGCCGACAGCGTGACCATGGAGGGGCTGAAGCGCGACGACCGGCTTCTTTCCTTCCCTGAGGCCGACACGAAGGGCTTCGACGCCGCGCTGATCGATCGCGACCACACCTATTTCTCCACCAAGCTCATCACCACCGGCCTCATGGGCAACACGCAGGCCGGCGCCGCGCCGCGCGCCTGGAAGGACCTGCTGGCCCCCGACATGGCGGCCAAGACCACCATGCCGAGCCCGCTGACCTCGGGCGCCGCCCTGGTGCATGTGGCGACGCTCGCGCAGAACCCCGACTTCGGCTGGGCCTATTGGGAGGCGCTGGCCAAGGGCGGCACCACGGCGAGCGGCGGCAACGGCGCGGTGATGAAGTCGGTCGCCGGCGGCGAGAAGGCCTATGGCGTGATCGTCGACTATCTGCCGATCCGCGAGGCCGCCAAGGGCTCGCCGGTGAGCTTCAGCTTCCCCACCGAGGGCGTCTCGGCCGTGACCGAGCCGGTCGCGATCCTCAAGACCGCCAAGAACCCGGACGGCGCCAAGCTCTTCGTCGACTTCCTCCTGAGCGAACAGGGCCAGGCGCTCGCCGCACGCCAGGGCTATCTGCCGGCGCGCAACGGCGTCGCCGGCCCGGCGGGCTTCCCCAAGCGCGAAGAGATCAAGCTTCTGCCCTTCGACGCGGCCAAGGCGCTGGCCGACGAGGCGGAAAACAAGAAGCGCTTCTCCGAACTGTTCGGCGGCTGAGCGCCAGCGCCCTTGCACCGCCGCGTCGGGGCGAGACGCGCCGGAGCATTTTCAGGCAAGACCGACCCGCTCTGGCGCCGGATCATGCCGGACAAAGGCATCAGGCAAGCCCGGCTGATTGGAATTCAGCGGGCATGCTCGCGCGGTCGAGTAGCGCGAGCGCCGCAGATGGTTCGCCCGTCCGTAGGACCGTTGCCGATCCTCGCAGATACGCCCTCGCATCAATGGCGTTCGGCGCCTCGCGAACGCAAGAACTACGCGTCGCCCTTCCCGCTGTGTTGCCGACACGCGTCGAGTGCTCCTCGGAAACCCCTCTGGAGTTTGCCGCCCCGGTCTTTTCGCCGGGGCCTCCATCGTGCAGGTTCGGGTCTTAGAGCGCCTGACAAAACCTCCGGGCGGAGGATGGTTGAGGGGTTTTCGTCGGGAGCAAGGAGCGAAGCTCAAGTGATGCCGGTGGCAGGCCAAGCATTCGCGACGAAGCCCATGGCGGAAAGA
This sequence comes from Aureimonas sp. AU40, assembly GCF_001463785.1. NCBI lineage: Bacteria > Pseudomonadati > Pseudomonadota > Alphaproteobacteria > Hyphomicrobiales > Aurantimonadaceae > Aureimonas > Aureimonas sp. AU40. The sequence goes on from NZ_BBWL01000033.1 coordinate 145,009, forward strand.
CCGGGGCACCCGACCCCACGAGGTTTTGTTAGGCGCTCTAAGAGGCCGTTTGACAATTCGGTGGCGGAGGACCGCTGGAGGATTTTCTGTCGTCCACGAGGCGGCGAACTTAAGTGATGCGAGGGCGCATCGGCGAGGATTGGCAACGGTCCATACGGACGGGAGAGCCATCTGCCTCGCTCGCGCGGTTCTAATGCGCTTGCGCGGCATGTCTCGCCCTCGGGAGCGGCGGGAAAAGCTCCGACGAGCCGACCCGACCGGGTTGTCCAACAGTCTCCAAGCCCTCCAATCCCGCCAAGCTTCGCCCTTGTGTCCCCGAACCCCATTCCCTCGCCCCTCCTCCGCTCGGAGGTTTGCGAGGCGCATTCGAAAGGCCGTCTCATGAGGGCATGTTCGTGAAGGCTCCAGCGTGAAGGCGCCTCGGGCGGAACGCGCCGCGATCGCGGCACTGGCGCTGATCGTCGCGCTCTTCGGCATCCTGCCCATCGCGCGGCTGGCGGTGGAAGCCGTGCTGCCTGGCGGGCGGCCCGACCTCGCGCCGGCTCTCTCAGTCCTTTCGGCGCGCTCCACTTGGATCGCCACCGGCCACACGCTGGCGACCGCCTCTGTCGGCACGCTGGTCGCCGTGGCGATCGGCCTGCCGCTGGCGCTGCTCGTCGGGCTGACCGACCTTCGCGGCAAGACGGCGCTCGTCTTCGCCGCGCTCCTGCCCGCCATGATTCCCCCGCAGGTGACGGCGCTGGCCTGGGCGCAGCTCTTCGGCCCGTCCAGCCCGCTTCTGGGCGCGCTGGGCCTGGCGCCGCCGATCGGCACGCGCAATCCCCTCTACAGCGCCGGCGGCATTATGCTCCTTCTCGGCGTGCAGCACGCGCCGCTCGTGTTCCTCGCGGTCCGCGCGGGCCTGCGCGCGCTGCCGCGCGATCTGGTGGAGGCGGCGCGCGCCTGCGGGGCGAGCCGGGGCCGGGTGCTTCGCACCGTCATCCTGCCGGTCATGACGCCGCCGCTGGTGGCGGGCGCGGCCATCGCCTTCGTTTCGGCGGTCGGCAATTTCGGCATTCCGGCCCTGCTCGGCATTCCCGCCGGCTACACGACGCTGCCGACCCTGATCTACCAGCGCCTTGCCGGCTTCGGCCCGGCGATCATCGGCGAAACGGCGGTTCTCTCCGTTCTGGTCGGTCTCGTCGCCTTTGCCGGCTTCGGGTGCCAAGCCCTCGTGCTGCGCGGGCGGGACTACCGCCTGAGCGGCTCGGGCGCCGCGCTTCAACCCTTCACGCTCGGGCGCTGGCGCCTGGGGGTCGAGGCGCTGGTGGTGCTTCTCATGCTGGTGATGGTGGCCGCGCCCCTTGCGGGCCTTCTCGCCACTTCGCTCGTCTCGGCCTATGGCGTGCCGCTCGGCCCCGGCACGGCGACGCTCGGCAATTACGCCGAGGTCCTGTTCCGGCAGGACGTGACGATCCGCGCCTTTCGCAACTCCGCCGCGCTCTCGCTCGGGGCCGCGATCGTGCTGGCCTTCGTCGCCGTGCCGTTCGGCGTTCTCCTGGTCTGGCGCGGGAGCCGGCTCTTGCGCGCGGTCTCGGCGGCGGCCGACATTCCCTACGCCCTGCCCGGCATCGTGCTCGGCATCGCCTCGATCCTCCTGTTCCTGAAGCCGCTGCCGGTCCTCGGCTTCAGCCTCTACAACACGATCTGGATCATCTTCCTCGCCTATCTCGCGCGTTTTCTGGTTCTGGAACTGCGCCCGGTCGTGGCGGGGCTGCGCCAGTTGGACCCGGCGCTGGACGAGGCGGCTCGCATGACCGGGGCGGGCTTCGGGCTGCGGCTGCGCAGCGTCGTCCTGCCGCTGGTGGCGCCCATGGCGGCGGCGGGCGCCATCCTCGTCTTCATGACCGCCTTCAACGAGCTTACCGTTTCGGCGCTGCTCTGGTCGGCGGGCAACGAGACGCTGGGCGTCGCCGTGTTCAATCTCGACGATGCCGGCCGCGCCCCGCTCGCCTCGGCGCTCGCCATGGTAACGGTGGTGGTGATCCTCGCCCTGATGGCGCTGGGCTCGCTGCTCCAGCCGCTCCTGCCCAAGGGCGCCTTGCCTTGGACGCGGTGAGACGCAGCGCCCTCGGGGTTTAAAGCTCAGACAGCTTCCACCGCCAAGCTCTTGCGCGGCGCCGTCTGCGCGTTGCTCACCGTATCGGGCAGGAGCCAGCCGTCGCGAATGCCGACCCGAACGCTTTCGCCCTCCGCACGCCCGTTCGGCTCGTGCAGCGAAAGACGCGTGCCGGGCGCGGCCAGGGGCTCCACCACGAGGCGCGAATGCGAGCCCTTGAAGGTCGAGGACAGGACGCGCGCGGCAAAACCGTCGGCGCGGTCGATCTCCAGATCCTCCGCCCGAAGGCACACGCGCCCCCGGCGCCCGGAGGGCAGGCGCAGGCCCGCAGGGCAGCGGATATCCGCCTCCACGCCGAACAGGCGCACGCGCGCCCGACCGTCGCCGGGCGAAAGGAGAAGGTCCGCGTCCGCCACATGGCCATGGCCGACGAAGCGCGCCACGGCCTCGCTCGCCGGCTCGGCATAGAGAGTTTCGGGCGTGGAGAGTTGCAGGATGCGCCCGCGCTCCATCACGGCGATCCGGTCCGCCAGCGCCATGGCCTCGGCCTGGTCGTGCGTGACATAGACTAGCGTCACGCCGGTGCGCCGGTGGAAGGCGCGGAACGTCTCCTCCATCGAGGCGCGAAGATGCACGTCGAGATTGGCGAGCGGCTCGTCGAGAAGCACGATGCCCGGCTCCATGGCGAGGCAGCGGGCGAGCGCCACGCGCTGCCGCTGGCCGCCGGACAGATCGGCGGGCCGCCGGTTCTCGAAGCCCGACAGATCCACCGCCGCCAGCGCCTCGGCCACCTTCTGAGCCTGCGCCGAGCCGCGAACGCCCTTCACGCGAAGGGGATAGCCGACATTCTCCCCCACACTCATATGCGGCCAGAGGGCATAGGACTGGAAGACGATCGCGACATTGCGCGCTTCGGGCTGCACGAACGCGCTCTCGCTGGCGACGATCCGGTCCCCGAAGGCAAGGCTTCCCGCGCTCGGCGCCTCGAAGCCGGCGATAAGGCGAAGCAGCGTCGTCTTGCCGCAGCCAGATGGTCCGAGCAGGGCCAGAAACTCGCCGGGGCGGATGTCGAGCGACACCTCGTCCAGCGCCGCCGGCCCCCGGTCGAAGCGCCGGGTGAGCTTGCGAAGGTGGATCGATACGGCCATGCCTTACCTCAAGCGCTTGTTTTGCCTCGACTTTCGCTCCGCTTGCCACAACCGGGTGACACGGGGATGACGCCGTTGCGTGCGCTGGCCCGGCGGCCGAGCGCGGCCGCTCATAGCATCGGAAATTCCTTTGCGAGAGACCAAGTGGCGATGGAACATTTCGCCGGCTGAACGCTTCTCATCTCGAAGATTGTGTCGGTGCAATGACACCGACGCCTCAAGAACGGATGGAAGCCCCATGAAGACCTTCGCAATCGCTTTTACGGCCCTGGCTCTGATGGGCGGCGTCGCCTCGGCCCAGCCGGCTCCTGCCGCCGGCACGCCGGAGTCGACGAGCAAGGTGCCGGTGCCCGGCAACTCGTCCGGCATCGACAGCACCATGCCGGCCGACGCAGCATCGACCATCACCACGACGCGCGACGCGCCGTCCGTGACCGATCCGACCAGCACGAGCTCGGTTCCGGTCCCGGGCAATTCGTCGGGCATCGACAGCACCATGCCGGCGGATGCCGCTTCGCGGGTCGTCGTGCCGCGTGACGCGGTGAAGACCGACACGATGCAGTCCGGCTCCTCCGTGCCGGTTCCGGGCAACAGTTCGGGTATCGACTCGACCGCTCCGACCCGCTGAACCCGATCGGTTCATAGGTCTTAGGCTTGGAAAGGGATGTGCCTGCGAAGGCGCATCCCTTTTTCGTTTGGGAATATCGCGCTTGGTTCTGCGCTGAACGGCGCTGGGTGGCTATCTCAACCGAGAGCTATCCACGACCTCGCGCGGATGCTTGCTGGTCATGACAAGGCAGTAAGAGACCTGCGGGCCAAGGGCGGGCGAGGGCTTTCGACGGGTTCATAAGGCGCGAAGCTCAAGTGACGTGACGGCGCTTGGCCAAGCATTCGGGACGAAAGGATCGGACAAAAAACCCAGCCGGCTTACCCCGGCAGGGTCGTCTGTCTTGGGTTCCAAATCCGATCGGGTCGGCATCGCACGGCCAAGGCGTAGAACGCGAAAGACCCGGCCGCCACCGAAGGCCGCGACCTGGTCTTTCGCGTATGGGATCGCGCGAGCCCTTCCGCGCGGGGCGGGCGCTCAGGCCGCTTCGGCCAAGGCGGCGGTTTGGGCCTTCGCCTTGGGGCTGCTCGGCGTCTCACTATGCCGTTCGGCAAAATCCAGCGCGAGCGCCTGAAGCCTTTGGATGTCGTACCCGCTCTCGATCCCGGCCGAGACGATCTCGGCTTCGCCGGGGTTGAGATGGAACGTCGCCATTCCCTCCTGCAACCGGCCCGCCTCCGTGGACAGCTGGTCGGCGGTGGCCGCCATCTCGTTCGCCGCCCCGGCGTTCGACTGCGTCACCTGATCGAGCTGCCCGATCGCCTGGTTGATCTGCTCGATGCCGATCGACTGCTCCCGGCACGCCGCCGAAATCTCCGACACAAGCTCCGCCGTCTTGCGGATGTCCGGAACCAGCCGCTCCAGCCGCGCCCCGGCATCCTCCGCCACCACTAGCGTGCGGCTCGACAAGTCACCGATCTCGGCGGCGGCTGCCTGAGAGCGTTCGGCGAGCTTGCGCACCTCCGAGGCGACCACCGCAAAGCCCTTGCCGTGCTGGCCGGCGCGGGCGGCTTCGATCGCGGCGTTGAGGGCCAGGAGGTCGGTCTGCCGGGCGATCTCCTGCACCACGGCGATCTTCTCGGCAATGGCGCGCATGGCCTCGGTGGACTGCGCCACCGCCGCACCCGTGGTGCCGGCATGCTCGGCGGCCTGGGCGGCGATCTTCTCGGTGGTGGAGGCGTTGTCGGCGTTCTGGCGGATGTTGGCGGTCATCTCCTCGATCGCGGCCGAGGCCTGCTCGGAGGCGGCGGCCTGTTCGGTGGAGCCGGAAGAGAGCCGGGCGGACGTGCCGGCGGAGCGCTGGGCGCCGCTGAACACTTTCGAAGACGCGGTCTGGACGGCGAAGACCGTGCCCGAAAGACGAAGGCGGGTTTGGCAAAGGCGGGTCAGAAGGTCGCCCACCTCGTCATGGCGCGAATGGACGATCCGGTGCGACAGGTCGCCAGCGGCGATGCGATCGACATTCTCCTCCATCAGGCGCAGGCCGCGCAGCAGCGACAGGCCCATCCAGGACGCAAGCCCCGCGCCCAGCGCGACGGCGAGGACGATGGCCGCCGTCAGCCACATCCGCAACGCGCCATAGCCCGCGCGTGCCTGCTCCACCAGCGCCTTGGCCTGGTCCTCGGCGTGCCGAACCAGGAGGTCGATCCGCTCGCCCATGGCGATGGCGGCGGGGCGCTGCTGTTCGTTGAGGAAGGCGAGCGCCTGGTTGAGCGTGTTGCTCTCGCCGATCCGCTGGGCTTCCTGCAATTTCTCGAAGGCCTTGCCCCAGGCAGCGCCGAGATCCGCCACGGGCGCGCTGGCCGCCGCCGGGACACCGGCCCGGAGCTGGCGCACAAGCGTGTCGACCTCCGGCCCGGCCTTGGCAAGTTGCTCCTTGGCGGCGGCGATCACGTCCGCTTCGCTATGGCTGAGATTCTCGCCGAGATCGAGGCGCGCGCGGTAGTAGGCGCGTTCGATCGTGTCGAGGACACGGATCGAATCCGTTTGGCTCTGGGCCGTCTCGAGCGGCGTGCGCACGGCTGCGAGCGCGACCTCGAACGCCTTGTCGCTCGCTTCGACCAGTTCGAGGCCCGTCTCGTTCGCACGCACGTCGGCGGAGGAGGAAAGGTCGTAAGCCTGCTGCGACACAGCCTTCAGACGCGCCATCGCGGCGGGCAGATCGGCGATCTCGTGGCGTCCCTCCGGCGTCTGCACGGCCCGGTCGAAGGTGGAGAGGGCAGTCTCGATCTCCTGCCAGGTCTTGGCATAGTCGGCCTTCATCGCCGCGTGCTCGGCGGCGGTGCTGATGATGGCGGTGCGCTGAAGGCGGCGAATCTTCTCCAGATTCGACGACAGGATTTCGAGCGCCTCGATTTGCTGGAACGGGCGCCCCGCGAACTCCTCGAAGCGATCGACGCTGGAGGACAGGGCGTTCAGCCCCATGACTCCGATGCCGCCCGTCAGAAGCAGGACGGCGCCGAAACTAAGGGCAAGGCGAGTTCTCATCGAAAAACGCATGGCGAAACGGTCTGCCCTTGAGCGAGGAACCAACGCCCCGAAAATGATCGCGCCGAATTAAGTTTTTCTGCCGGAAGGCCAGCCGCCGGAAGCACGGCTCAAAACTTGGTTTTCGAACCGTGAACAGATGTCAAAAGAATCCGTCTTTACACAATTCATGATTGGGCCGGCTCACAAAATTCGCCGGGATACGCCAGACCGGGTAAGCAAGCCGATCCCTTGTTTCGAAACCGACTTCCTCTGCCACCGCCAAGGGAACACGATGGCAAACGCCTTCGCAGCCAATCCCAGCGCTACCGCACTCATTCCCACAGGTTCTGCCCACTCGAAGACTCGAAGCATGCCCCATTTTTCCAGCGCTGCCGCAGACCTGACGGTTGATCGAATCTATTGCCGCCGCTGCGATTGCCGCGCGAGAGTAACGCTGCGGCTCGCGGGGAAAGGACAAAAAGGCAGCCATCTTCTGCCGGACAAAACTCCCTGGAGCGCAGGCACCCCGCGTTGAGCCTCTATAGGCCCATTCCAGTCGATCTCCCGCGACAGACATATAAGCTGCGCGAGCCTCGCGCGCCGCCGGCTGCGCTAGCCGACCAGCGCCGTGATGCAAGAAGCAAGGCCTGCTCAACCTATCGACCGCAAGGCGGAGGAGACACTCGGGATCATTCAGCGAAAGCGCAAGCGAGCGTCGGCTCGGGACGTCCGCGCATTCATACGCATCGCCGCAACGGCATAGCGCAGAAGCCAATCACAGGATCGAACGTGTCTATCAAGTCCGGGTGATTTTTATTTTTAAGGAAAGATGGTGGAGCCAATCGGGCACTCCGCATTCGCTTCCTAGACCCCTGGAGTACAAGGAAACCTCGACATTACAAGGGTTCTCGGGTACTCACTCCGGGTACGCAACAGGGTACGCAAGGAGTGGAATGGCCCGCGCAGCACCCGCCGACACTCGCTATCTGGAGAACAAGGACGGCAAGTGGCGCGTCGTCGTGTCAGTGCCCCGAGCCCTCCACCCGGAGATGGGCACCAAGCTCAAAAGGTCCCTCAACACTGATAGCCTCGCCGTCGCCAATCGCCTTAAGTGGCAGGTGGTGGCGGAGTTCAAAGCAGCCATTGAGGCGGCCCTGAAGCGAGGGGGCAAGGACCCGTTGGCTCGCGAAGCTCTCGCGATCGCGGCCATGCGGTTGCGTGCACAAACCGTCGAAGACTTCGCGCATCTGGATGATGCTTTAGCGCTCCGAGTCGAGGAGATCGCAGGGAGGCCACTTCGGGAGGAGCATCACCCAGGAGGCGTTGTGGAGGTGGTCTACGATCCGCAGCGCGAGCAAGATGCAAAGCTCTTCGCCCAGATGGCAACTGGGGCGGCCACTCCCCTTGGGCACTTCCATTCGGATTACCTCAAGCACCAGACCGTTAAGCCGCGCACACGGGCCGACGATGAGCGGGCGCTTAAGTACCTTGAACAGTGGTGCGCCCAGAACCGCGTACCGCCCACCGTCCAAGCCATCACGAGGAAGGTGGCTGTCCGCTTCATGGATGGCATGGGGTCCGTCACCGAAGGCCAAAGCCCTGTCACCCTCCAGAAGTATCTGAACCGCCTGGGCCGCTATTGGAAGTGGATGGTCCACCGTGAGCACGCAGAGACCAACGTGTGGCAGGGCTTGAAGCTGCCCAAGCCGAAGGCGGCTCACAATGAATTGGAGCGCCCATTCTCGAAAGCCGAAATGCTCACACTCTTGGGTGGCCCCGCCTCCCCCGAGATGCAAGACCTCATGCGGATCGCAGCGCTAACGGGCGCCCGCCTTGACGTGATTGTGGACCTGAAGGTGGGGGATTGCGTGGATGGGGTCTTCCTCTTCAAGCCTCAGAAGAAGGAGACGGCGGTCCGAGCCGTGCCCATCCATTCGGCGCTCCAAGGCATCGTAAAGCGTCGCACAGAGGGCAAGGGTACCGTAGCCGATCTATTTCCCGAATGGCCGGCCCCGAAGTCCTCCACGTCCCTGCGTGAGCGGTCCTTCAAGGCATCCGGTGCCTTCACAGACTATCGCCGGTCGGTGGGTGTGGATGAACAGATAGACGGCAAGAGGCGGTCCCTCGTGAACTTCCATTCGTTCCGGCGCTGGTTCATCACAGAGGCGGAGCGAGCCGGCCAACCCGAGCACATCATCGCGGCGGTGGTGGGCCACAAGCGGCAGGGGATGACACTTGGTCGGTACTCGGCCGGCCCCCTACTGGAACAGGCGCGGCAGTGCGTCGAGTCTGTCAAGCTGGCAGGCTGAGACTTCTCTCCATACGGCGTTTCAAACCCTTAACAATTGCGAATGGAGGTTCATGAAGACGGCTCTACCTGTTCCGCCATGATCCGACGGATCGCTTCAATCTTTTTACTTGGTTCCTCACCCTGCTCTGGAAGATAGTACAAGCGTAGCCCTACGTACCTATGTGAACTCAGTACGTGTAGCAGCGTTTCCCGATGATAATTTAATACGCGCCCGCGTTTTGTTTTAGGATCTAGCACATATATAGCCTCCGCCGACCTATCATCGGAGACGTCTTCATCAGGTCCCACCTTCGATAACTGCAGTGGGGAACTCCAAACATGAAGTCTGCTCGGATTGATTCCGAGCCTTTCCACAACTTCCCGGACACCAAAGTTCACAAGCTTTTGTGTTTTAGTGTCCTCCCGCTTGTTCGCTTTAGGGACAATCTCCTCCCAGGAGGCGACTGTCTTCGGCGGAGACCTGCGAATTATATCGATCAAATGATCCTTTAGTATCAGATCATCTTCAGAATTTGAATCGGCAATACTCCTCAATAGTTTTTTGAAATCTTCAAATACAGATTGATCATCAAATTGAAACCATGATCCGGAAACAACACGATCAAGCATATCAATACCAGAGCACTTGACGTACCCCGCATTCAATAGAGCCCGCAGTCCGCTTACGAGGCTCCACTCCAGTGCAGCTACAGTTTTATTGTAGGGGACCTGCATATAATCATAGTATCTCGATATCAAAAGGTGATCTGCGGCTCTAAGCGCTTTGGGCTTCAAGCAGAATCGACCATCTTTATCCAAAGTAGATTGATCAATTATAAAATCGATATCCACCGATCCATATGGAGCGCCACTGAAATGAGCCGTCCTACGCAAGTAGTCGAGTCGATCACAATCTAAATCGGAACTAATTATTCCTCGAAGCCCGCTCGGCTGCTTACCGGCAAATAGGTCCGCAACTTCGTTAGGATCGATACCATTGCTGCGGAGCACATTCCCAAGCTCAACATCGCGGCGTATGATCAACTCCCCAAGTTCTTCGTGCTCGTACGAAAGGGGAACGTTCTCTTGAGGTCCGATCACACTACTACCAGGAAGCGGAATATTCTGCCCGCTACTTGATATAATACCACTTGCGTAATAGGCTTTAACTAGGTGCTCTGTCGCATGGGAGAAGGGGTAATGCCCAATATCATGCAGCAACCCGACGAGCCTATACAATTGCAGTTTCTTGTCAGAAACTCTAGTTCCACTGTTGCGCTGAATTGCTAAAAGCATTCTTGAAGCATTGTGACATGCTCCAATCGAATGCGAATGTCGAGAATAGTTCGCACCCGGATACACCAAGTGCGCCAATCCTAATTGACGAACACTATGGAGCCGTTGGAAGACTCGCGTCGATACAATCTCTGACTCGACTTTGGATAAGCCGATATTCCCATGGATAGGATCGGTTATTTTTTTATAATGGTAGTCTGCTTTTAGGCGCGACCCAGAATTCCCCTTGATGGCAGCAACCCATGCCGCATCAAATGTTGATACCCGACTTCTAGGAAATCGCTGAGATGCGGTTTTGTATCTCGGAGAACTTGGCATGCCCGCTCGAAATTATAACGGCTAGCCACAAGCAGGAAATGCATTGAAGCCAACAATTCGTACCACTGCCACTTGTCTAGCGCAACCTCAACGGGCTTTGCAAGCAGATGCCGGATATTCGACATCTTATCTAGCAAGTCAGGATGCAGCGTCTTCCCAGCGATCTCTCCATCGACTTCGTCGGCGCTGTCTTGTAGGGCATAATAGTCGCGCGTAAGGGACGTCGAATACGGGCCCTTCACATACCAACTATAGCTATACCCTAGATTCACGCCCATAACCTGGGCAAGATAGATCGCTTTTTGAATACGAACACGCTCGGATACTGACTGGATGTCATCGGCCTCATTCAAGCCATCCAGAACTAGTTTAAGAGCTATTTGCTTCGCATCCATAGCCAAACCTATCATCAACTTCCAGTAGTGAGGTAGCGCGAGTCAACGAAAAGATCAAGGTGTCAACAGGAACATAAAGTGAACAAAAGAGAATCTTAACTCTCCCTGGATTCATCCCCGCGAATTATCCCCAGAAAAAATTAATTCCCATACCCGTGCCATGCGGCAGCGGGCCATAGGATGTGAACCGCCTCCGTTCCTCGGCTATTCGAGTGTTTGGATAGACGCCTTCCTCTGCCGCCCCCGCTCCTTGGCCACCCGCGAGACAAACGCCAAGTCCACCGCAACGACCTCCGCAATGGCCGTGTAGGTAAGGCCCCGGAAGTGGTCCAGAAGCCAGAGGATCTTGCCCGTAGAGTCCAGAGGGTGAAGGCGCCCGTCCTGGAAATTAGCCAATGCAGAGGCAGCTTCAGAGATGCCGGAAGCGGTCGCCAGGGCGGCCTCGTAGTCCGCCACGGTGTCGTCCCACACGGACGCAATCATGTCTTGGCATTTGGGGGTGAGAACGTCGAAGTCGTAACCGCTCTTCGGATCGGTGATCCTCCTGCCGTAGCCTCGGGCGGCCCAGTCTGGTGGGAGGCGATGCTCCCTCCCCTCGCGTTGGAGGACGCCCATGTGGTGGAGGATGTGGCGGGCTTGGCGTGGCCCTACGCCGTACACCTGGCCAATCTCGGTGACGGACTTCCACGGTCGAGGGTCGCGCGATGTCGTGCCCCCAGCCGTGGGCGTGGGGGCAATCGCAATGGTTTGCAGGGGGGAGGTTCCTTCTTGAGCCGGATGGTTCCGCGAGGATGGGCGGCAGGGGTCGGGCCGGTTCTGTTTTGGCCAAGTCAAGGGCTTAAACCGGCGAGTCAAGTTTATAACTAGAATATAGGCGTGAAGCCGAGCGCACGGCGACGCGCTGGGATTGCCTTCGAGAGTTCAGAGAAGGAGAAGAGGAGGAACCGAAGGTTCATAGACCCCCAATCCCTCCATCACATTGAGCAAGACCTTAAGGAGAGCCACGCCCTATGCTTAAGGCGATCACCTTAAGGACAGTCCCAAGCTTTCCACATCATCCCCCACCATCTGAAGATTGCCGGCGGTGGTGGTCTACTCTGCGAAGCAAGGCCTTAGCGGACCCAATCCCCCGGAGCCTCCAGAGGATCGACTCGGAGCAACTCCTTTACGCCCCAGCGCACGCGATTGAAGCTGAGTTCTTCCGCCTGTCCATCCGGTCTACGGGCTGAAGTCTCTATGCCCTTTTCCACCAACACCGCATCGATCCGCCGAAGCTGCTCAACGTTTTCCAGCGGGCCGTCCTTTGGGTTTGCGCGCATGTATCCCCGCGCCTCCCGTTCGGCTGGCTTCGTGTTGAAGATACCGGGACGTGTGGATGTCCCGTAGAGGTGCTGGTCCCCGGTGATGACGACGACGCGGCTACTGTGCGGGATACGTTCGGCCGCCGCCAAGAACCCGGCATAGAGTGGGCTCGCTTCCCGCGTCCTCACAGGCTTAGCAGGATCGGACCCCGCCGTTACGGCTTGGAAGCCCTTTGGGCCTTCGAGCGTGTAGAGGAATGCGCTCTCGGGTTCCCATTGGTGATGGAAGGTAGCTTGGGCGAGGTAGAGTTTGCACGTCATCGCGCTGCGGCTCCCTCTCCGCCACCAAACAGATTGCCCAACTCCTGCCCGAACGCCTCCCCAAGCCCCGGCCGTCCGGTCTTCGGCATAGGCCGTCCTGCCGCTCTGGCCTCCGCTCGCGCCTCGTATTCCGTGCGGGCCTTCTCCTGTTTGCGCATCGCAGCGCCCGCCACCGCGCTATCCTGCATGACGAACGCCATGGCCTCAGAGCGATAGCGGCGCATGAGGTCGGCTAGAAGTGAGAGCTTGGTGCCATCCGTACGCGCGTCCCCGTCCGGTGCGATCTGGTACTCTTCGCCTTGGATCAACTCCGCCGCCGTCTCCTTCAGGCTCGGCAGTCCGGGGAGGTGGCCGCCAAGCTCCTGATAGACCACGAAGGCGTTGCGTCCGGCGAAGTCCCCATCCGTCATGGTGAGGTCGCGAAGGTCCACCCCGCCCCGTCCCCTCGGGCTGGGCCGGCTGGGGGTGCTTCCGGTCTCCACCGCGAGGCGTTGCACCTCTTGATCCACGATGTTGGCCGCATCGCTGGACCACAGGCCGTTGCGCTGGCGAACTGGGTCTCCGAAGGCATCATAGCGGGCCGGCAAGCTCTCCCCGAGGCCGGGGACGGTGTTGAGGATCTTATCTACGAAGTCGCGGGCATCTCGCATGTAGGGGTCCCCGTCTGTCTGGCGGAGCATCGAAGCGAAGGGCACGAAGTTCGAAGCCATCTGGCCAGCGTAGGGGCCGGCTCGCTCGTCTGGGTCCATGATCGCGTTGAGGAACTGAGAGAACCCCATCGCGTAGCTCTTCGACTGGAACTGCTTTGTCAGCGCCGAGAGAAGCGCAACACTCCCCGTTCCCAGTTTCTCCAGCGTCGAGGCATCCTCCATATCCTCGCCCATCGTCACCATGGCGTCTTGAAGATCCACAATGATGCCCAGCGGAATGGCCACCGGATCGATGCGGCCATAACTGACATAGGACTTTGTGCCATCCGCCTTGGGGATCACTACGGAGTAGGGTTGCCAGCCCGTGGCCAGAAGCTCTTGCCGTGCCTTCGGGTCCGAGGGGCCGCCGCCTGTGACATAGCCCAGCGATGCAAGGGAAGCGGTGGCCAGCATGGCGGAAGTCCCAAGTGCCATCTGCCCCATCGCCTGCGCTTGCGCCTCTGCCCCCTTCTCGCCCTTCAGCATCGAGCGGTATTCGCCCTGAAGACGGTTGAGACCCGGTGTCATCTTCCAGCCGTAGCGAAGGAGATTGGTCGGTGTCTTGGTGAAGGGGAGGATGAACCCAAGACCAGGATGCCGAGTCTTCGCCATCTGGACCGTATGGCCGATGGTGTGGGGGAGAAGGTCTTGGGAGAATGTCCCGACCTGGGCTTCCTCCAAAGCCCGCGCGTGGACCAACCGCCCGCTGGCATCGAAGGCTTGAGCGAGCTTATCGGATACGAAGTCACGAACGAACGCCTTGGCCTCGCTGCCCTTCATGCCGAGACGCAACGCCTCCTCCACGCCATCCATGTGCGCTTCCGCCGCCACGTAGGAACGGCCGATGGTCTGCTTAGCCAGTTCGTCGGTGAAGCCGCTGATACGGGTCGGGAGGCTGTTTCCTTCCACCCCTGCCCAAGCCGGTCCTCGCACGAGGGTGTTGCGCAGCGCCGCCCCGATGATGCGCTCCAACGGACGCACCCCGACCATCACGCCGTTGCTCACCCCGTTCACGAGCATGGTGGTCCAACCCGAGATGAGATTGTTGATGAGGAAGGTTCGTCCGGCGTCCAAGCCCTTGGAAAGGAGCGAAGGGTTGGCCAGCTTGGCAATGCTCGCCGGGCTTCCGTCGCTGTTGGCGTAGAGACCGATCAGCTTCTCCACGTCCGGCATCTGGATGGCCGATGCGTCCGCCGCGTTCACCGCAAGCCGGCTCCCTCCGATGCGCGTGGTCCGGGCGGAGTTCGACGTGATGGACCCGGTGGCCGCGTGGACTTGCACCAACAGGGCGTGACGGCGGGCAAACTCTTGGAAGGCTTCGATCCGGCCACCCGGAAATGCCGAATAGTCCTCGAAGCTCAAGCGCCGTGCGAGGTCCGTCAGGTCCCCTGAAAGCCGCTTGATGACGAGCGCACCGGCCTGGGCAGCGGGGGCCAACTGCCGAGACGCCGCCGCCATCTGGTCCATCATGCCAAGGAAGGTGGCGGGGTCCTCTCCGAAGAGACCCCAACACGTCGTCAATGGTGGCCCGTGCGCCTTCGAAGCTCTTGGCGAACGTCACGACTTCCGAGAGGTCGTCGCCGCTTTCGATGGAGGGAACAGCGGAGATAACCGCCTTCAGCCCACCACCCGCCACGATATCGTCTTTGATCTGTTTGACGAGCGCCGGGTTGCGTATGTTCTTCGCCAGGGTTTCACGGGCCTGGGCGACATCAAGGCGAAACCGCGCGTCGGCCTTCTGTCCTACCTCAAGAATTTCCTCGGGCACTGGCTCGCCTGCGACAAGCAAGTCCAGAGCGGCGCGGAAGGCTGTATCCTGCCGTTGCTTGCGCTCCTTCTCCTCCGCCTTGTCTCCGTCGATGACGGCTTGACGTGAAGCACGGGAAGCTTCGGCGTGTTCTCTTCAGGCTTGGCCAGCATGTGGGCGGAACCATTGAGCCGAATTTTCAGCCCTAAGTGCCCGTCTCAGACAGCCGGCTCTCCCATCAGGTTCCACGTAGCGAGGGCGGTCTCGGCTCCCGCAGGGTCTTCCTTGATGCGATAGACCGTCTGGCGAGAGAGGCCGGTGGTGCGGGCAATTTCTGAGACCCCCATTCCCTTCGCTTCAAGTTCCCTCACTTGCTTCACATGGAGCCCGCTGAAGCTCGGCTTGCGGCCACGGTACGCCGGCACTCCCTCAACCACCTTCGCCTTGGCCGCCGCAATGCCAGCCCGTTGCGCTTCCTTCGTGGCCTCCGCCTGGGCTTGGCCCATGGCCGCCATGAAGCCGATCAACGCATCTCGCACGGCGGCGGCCATTGGGTCTTTGGTCTGCCCATCGAAGACCATCCCGTTGATGATGGTGCGAACCGTCACGCCGCGCCGCATGAACTCGCGAATGGTGTCCGTCACGTCCTCATAGTTGCGGCCGAGGCGGTCTATCCAGCGGACCACAAGAGTGTCCCCGGCGCGGAGCATATCGAAGAGGCGCTTGCCTTCTGGCCGGTCCCGCATCTTCACCGTCACCCCGGACACGCCATGGTCTGCAATGACATGATCGAAGGTAAAGCCTGAGGCTTCCGCCTGGGTGCGCTGGTGGTGAAGGGTCTGTTCGGTGGTGGAGACGCGGGCGTAAAGGAAGGTCGCCATGAGGATCTCTCGGAGTGTCCGTTGCGGTATTGTCCGAAAGAATGAATGTCCGTATGGCGATAGTCAACCCTAGCGGACGCCTTTTTGTCCACTGGGAGAGTGGCCGCAAGGGTATGCCCTAACGGACGTTCTGCGTTAGAAGCTACCAAAACACCCTCTTTCGTCCCGTCAGGATCGTCCATCCTCCGATGCGTGGAAAAACGCACTACGAGGAACGACGATGAACGAAGAACTGAGCATCGAATGTGGACCGCTGCGCATCAAGGCTCGAAGCGTGCGCACGGTTACGGTTCTCGCTGCCGTGATGCTAGCAGGAATAAACGCCGTGCCGCCTGAGGCATGGGCCACGACGCTTCCGCACTTGGTGGTCTGGGGCTGGGAGCAACTTGCTTCAGCACGAGCGCACCCGCCCGAGCCATACCGCGTGGCGCCCCCGCGCCCGCCCGTGCCGTGAATGCCCAAAGTCGGGTGGGGGGTACGGGGGGAAACCTCGCCTCCGCTCCTACGTGATGAGGTCTCGCATAAGCGACCCCAAATTTAAGTCGCGACCGAAAGCAGGAACAATGTGCTTTCCCGAACGCGCGTGCGGATCGCTTTGAGCATCTCCATCGTGTACTTGCCGGCCGCGCCGTGGGTCGCCTTGTTGAAAACCGTGAATAGCGCAATGACGTTTTCGATGTTTGCTTCAACGAAGTCAGCGAGGCCCGAGGCGCCCTCATTCTTCTGCCCGATTAGGAACTCAAGTTTCGAGCGACGGCTTGGCGCGATCCCGTTCGGCGCTTTCTTGCACTCTGGATTGGCCGCCAGGACATCGGCGTCGGATGCCGAGACCTCAATGATCGTCGTGAAAATCTCCCGGACGCTCGTGCAAAAATGGCGAGCGGCATCGGGATTGGCGGGGTTCATGGCGTAGGTCGCGCCCTGCCACCTAGTCGCAAGCTCTTCAGAAAAATCAGTCAGCGCAGCAACAAACTCGGCATCATCATTGGCCGCTTCGCTGTCGCTCGGGGGAGCCTCATCTCCCAGAACCATGTTGGCGGTCTCGATAGTCCGCTGGCTCTCACGCTCGGCTGCTTGGCGAAACTCTTCGTGCCCAGCCCCAGCGAACGCTTCGCTCTCTACCAGCCGTCCGAAGGTGTCATAGACGTTGATCGACGTGTCACGGTAATTAGCTAGGTCGCCTACAACCGATCGGCTTTGCAAACGCGAGACGGCGGCATGTCGCGCCTGCCGTGAAGCCTGAACCTTTGCGTTATGAGCGCGAACCTCCCGATTATAGTTCGCAATTGCCTGCTTGGTCGCAGCCTCCCGCTTCCGCACCTGCGCATTGTGCGCTCTGACGGCTTGGTTGTAGGAGGTTATTGCCTTCGCTCTTTCCCGCTTTTGGCGATCGACTTCGGCGTTGTGCGCTCGGACCTGACGGTTGTGCTCGTCTACGGCTTTCTGCCGCGCGGCGTTGAAGCTCCGAACTTCGCGATTGTATTTGTCGATCGCTTGTCGCTGCTTCTGCTGAAGACGCCGGATCTCCGCTTGGATCTGGGAAGGTGTTTTCGCCACTGCGCATTCCCCCTCTGCAACCGAACCGGCAGAGAGATAAGCGTCTCACGGGTGGTAAACAAGAATGGCGCAATGGGCTTTACGCAGGGTTGCCAGTCACAGAGTTGTGAGTGGCATCCAGGGTACGCCAGCGGGGTACGCAATCGGGTACGCAGCGACGAAAAGCAAGCGCATAAGTGCATGTTTTATATGAGATAATTTGTTTTCAAAAGCAGATGGTGGAGCCAATCGGGATCGAACCGACGACCTCTTGAATGCCATTCAAGCGCTCTCCCAGCTGAGCTATGGCCCCAGTGCCACCGAAGTGGCAACCTCGTCAGGGCCGTTGGGCCGGCCCCGCATCTGGTGTGGCCGCTTATTAGGCGAGCCCCGGGGGGAACGCAAGCGAAAAAGCGGACGGGGTGACACGAAAATGAAGCCGGTCCGTCAAACCCCTGTCATGCAACGGTTTTCGACGCCGGAGCGGCAAGGCGGCCCGGTGGCCGGAGTGGCGACCCCGAGCCTCGGCGCGGCTCGAACCTCGGCTCGCAAGGGCGCGAGCGGCCGAATCGTCCCGGCCTTCGATTCGTCTCGCCGGGTGGATCGCTCGGGCGGCGCGGTTCGGGCGGCGCGGAACCTCGGTGAGCGAGACCGGAACACGAAAAAGGGGAGAGGACCGTCCGGTCCCCTCCCCTCGCAATCTCTCGACCTTCGCCCGGGCGCGGACGCGCGCCCAAGGCTCGGTGCGGTGCTCAGACGTCGTCGTCGTCGTCGCGGCCGCCGCCGATGATGTCGGTCATGTCCTCGTCCTCGTCCTCGTCGTCGGCGAGGAACGTGTCGTCGTCGTCCGCGTCGTCGTCCACGACATCGTCGTCTTCGTCGCCGTCGACATTGGGCAGGTCGGCCTTGGCCGCGGCCGGGCCCGCCTCATCCTCTTCGACGTCGTTGATCGAGACCGTCTCCTCGTCGGTCTCGGCGACCTCGGTCACCTCGACCTCTTCCGTCTCTTCCTCTTCCACGACGCGCGAAACGCGCGAGGCCTTCACCGTCTCGAAGAAGGAGAGCGGATAGGACTTGCCCGTGTAGGGCGAAACGATCGGGTCCTTGTTGAGGTCGTAGAACTTGCGGCCCGTTTCCGGGTCGACGCGTTTGGTGCCGAGTTCAGTTTTCGCCATGGGTTCGCCTTTCGAAAGGGAGCGGGTCGCCTGCGCGGAGGCGGGCACAGACCGGGCCGGTTCATCCAATTATCGCCGCAAAGCCGGCCGGTCGAGGGGCGGGAAAAAGCGGAAGGTCCCTTACGGCGTCGCCGGACCCTTGTCAAAGCGCATCTGCCCGGCCCCCGCCGACACCCCTCGCCCGATCGGCCCGATATATCCGTTGGGGGGCCGGGAAACGCGCGCGGCGCCTCATGCGCTCTTCCCACGCGCTCCGCTCCAATGCTAGGCGAACGGCGAACCTTATGTTTGCGACAAGAGGACGAGCGGGCCGCAAGGACCCTGCCGCGCCTCTTCCGGCAAGGGGGTCGAGGACGTTTCGTCCGGCGACGGAAAGCAAGGCGCGGCCGGAGGCAAGGCGGCGCCCGGCCGGTCCGCTCGGCGGCGGGGGCACCTCGGGCCAGCCCCTGCCTGGAAGAGCCGCGCAGGCAGAACCTGAAGCCCGGCTTCGCGAGAAGGACGACGCCATGACGGGCCATTCCGCCGCCCCCCGCCCCCTCCAGAGCCGCCGCGCCGGCGCGCTTGCCGGCCGGGTGCGCGTGCCCGGCGACAAGTCCATCTCGCATCGCGCCTTCCTGTTCGGGGGTCTCGCCTCCGGGCGCACCCGCGTCACCGGCCTTCTGGAGGGCGAGGACGTGATCGCCACCGGTCGCGCCATGCGCCAGATGGGCGCGCGGATCGAACGCGAGGGCGAGGCCTGGATCATCGACGGGGTCGGCAACGGCGCGCTCTTGGAACCCGAGGGCGTTCTCGACTTCGGCAATGCCGGCACGGGCTCGCGCCTCACCATGGGCCTCGTCGGCCCCTACGACTTCACCACGACCTTCGTGGGCGACGCTTCGCTGTCGCGCCGGCCAATGGGCCGGGTGCTCGATCCCCTGCGCCAGATGGGCGTGCAGGTGCTGGCGCGCTCCAAAGACCGCCTGCCGCTTTCACTGCACGGGCCGCGCGTCAGCGCGCCGATCGAGTACCGCGTGCCCATGGCCTCGGCGCAGGTGAAGTCCGCCGTGCTGCTCGCCGGGCTGAACACGCCGGGCGTCACCACGGTGATCGAGCCGATCATGACACGCGACCACACCGAACGCATGCTGGAAGGCTTCGGCGCCGAGGTTTCGGTCGACACCGACGCGTCGGGCGTGCGCACCATCCGGCTCACCGGCCAGGGCGAGCTCAAGGGCGTGCCCGACTTCGTGGTGCCGGGCGATCCGTCCTCAGCGGCCTTCCTCGTGGTCGCGGCGCTTCTCGTGCCGGGCTCCGACATCGTGGTCGAGAACGCGCTGATGAACCCGACCCGCACCGGCCTGATCGAGACGCTGCGCGAGATGGGCGCCTCGATCGAGGCGGTGAACCCGCGCCTGTCGGGCGGTGAGGAAGTGGCCGATCTGCACGTCCGGCATTCGGCGCTGCGCGGCGTCACCGTTCCCCCTGAGCGCGCGCCCTCGATGATCGACGAATATCCCGTGCTGGCCGTCGCCGCCGCCTTTGCCGAAGGCGACACGCTGATGCAGGGGCTGGAAGAGCTGCGCGTCAAGGAGTCCGACCGCCTCGCCGCCGTCGCCGCCGGCCTTGCCGCCAACGGCGTCCAGCACGAGGAGGGCGAGGACTGGCTGCGCGTCACCGGCCGTCCGGACGGCTCGGGCCTCGGCGGCGGGCGGGTCGAGACCCATCTCGACCATCGCATCGCCATGAGCTTCCTCGTCATGGGTCTTGCCAGCGAGAAGCCGGTTCGCGTGGACGACGCCACGATGATCGCGACCAGCTTCCCCGAGTTCGAAGGGCTGGTCGAAACGCTCGGCGGCAAGTTGGAGGCGGCGAACCGCTGACCGCGATGGACGGCAGCGGAGCGATCGCAACGGTTTTAGCCGTCGGCAGAGGCCGGGCGCGGCCCGGCGTCCGCGCCGCGCCCGGTGCTGGCTTGCGCCGCCGCAACACCAGCAGAACCGATGCAGGTCTGTCGGGCGCCTTGAAGCCGCGATCGGTCGGCGCGGTATGAGCACCCCGCTCGCCGCCCTTCTGGCGCTCGTCTTCTTCGCGCCCCTGTCCTTCGTCTATGGGCGCAACCTCGCGGGGCGGCTGCACCGCGAGGCGCTTCGGCGCGGCGTCGGGGTCTGGCGGGTCGGCGCGCCCAAGCTCGTCCTGCCCGCGCTGATCCTGCCGGCCATGCTCTACCGCCTGTCAGGCGGCGAGGCGCCGGGCGAAACCGGCAGCGGCACGCTGGACGCCGCTCTTTCCGCGGCCTGGGCGCTGGGCTCGCTGGCCGCCGTCCTGTTCTTTCTGGCGATTCCCTTCGCGCTCGGGCGATTGTTGGCCGTCTTCGCAGCCGGGCTTGGATATTTCGCGGCGCTCGGCCGGGAGCCGTTGAGCTTGGGCGGCGTTGGCGGCAAGAACGGGACACCGCCCGCAAGAGGCGGCCAGACAGCAGGAGAGACCATGGCGCTCGTGATCGCGATCGACGGACCGGCCGCCGCCGGCAAGGGCACGCTCGCCAAGCGCCTGGCGGCCCATTACGGCCTGCCCCATCTCGACACCGGGCTTCTCTACCGCGCCGTCGGGCGCCTCGCGCAGGAGCGCGGCGTCGACCTGGACGACCCGGAGGCGGCGGGCGCCGTGGCGCGCGAGCTCGTGCCCTCGCATCTCGACGACGGGTCCTTGCGCGGCCACGAGGCGGGGGAGCTGGCCTCGCGCGTCGCCGCCCACCCCCCCGTGCGACAGGCGCTGGACGCCTTCCAGCGCGCCTTCGCGGCCCAGCCCGAAGGCGCGGTGCTGGACGGGCGCGACATCGGCACGGTGATCTGCCCCGATGCCCCGGTGAAGCTTTTCGTCACCGCCTCGCCGGAAGTGCGCGCCCGCCGGCGCACCGACGAGCTGACCGCCAAGGGCCGCCATGTCGCCTACGAGACCATCCTCGCCGAGGTGCGCGAGCGCGACCGGCGCGACGCGGGCCGCAGCGTCGCACCCCTCAAGGCCGCCGAAGACGCCCGCTTGCTGGACACGAGCGAAATGGATATAGAAGAAGCGTTCCAGGCGGCTTGCGCGATCGTCGACGCAGCGCCTATGTAAAGGAACGCCGAAGCCGACGTGCCGCCGCTTTCAGCCCCAAGGGGTTTGAAAACGCGCGGCTCTCGTCGTATTCGGACCGTACGAAACCAAGCCGAAGGCCGGTCCACCGCGCCGAAACGGGCTTTGCCCGTCAGCTTCGATGCCTTTCCCAGAGCGGGTCGGCACCGGGGCGGGACCGCCGGACGCATCCGAAACGCGAACCCCGGCGCCGCTCCTCCCGAAGGAGGAGCCTCAAGGAGAACGAATGTCCAACGCAGCAGTCTCGCGCGACGATTTCGCCGCGCTTCTCGAAGCCTCGTTCCATGATCACGACGTCGCCGAAGGCGCGGTGGTCCGTGGAACGGTCGTCGCGATCGAGAAGGACATGGCCGTCATCGATGCCGGCCTGAAGGTCGAGGGCCGCGTCGCCCTCAAGGAATTCGGCGGCAAGAACGGCCCCGAGCTCAAGGTCGGCGATACGGTCGAAGTCTATGTCGAGCGCATCGAGAACGCGCTGGGCGAAGCCGTCCTGTCGCGCGACAAGGCTCGCCGCGAGGAGAGCTGGGTCAAGCTCGAGCTCAAGTTCAACGCCGGCGAAAAGGTCGAAGGCCAGATCTTCAACCAGGTCAAGGGCGGCTTCACGGTCGACCTCGACGGCGCCGTGGCCTTCCTGCCGCGCTCCCAGGTCGACATCCGTCCGATCCGCGACGTCGGCCCGCTGATGAACACGCCGCAGCCGTTCCAGATCCTCAAGATGGACAAGCGCCGCGGCAACATCGTCGTTTCGCGCCGCACGGTCCTCGAAGAGTCCCGCGCCGAGCAGCGCTCCGAGATCGTCCAGAACCTCGAAGAGGGTCAGGTCGTCGAGGGTGTGGTCAAGAACATCACCGACTACGGTGCGTTCGTTGACCTCGGCGGCATCGACGGTCTGCTCCATGTCACCGACATGGCGTGGCGCCGCGTGAACCACCCGACCGAAATCCTGCAGATCGGCCAGACCGTCAAGGTCCAGATCATCCGCATCAACCAGGAAACCCACCGCATCTCGCTCGGCATGAAGCAGCTCGAGGCGGATCCTTGGGAAGGCATCGGCGTCAAGTACCCGATGGGCGTGAAGGTCTCCGGTCGCGTCACCAACATCACCGACTACGGCGCCTTCGTCGAACTGGAGCCGGGCATCGAAGGCCTGATCCACGTCTCCGAAATGTCGTGGACGAAGAAGAACGTCCATCCCGGCAAGATCCTCTCGACCTCGCAGGAAGTCGAAGTGGTCGTGCTCGAGGTGGATCCGGTCAAGCGCCGCATCTCGCTCGGCCTCAAGCAGACGCTCCAGAACCCCTGGGAAGCGTTCCGCGACCAGTTCCCGGTCGGCACCGTGGTCGAGGGCGAGGTCAAGAACAAGACCGAGTTCGGCCTGTTCATCGGTCTCGATGGCGACGTCGACGGCATGGTTCACCTGTCCGACCTCGACTGGTCGCGTCCGGGCGAGCAGGTCATCGACGAGTACAACAAGGGTGACATGGTCAAGGCGCAGGTTCTCGACGTCGACGTCGAGAAGGAGCGTATCTCGCTCGGCATCAAGCAGGTGGGTGGCGACACCTTCGCTGCCGCCGCCGACAGCGGCGAGATGCGTCGCGGCTCGATCGTCACCTGCGAAGTGACGGCCGTGAACGAAGGCGGCATCGAGGTTCAGATCTCCGAGACCGACCTCACGGCCTTCATCCGCCGCAACGACCTCGGCCGCGATCGCGACGACCAGCGCCCCGAGAAGTTCTCGGTCGGCCAGAAGATCGACGCGCGCATCACCCAGTTCGACAAGAAGGCGCGTCGCGTCGGTCTGTCGATCAAGGCGCTGCAGATCGCCGAAGAGAAGGAAGCCGTGGCTCAGTACGGCTCCAACGACTCGGGCGCCTCGCTCGGCGACATTCTCGCCGCCGCGATGAAGAACCGCGAAGAGCAGTAAGACAAAGAGCCGGCGCGGCTTTCGGGCCGCTTCGACCTTTTCAGACAGAGCCCGTGCCGAGCGATCGGCGCGGGCTTTTTCGTTGGCCGCGGCCGTTCTCGCCCCGCGCATGGCAAGGGCGCGGCGTTTCTCAGCCCGTTCCAAAAAGCATCCTTCCCTAAATGGGTTATGTTCGCGGGGCGAGAAACGCCCTATTCTTCCGGTTGTAGTTCTTCGCCTTCGCTGAAGGCGGACAAGAAAACCGGAGAAACCGGCCGCAAGGGGAGGAGACCGATATCGCTCGGACAAGAGCAGAGCCCCCGCCTGTCCTTAGGGAACGGTTGGCCGCCTCGTACGCGTGCCGGGGACGCGAGAGGAGAGAGGTGATCGCGCCTTGAGCGACGATCGGCGGGAGGACGACCTCCACGATCTCATCGTCGAGGCGACGGACCGGGCGGAGCTTTGGAGCGACGTCCTGACCGCTCTCCTGAACCTGTCGAACTCGATCTCCGGCGGTCTCTACATCAGGCTCGATCCACCTCCCGGCACCGGGCAGGACCCCGTGGTCCAGGCGATTCCCTTCCAGGGATACGGCGCGGGCATGATGGAGAGCTACAACGCTCACTATCACGCCTTCAATCCCGCCGAGGTCCACCGCGACCAACTCGGCACCGGGCGGGTCATCACGGAGCTGGACTTGGCGGCCCTGACGCCGGGCGCCGATCTCAACAACAACGAGTTCTTCTACGACTGGTGCCGCCCTCAGAACTTCCACTACGCCATGGGCGAAAACCTCCTGAACGGCGAAACGCCGCTCACCCTTTGGGTCAACCGGGGCGTGGAAGCGGGTTCCTACGGCGAGAAGGAGCAGCAGCGCTTCCACAGGCTCGCCCGCAGCATCCTGCAGGCCGTGCGCACGAGCGAGCGTCTCGGCCAGGCGCACCAGGAACTCGACGCCCTCCGGCAGGCGCTGGGCGCGCAGGGTCTTGCCGTTCTGGCGCTCGACCGGTCCCTCAGGCTGCGCAGTCTGAACTCGCTGGCCGAAGAGGTCCTGCGGCGCGAGGATGGGCTGCGGCTTCGCGCCGGGCGGGTGGAGACGGTCGATCCGCGCGACGCGCCGGCTCTGGAAAAAGCCGTGAGCGAGGTGAGCGCGCCGATTCTAGGCCTTGCCTCTCCCGAAGCGGAACTCGCCATTCGCCGGGCCGGCGCGCGAGAGCCCCTCAAGGTCTCGGTCACCTCGACAAGGGGTCGCATCGCCGCTCCCGCCTCGTTCGACGCTTCGGTCGCGATCGTCCTTATGTTTCGCTACGAGATGGCGAATCGCAGGAACGGGCTGGCGGCGCTCGGCGCGCACTTTGGACTCACCCCGGCCGAACTGCGGCTGACGGCGGGGATCGCCAACGGCACACCCTTGCGCGAGGCCGCGCTGCGCCTCGGAATTTCTTACGAAACGGCACGTAGCCAGCTCAAGGCTGTCTTCAGCAAGACGCAAACAAGGCGACAGGTCGAATTGGTAAGCCTACTCGCCATCTGGCAGAACCTGTGATCCCAATACCTTTCGATCCTCTGTTGTTTTAAGGACATCTCACCCGATTGGGTGACGACGTCTTTACGCTCAGCATGCGAACGATGGTTAGAAGAATTAAACCCCATAATGGGAGTTGAGGGGAGGTTTCATGGATCTTCATGCGCTCGAGGGACAGTCAGCTCCCTCATCCCGAAGAATGGCTAAAAACAGCCGCGCATTCGAAACATTGGACATCGACCTTCAGACCGCGCGCACGCTTCAGGCGTTCGGCGAACACTATAGGCTTACGATGGCGGAGCTTCGGTTGGCGATCGTGCTGCGAGAAGGCAAGGGGTTGAAGGCGGCCGCGCGGCGGATCGGCGTCGGCTATGAGACCGTCCGCACCCAGATGAAGTCCGTCTTCGCGAAGACCGGCGCCAAGCGGCAGGCCGAGGTCATTTCGATCCTATCCGCCTTCAAGGAAGGTTGATCGAACCGCGCGTCTCCATTCGGGCATCCGCCCGAATGCGTTCGCGCCATGGGACGCTTCGGTCTTTCCCTGCGCGGCGGAAAAGTTTTCGTTTTCCTTGTCGGCACTTTCGGCAGGCTTTTAAATTGTAACCTGAGGCTGTGCCTCCATTCAGCAAGCTTTGCTTACCAGTTTGCGCGACACTTCGTCCGGAATGGCTTGGCATCAACTCTCAACCACGGGCTTGCCGCCCGCTCAGGAACGTCGCATGTTTCCTCACATGGAAGAAAGCCGATCCCCGGCGGGAGGATCGTCCCACTCCGCCCATGGCGCTTCCGGCAAGAGCCGGGATCAGTCGGACGCTCGCCTCCCCGATCCGCTGGCGCAAAAGCCGCTGCCGCCGCGCTCGCCCTGGCATGTCAGCCTCTTCCTCCGCCGCTTCCTGATCGCCGTCGCGGTGGGCATTCCCGTCATCCTCCTGATCTCCGAAAGTTGGGGCGAAGCCTTCATCTGGAGCGCCGTTCTCGTGGTCGCGCTACAGGTGATCTATCTCGTGCTGGCGCTGATTTTCGGCTGAACGCTTATGGGCCAGCGCGCGGCAGGCGCGCCGGCCCTTGCCCTCCCGCATCGGCCATGCCAATCCGCCCTTCGATCAAAGAAGGAAGAGGCGGATGGAGCGGTTTCACGAGATCGGACGCGGCAAGATCGCAGCCATCGCGACCTCGCTCGAAATACGCGAGCGCCCGGCCCCAAGGCCCGCGCCGGCCGATCTCCCCGGACAGGTCGTCCCCTGGCCGCAGCCGGATGCGCCGACCTATCTCGCGCTCTACCGCAAGGTCGGCGCTGCCCATCTCTGGTTCTCGCGCCTCTACATGAGCCCGGCCGAACTGGAGGCTGCGCTCGCGAGCCCGGCCACGATGATCTTCTCCTGGCGCGTGGACGGCGAGGACGAAGGGCTCCTGGAGCTCGACTTCGCCGGGGGCGAGGATTGCGAGATCAAGTATTTCGGCGTGACGGAACGCCTTCAAGGGACAGGGGCGGCGCGCGCCCTGATGAACCACGCGATCGAGACCGGCTTCGCGCGCCCGATCCGCCGCCTGTGGCTGCACACGAACACGATCGACCATCCCCGCGCCCTCGGCTTCTATCGCCGCACCGGCTTCGAGCCCATCGGCCAGAGCCTCGAAATCGCCGACGATCCGCGCCTCAACGGCGCCCTGCCGCGCGACGCCGCGCCCCATGTTCCGATCTTCGATTAGGAGCACCTAACAAAAATCTCGTGGGGTCGGCTGGCCTTAGTCTTTCCGCCGTGGACTTCGTCGCGAATGCTTGGCCCTGCCGCCGGCATCCCTCAAGCTTCGCTCCTCGTCCCCGACGAAAATTTCTCGCCCATCCTCCGCCCAGAGATTTTGGTAGCCGTTTTAAGGCGCCTCGCCGGCCAAGCGGAGAGCCGGCGCTGCCCGCTTCGTTCAAACCCGCGAGGCGGCGCGGTAGGCCGCCGGGGTCAGGCCGGTCTCGCTCTTGAAGACCCGCGTCAGGTGGCTCTGGTCGCCGAAGCTGCAGGCGGCGGCGATCTCGGCGATCGGCTCGCCCGCCCTGAGCAGCCCGCGCACCGCGCCGCCCTGCCCCGCACCCGATCCGAGACCTTGCGCCATGAATGCCACCTTGTTCTGTTCCACCGTCCTGATCTGGGGCACGACCTGGATCGCCATCGCCTTTCAGGTTGGCCCCGTGCCGGTCCTGGTTTCGGTGTTCTACCGCTTCGCCCTGGCGGGGCTGATGCTGCTCGCGCTCCTGGCGCTGACGGGGCGGCTCGCCGTGCCGGCGCGGCGCGACCAGCCTTTCGTGGTCCTCCAGGCGCTGTGCCTGTTCTCGTGCAACTTCCTCTGCTTCTACAAGGCAGCCGCTTTCGTCCCTTCCGGGCTGATCTCGGTGATCTTCTCGCTGGCGACGATTTTGAACGCCGTGAATGCCCGGCTCTTCTTCGGCGATCCGATCTCGCGCCGGGCGCTCCTGGCCGCGCTGCTCGGCGCCGCGGGCCTCGGGCTTCTGTTCGGGCCGGATGTCGCCCTTGGTTTCGATGCGGGCACGCTGACGGGCATCGGGCTCGCCGCGCTCGGCACCTTGTTCTTCTCCTTCGGCAACATGGTGTCGCGGCGCAACAGCGCGGCGGGTCTGGCGCCCGTCGTCGCCAATGGCTGGGGCATGGCTTATGGCGCGCTCGTGCTCCTCGCCCTCATCGCGCTGACGGGAACGCCGATCGTGGCCCCGCCCGGCGGGCGCTATGTCGCGGCGCTCGTCTATCTCGCCGCCATCGGCTCCGTGGTCGGCTTCACGACCTATCTCATGCTCGTGGCGCGCATCGGCTCGGCGCGCGCGGCCTATGCCACCGTGCTGTTCCCGATCGTCGCGCTCACCCTGTCCAGCCTGTTCGAGTCCTACCAATGGACCTCGACCGGGCTTCTCGGCGTCCTGCTGACGCTCGCCGGCAACGCGGTAATGTTTTCCGGCCCGAAGGCGCCGGCGCGCCCGCTCACCCCCGCCGCGCGCGCATCGGTCTGAAACTCGGGGGCCTGACGCCGGGGCGCCGAAAGGCCTTCTTAACCCTGTTGCACCTGTGCAACGTTTGGGGAAAACACCCGCGTCAGCCCCAATCCAGCCCAGACTGTTTTCTAGCCCGTTCCCGAACGACCCTGAAAGGGGCCCCCGCGCGAAGGGTCCCGAACATCGGAAGGCTGGATTTGATGAAGAAGCTTCTTCTCGTGCTCGCCGCCGGCGCCATGCTGGCCGGCTGCACCACCGATCCCTATACCGGCGAGCAGAAGCTCTCCAACACGGCGGGGGGCCTTGGCATCGGCGCGGGCGCCGGTGCGCTCGGCGGCTATCTCGTCGGCCGCGCCACGGGCACCGATCCCGGCCGCGCGGCGCTGATCGGCGCGGGCATCGGCGCCATCGGCGGCGGCGGCATCGGCGCCTATATGGACCGCCAGGAGGCGGACCTGCGCGCCCAGCTTCAGGGCACCGGCGTCTCGGTCACCCGCAACGGCGACCAGATCATTCTCAACATGCCTTCCAACATCACCTTCGACACCAATGTCGATCAGGTGCGCTCGCAGTTCTACCCGACGCTGCAGTCGGTCGCGATCGTGCTCAACAAGTACGACCAGTCGATCGTCGACGTGTCCGGCAACACCGACAATGTCGGCGGCGAGGGGTACAATCTCGCCCTGTCGCAGCGCCGCGCGGCTTCGGTCGGCCAGTTCCTGCAGAGCCAGGGCGTCAATCCGCGCCGCCTGAACATCCAGGGCTACGGCATGTCGCGCCCCGTCGCCTCCAATGCGAACGAAGCGGGCCGCGCGCAGAACCGCCGCGTCGAGATCTCCATCTCGCCGCTGCGCGCCGGCTGATCGACCACGGTCCGAACGACAAAGGGGGGAAGGCCGCTCGCGACCCTCCCCCCAAACTCGGCTGTTTTTCGTGAGGCTCAGCGCTCCCAGGGCGGAATGAAACGCCGGTCCTGATAGTCCGAGAGATAGCCGGTGTGGACGGGGTCCAGCCAGCTCTGGCTCTTCATGTAGCCAATGGCCTCGACCTGGCCGCTGCCCTCGCCCGCCACCAGGATCTGCGTGCGGAAGCTGCCGGGGCTGCCGACATCCTCCAATTCGTCCAGCTTGGGCAGGCGGCCGGGCTCGACCCGGTAGAGCTCGCCGCGCACGCGCAGGCCCTCGCCGGGCCGGTCGAGCATCATCGGGCCGAAGAACGAGCCCGCGATCAGGAGGGGATAGGGCTCCAGCGTCTCCACCGCACCCAGAAAGGACGCGCCGTCGAGGCCGAGCGGATGAAACGGGAAACCCCGCTTGAGCGTGCCGTATACGAAGATGTCGATCATGGCCGAGCAAGCCGTATTGACCGCCCGGCGTTCCCCGCCTCTCACACGATCGTCATGCGCATTTGGCCGCAGGCGCCCGGAGCGGGGGGGCACCTGCTGCGGAGCCCGCCCTGTCAGGCGGCGCCCTTCCTGTCAGGCGGCGGCCCTCTGTCAGATCGCAGAGGAGTCCTTGCGGTCCTGCCGGTGGCTGTAGAGAGCAAGAAGGCAGGCGAGCCCGGCCAGAATCGCCGAGGCGACCGGCAGCATGGAATAGGACGCGCCGGAGGCGATCAGCATGGCCCCGATCCAGGCCCCCATGGCGTTGCCGAGGTTGAAGGCGCTCTGGTTCACCGTGGAGGCGAGGTTGCGCGCGCCCTTGGCGGTGGCCACGATCCGCATCTGGATCGGCGAGGCGAGGCCGAAGACCAGCGCACCCCAGATCAGAAGCAGCGTCAGCATGGGCACGGTGTCGGCGGCGAAGAGATAGATGCCGACGAGAACCGCGGTCATGGCGGCGAACATGCCGATGATCGCGGGCATGAGCTTCCAGTCGCCCAGCCGCGCGCCCACCACGTTGCCGATCGTCATGCCAACGCCGAAGATCAGGAGGAGATAGGGCACGCGCTCGGGCGCGATGCCGGTCACCTCGGAGAGAAGCGGCGCGATATAGGTGTAGAGCGTGAACAGGGCGCTGGAGGCCAGGACGCTGAGGCCCATGGCCATGAGCACGGGCGGGCGGGCGAGCGCGTGTAGCTCGTCGCGGAAGCGCACCCCGGCACGCGGGTGGCTCTGCGGTGCGAAGAGCGCCAGCGCCAGCGTGGTGAGGAGGGCCAGCGCGGTGACGATGAAGAAGGGCGCACGCCAGCCATAGGCCTGGCCGATGAAGGTGCCGATCGGCACGCCGAAGACGTTGGCGAGCGTCATGCCGACGAACATCATGGCGATCGCGCCCGCCTCGCGCCCCGGCCGGGCGATCTCGGTGGCGAGCACGGCACCGATGCCGAAGAACGTGCCATGCGCCAGCGCGGTAAAGATGCGCGCGGCCATGAGCAGGCCATAGGTCGGGCTGAGGGCGCAGGCGAGATTGCCGATCACGAAGACCAGCGACAGAAGGATCAGCGCCCGGCGCCGCTCCCAGCGCGAGGTAAGGACGGCCAGCACCGGCGCGCCGAACACGACGCCGAGCGCATAGCCCGTGACCAGAAGCCCGGCCTGCGGAATGCTGACGCCGAGATCGTCCGCCATGCCGGGCAAGAGGCCCATGATGCCGAACTCGCCGCAGCCGATCATGAAGGAGCCGAGCGACAGCGCCGCCAGCGTCAACCCGGCGCGCGGCGCGGGCGCGACGGCCGAGCCGCCGTCCCGCGTGGGAATGGGAACGGAAAGGTCCATGGAATGCCGCCTGGAAGTGTTCTGATCTCCCAGCGACACCACGGGTCCTGCCCCCAGGCCACCCTCAAATTCGCATGCCTGCCTTGCGATAATGGGAGGCTGAGTGGTGACGAAGAAGGCGAGCCCGTTCGTGGACCGACGAAGAGCGCGGCCGACACGCCGGAGGGCGGCCGGGCGGGCTGGGATAGAGGGCGAAGGGTCCGCTTGGCGACAAGCGCGCGGACGAGGGACCATCGCCTCTCGGCAGCGCGCGTCCCCCCATTTGCGAGGGTCCACGATCCTGAGCTAATCTTGCCCATCCAAGTCTGTCGCAGGTCGTTCAGCTCTCACAGGCAGGGTCGCCCATGCCCCTTTTCGCGCCCACAAGCGTCCTCGAGACGCATGAGGTCACCAACCAGCCGCCGGAGTTCGGAGGGCGCAATCTCTATCTGGACGATCGGGTGCTGCGCGAGGCCGTGCTGCGCGAGGCCGGTCCGTGGCTGGACGCGCGCATGGTCGCCCTTGGCGAGGAGTTGGGACGGGAGAATGTGCTCGCGGCGGGGGATCTCGCCAACCGCCACCCGCCCGAACTCGTCGCCTTCGACCGCTACGGGCAGCGGCTCGACGAGGCGAGGTTTCATCCCGCCTATCACGAGCTGATGGCGCTCGCGATGAAGCATCGTATCCACGACCTGCCCTGGACGGTGGGAGAGCGCGGCGCCCATGTCGGCCATCTCGCGCTCGCCGCCCTGTTCAGCCAGGTCGAGCAGGGCACGATCTGTCCGATCAACATGACCTACGCCGCGGTGCCCGCGCTGCGCCTCGCCCCCGACATCACCGGTGCCTGGACCGACAAGCTGATCGGCGGGCGCTACGACGCGCCGCTGCGCCCCATCGCGCAGAAGGCCGGCATCACGCTCGGCATGGCGATGACGGAGAAGCAGGGCGGCAGCGACGTGCGCGCGAACACGACGCGCGCCGAGCCGATCGACCAAGCCGCGCGTCTCTACCGCCTGACCGGGCACAAATGGTTCTGCTCGGCGCCGATGAGCGACGGCTTCCTGACGCTGGCGCAGGCCCCGAACGGATTGAGTTGCTTCCTCGTGCCACGGATCACCGAAGAGGGCCGGCGCAACGCGATCCACCTGATGCGGCTGAAGGACAAGCTGGGCAACCGATCCAACGCTTCTAGCGAGATCGAATATCACGGCGCCGACGCCTGGTTGCTCGGCCAAGAGGGAGCGGGCGTGAAGACCATCCTGGAGATGGTGCATCTCACGCGGCTCGGCACCGTGGCGGGGTCGCTCGGCATCATGCGAATGGCGCTCGCCCAGGCGATCCATCACGTGTCGCACAGGCGCGCGTTCCAGCGCCGGCTGATCGACCAGCCGGCCATGCGCCTGGTGATCGCGGATCTGGCACTGGAATACGAGGCGGCGGTCGTGCTGGCGGCCCGGATGGCACGCTCGATCGACGACACCGATCCGCAAGGTCGCGCCTTCGCCCGCCTTTGCGTGGCCTTGTCCAAATACTGGCTGACCCAGCGCGTGCCCGGCTTCGTGTTCGGGTGCATGGAATGCCATGGCGGGGCCGGCTATGTCGAGGAATCCCCGATGCCTCGGCTCTACCGCGAAGCTCCGCTCAACGCGATCTGGGAGGGATCGGGCAACGTCATCGCGCTCGATGTCCTGCGCACGCTCGCGCGCGAACCGCTGGCTCTCGCCAGCTATCGGGCCGAGGTGGACGAGGGCCTTCGCGGCGGCGATCCTTCGTTGGCCGCCATGGCAACCGGGCTGTTCGACGAACTGGCGCGGGGCGCGATCGGCGAGCAGCGCGCCCGGCCGGTCGCCGAGCGGATGGCGCTCCTGCTGCAGGCAGCCTTGCTTCAGCGGCACGCGCCGGGCGCGGTGGCCGAGGCGTTCTCCCTGTCGCGCCTGTCCGAGGCCCGCGCCTTTTCCTACGGCGCGCTGCCGAGCGGCGTCGATGTGCAGGCCATTCTCGATCGGCAAGCGTTCGATTGAGCGAGACCAATCAGTCGCTTCTTGTCATCGATCCTTTGGATGGCACGAGTTCGGAGAGGCCGGTTTAAAGGGACTGCGGAATGAGGGGAAACGTCCCGCCCATTCCGCCTTTTCCTACCGCGCGCCCCAGGTGTCGCTAAGGCGGTAGCCTTCGGGCCAGGGATCGGCGGGGTCCAGCATGTGTTGGTGGATGCCGGTGATCCAGCCTCGGCCGGAGATTTCCGGCCGGATGGCGGGGCGACCGCCCACCTTCGCCGGGCCGAGAATGCGGCCGGTGAAGGTCGAGCCGATCAGCGAGACCGCGGTCAAACTGTCCTGTTCCGTCATCTCGCCCCGCGCATGGAGCACGGCCATGCGGGCCGAGAGCGCGGTGCCGGTGGGCGAGCGGTCGACCTTGCCCGGCCGGATGGCGACCGCCGCTCCGGCGCGAAGGCCGGTCTCGCCGCGCGTCACGCGCCCGGCGAAGAGGCAGAAGGAGAAATGCCGCCAGTCCGGGTTTTCCGGGTGGTGGAAGCCGAGCTGCTCGTCGGCCGCCTTCGTGATGCGCACGCCGAGCCGGGCGATCTCGTGCGCCTCCTCGGGCACCAGCTTGAAGCCGAGGCTTTCGGCGTCCACGATCACGAAACTGTCGCCGCCATAGGCGGTGTCGACGGTGAGCGTGCCGACGCCCGGCACGTCCAGCGAGGCGCCGAGCTTGTCGGCGAAGCTCGGCAGGTTTTCCACGAAGATGCGCTGGGCCTTGCCGTCCCGGCATTCGGCGCGCACCGGCACGAGACCGCCCGGCGCCTCCAAGAGAAGATGCGTTTCGGGCTCCTGCATGGGCAGGATGCCGCCGTCGAGAAGCACGGTCGCCACGCAGATCGAGTTGGAGCCCGACATGGGCGGCGTGTCCTCCGGCTCCATGATGATGAAGGCCGCGTCGGCGCGCGGGTCCTTCGGCGGCACGAGAAGGTTCACGTGGCGGAAGACGCCGCCGCGCGGCTCGTTGAGCACGAAGTTGCGCAAGACATTATCGCTGGCGATGAAGCGGCTCTGCGCCCAGAGCGTGTCGCCCGGCGGCGGCGCGACGCCGCCGACGATGACGTCGCCGACCTCGCCTTCCGCATGGGCCGAGATGACGTGGATGGTCTTCACGCTGCGCATTCGTCTGTTCCCTCTTCAGCCGAGCCAGGGCGGCAGGCGCGCGGGCGCGCGGCCGGTGAGCGCGGCCTCCACGCAATCCGCCAGCGTGCCGAGGCGCACCGCGCAGCCCGACAGGCCCGGCCCGTAATGGGCGTATTTGCCCGAATTGGTGAGCACGGTGCGCGCCTCGATCGGGAAGACCGGCCGCGAGATCGAGCACCAGCAGAGATCGGGAAGGACCGTGACGCCGCTCGCCATGAGCCGGGCCAGCGTGCCCTCGGCCCGCGCCGCCGCAATCACATCCCGCCCGGCGGTGACGATGACGGACACGCCTTGCGCGCATCGCCGGCCGTCGAGGGCCAGGGCCAGGGCGCGGCATTCGGCGAGCGAGGCGTGCGGACTGCCGAGGGCGACGAGGTCCACCGCCTCCGGCCCGGCATTCAGCCGCGCCCAGGCGCCGGCGAGATCGGCTGAGGTGATCGCGACCCGGTCGGCCTCTGGCAGCGCGGCCCCGCGCGCTTCGGGCGTCACGCCCTCGACATGCAGCATGGGGGCGGCGGAGGTGGTGCCGAAGGCCGCGCAGAGCGCCTTCAGATCGTCCGGCGTGGGCGCCAGCGCGGCGAGGCCGGTGAGCAGCGGGACGCGGTCCGGCGAGGCGAGCCCGGCGAGATAGCCGGCCAGCGGCCAGAACCCGTCACCGATCCCAGCGCCTCGAAGGTTCGTCGGGGCTTCGAAGTCGAGGATGCGCGCGGCCCGTCGCGGCGCGTCGAGATAGGGGCCGGCCAGCGGCGCGCGGCCGGTGAGCGCGATGCAGAGGTCGAGAAAGTCGGGATGCTTCGCGGTGCGCGCGCCGAGCACGGAATTGGCATAGATCACGGCGTTGGATTCCGACCAGCCGATCGCCTCGCCCGCGTCCGGCGCATCGGCGAGGAGATAGGGTGCGCAGGTAAAGCTCGGCCGGGCGCCCATGCGCACATAGCTGTCGGCGAGCCTTGCGGCGGGGCCGCCGAAGCC
>NZ_BBWL01000034.1:0-8418 GCF_001463785.1 Aureimonas sp. AU40
CGCCCTGCCGCTCCCAGTTCTCGCGGTCCACCGAAATGGCGTTCATCGTGGTCGGGATCGCGACCTTCGCGCCGAGCCGCTCCATCGTCTCGGCGAAGGTGAGATTGGCGGGGCTGGCATAGATGCAGCCGTCGATATGGGCGCGCGTGACGTCGATCAGCCGCTCCGCGCCCTGCTGGCGCGCCAGCACGGTGAGGATGCGCATGGCCTGTCGCGCCGCCTCCCCCCGTTCGCCGGCCAGACACGCGCGGTCGCCCTCGGAAAGGGCCAGCTCGACGCCGGACAGCGGCTCGACGGGAAGCGTCAGCCCCTCGGCCTCGATGCCGTCCGGCCCGAGCCGCGCGTGCCCGGCCTTGGCCAGCGCGGCATAGGCCGGCTCCGCCACACGGAACACCGGCAGGGCGTGCCCGAAGAGTTCGGCCGCAACCACCGCGCCGAGGGTGAGCACATCCTCCGGCCCGGCGAAGACCAGCGCCGCCGGGGCGCGACCTCCCAGCACGAGGTCGAGCAGCACGCCGGAGCCGGTGCAGGAGCCCCGGCTCGTCGGCATCATCAGCACCGTGCCGGACACGGTGGCGCCGTGCGCGGGATGATGCACGTCGATGATCAGCCCCGTCGCCGGGTCGACGCCGCCCCAGAAGCTCAGGGGCTCGGGGAGAGCGAGAACCGGGCCCTCGGCCCAACCTTCCAGGACGGCGAGGGCCGGGGCGCTCATTTCACCACGAAGCCGTGCGCGAACGGGTCGCGATCGTCGATGAAGATCGTGTTGATGCCGGTCTGGCGCGCCCAGCCGGCGATCGAGGGAATGATCGCGGCGCGGTTGGCGACGGTGGTCGCCGCCTCGACCCGGCCCTTGAACAGCGAGCCGATGATGGATTCGTGGACGAACTCGTCGCCGACGGACAGCTTGCCCTTGGCGGCGAGCTGCGCCATGCGCGCCGAGGTGCCGGTGCCGCAAGGCGAGCGGTCGATCGCCTTTTCGCCGTAGAACACGGCGTTGCGGGCGTGCGCCCCCTCGACCGTCGGCGCGCCGGTCCACTGGATATGGCTGAGCCCCTGGATCTCGGGATGCTCGGGATGGACGAACTCGTACTTGGCGTTCAAGGCGGCGCGCAGCTTCGGCGAGAAGCCGACCAGCTCGCCGGCCGTGAAGTCCGCCATGTCGCGAAAGTTCTTCTGCGGCTCGACGATGGCGTAGAAATTGCCGCCATAGGCGACGTCCACCACGATCTCGCCCAGCCCCTCGACTTCGGCCGTGAGCCCTTCGGCATAAAGGAAGCCCGGCACGTTGGTGAGGCGCACCTCCTCCACGAAGCGGCCTTCCTGGCGATAGGTGATGTCCACCTTGCCGGCGGGCGCGTCGATCGAGAGCTTGCCGGGCTCGCGCGGCTGGATCAGCCCGTTCTCGATCGCCATGGTGATCGTGCCGATCGTGCCATGGCCGCACATGGGCAGGCAGCCGCTCGTCTCGATGAAGAGCACGGCGACGTCGCAGTCCGGCCGCGTCGGCGGATAGAGGATCGAGCCCGACATCATGTCGTGGCCCCGCGGCTCGAACATCAGGCCGGTGCGGATCCAGTCATATTCGGCGAGGAAATGGGCGCGCTTTTCCAGCATGGTCTCGCCGCGCAGGATCGGGCCGCCGCCCGAAACGAGGCGGACCGGGTTGCCGCAGGTGTGGCCGTCGAGACAGGAGAACGTGTGGTTGGCCATGGGCCGGACCTCTATCGATGGGTTGGGTTCGCAGCGCCGCGCCAGGGCCGCGCCGCGCGCGTTCAGAACCGTTGCGGCGAGAAGGGTGTCAGATCGATGGCGGGCGCGGCGCCGGTGACGAGATCAGCGACGATCCGCGCCGTACCGGCCGACTGGGTCAGGCCGAGATGGCCGTGGCCGAAGGCGTAGGTGACGCGGGCGCTGGCGCGCGAGCGGCCGATCGCCGGTAGCGAGTCGGGCAGCGAGGGGCGAAAGCCCATCCACTGCTGGCCGCCCTCGGCGTTCAGGCCCGGCAGGAAGCTCCGCGCCTTTGTCAGCATCGCCTCCGACCGCGCGAAATTGGGCGGCAGGGCAAGGCCGCCCAGTTCCACCGCGCCGCCGACGCGAATGCCGCTGGTGAGCCGCGTCACCACGAAGCCGTGGCCGCCGAAGGTGACCTGCGTGCGCAGGTCGAAGGCCCCGGCCGGAAGCGTCGTGTTGTAGCCGCGCTCGGTTTCCAGCGGAATGCGCTCGCCCAGGGTGCGGGCGAGATGGTGCGAAAAGGCGCCGGCCGCGAGCACGACATGAGCAGCCCGGCGCGGGCCGGCCGAAGTCTCGATCGCGACGCCCTCGCCCTCCCGCCGCAGAGCCGTGACGCCGGCCCGCTCGATCCGCCCGCCGCCCTGAACGAAGCGCTCGGCCAGCGCCAGCACGTAATCCTTCGGGTCGGCGATGGAGAACCAGCCGGGCGTGAACGTGCCATGGGTGAAGCGGGGCGACAGGCCGGGCTGGATCGCCGCCATCTCGGCGGCGTCCATATGGTGGAATTCGATGCCGTGCGCCTCCCTCGCCCGCCAGCCCGGCAGCGAGGCGTCGAGTTCGGACTGGCTCTCGTAGACCTGAAGATTGCCTTCCTTGCACAGCATGGCGAGCGTGCCGGTGGCAGCGAGGAAAGGCTCCAGCTCGGCCTTGGAGAGGTCCATCAGCGCGGTCTGCGCGGCCGTGGCGGCCTCGACCCGCGCCGGCTGGCAGGCGCGCCAGAACAGCCACATCCAGGGCGCGATGCGCGCGGCATAGCGCGGCGGCACGCTGAGCGGCCCCAGCGGGTCGAGCAGCCAGCGCGGCGCCTTTTTGAGGATGCCGGGCGAGGCGAGCGGCAGGATGTCGGTAAAGGCGAAGGCGCCGGCATTGCCCGCCGAGGCGCCGGCCGCCGGCCCCTCGCGGTCGAGCACGGTGACGGCGAGCCCGCGCGCCTGCAGCGCCAGCGCGGCGGACAGGCCGACCACGCCCGCGCCGATCACGACCGTGCCGGGCTCATGGGAAGAGGATGCCGTCATGTCAGTGCGTCGCCGCCAGGAAGGTTCGGGTTTCCGGGTGCTGGGGCGCATCGAAGAGCTCAGTGGGCGGGGCGATCTCGGCCATGACGCCCTGGTGGAAGAAGGCGACGCGGTCCGACACCTCGCGCGCGAACTTCATCTCGTGCGTGACGCAGATCATGGTCATGCCCTCGGAGGCGAGCATGCGCAGCGTGTCCAGCACCTCGCCGACCAGCATCGGGTCGAGCGCCGAGGTCACCTCATCGAACAGCATGTATTCCGGAGCCATGGCGAGCGCGCGGGCGATCGCCATGCGCTGCTGCTGCCCGCCCGAAAGGCGGGCGGGATAGACGTTCAGCTTTTCGCCGAGGCCGACATGGCCGAGCTGCTTCACCGCGATCGCCTCGGCCTCGGGCTTGGACAGGCCCAGCACCTTGCGCGGCGCCAGCATGACGTTTTCGAGCACGGTGAGATGCGGGAAGGCGTTCCACTGCTGGAACACGATGCCGACCTTGCGGCGCAGCTTGTCGAGATTGGTGCCCTTGGCGTGAACCTCGGTGCCGTCGAGCAGGATGGAGCCCGAATCGATCGGCTCCAGCCCGTTGATGCAGGTGAGCAGCGTCGACTTGCCCGAGCCCGAGCCGCCGATGATGGTGAGCACCTCGCCCTTGGCCACCGTGAGGTCGATGCCCTTCAGGACCTCCAGCGGCCCGAAGGATTTGCGCACGTTGCGGATCTCAATCATGGGGGGACCAGCGCCTTTCGAGATAGGACCCGAGCCGTGCGACGGGAAAGCTCAGGAGGAAGTAGATGAGGCCGCAGATCATCAGGATGAAGAGCGGCTCCTGCAGCCGTGTGACGAGGATCTGCGAGGCGCGCAGGAGCTCGATCAGGCCGAGCCAAAGCACCAGGGCCGAATCCTTCATGACGCCCAGCGTCAGCCCGATCCAGGACGGCAGGGCGATGCGGGTGGCCAGCGGCGCCACGATATAGCGGATGTCCTGGCCCCAGGTGAGGCCGAGCGAGCGCCCGGCGCGCCGGGTGGTGGCCGGCACCGAGCCCATGGCGCCGCGCACGATCTCGGTGCAATAGGCCGCCGTGTAGAGCGAGAGCACGACGCAAGACGTGGTGAACGGCGCCCAGCCGAGCTTGGCGATGGACTGGAAGGCGTTGCCGAGCACCAGCTGGATGAGCAGCGGCACCGAGCGGAAGATGTCGAGCAGGAAGGTGAGCGGCGCCGACCAGAGCGCGCCGAACTGAAAGCGCACGACGCCGAACAGGATGCCGAGCAGCGTGCCGACCGTGACGGCGACGCCCGTCACCGCCAGCGTCATGCCCGCGCCTTTGGCGAGAAAGAGAAGATCGTTGACCGTGAGGGCCGTGGTGAACATGGCTTGAACCCTCAGGACCGGAACAGGCGCCAGGCGAGCGCCCGGGCGGCCAGCGTCACCACCTTGGCGATGACGTAATAGATGACGGCGGCGATCGCGAAGAACTCGAAG
This sequence comes from Aureimonas sp. AU40, assembly GCF_001463785.1. Taxonomy (NCBI): domain Bacteria; kingdom Pseudomonadati; phylum Pseudomonadota; class Alphaproteobacteria; order Hyphomicrobiales; family Aurantimonadaceae; genus Aureimonas; species Aureimonas sp. AU40. The sequence goes on from NZ_BBWL01000034.1 coordinate 4,511, forward strand.
GTGCGGAAGGACTTGGCGTTCAGCGCCTGGGTGACGCCGGCCAGATCCGTGTTCATGCCCACCGTGACACCGAGCGAGGTCATGAGAATGGCCCAGACCATCTGGTTGGTGGCCGGCAGGAAGGCGATGCGCAGCATCTGCGGCAGGAGAATGTAGCGGAAAGCCTGGAGCGAGGTAAGGCCGAGCGAGCGACCGGCGCGGGCCTGCGTGTCGGGAATGGCCTTCAGCGCGCCGCGGAAGTTCTCCGAAAGATAGCCGGCATTGTTGAAGGCGATGCCGGCGAGCAGCGAGGTGAAGGGGCTGAGATGGATGCCGAAGGCGCCGAGGCCGAAATGCGCCATGTAGATCTGGAACAGGGCCGGCGTGTTGCGCGCCACCTCCACCCAGGTCGCGGCGAAGCCCTTCAGGATGCGGCTGTCGGAGCGCCGGAAAAGGGTGAGCGCGACGGCGCAGACCAGGCCGATCGCCATGGACAGAAGCGCGATCTCGAGCGTCACCAGGGCGCCGTTCAGCATCTGCGGCAGGGCCTGCAGCGCCTGGTTCCAGCGGAATGTGTAGTTGAACATGGCCGTCGCGCGCCCTTGGAAAAAACGGATCGGCGCGCGGGAAGGAGCCCCGCGCGCCGCCGACCGTCAGACGTGGCTCAGCGGTAGACGCCGGGCACCGTGAGGTTCGGGGCCTCGCCGCCGACCCACTTGGCGTAGAGCTCCTTGTAGCGGCCGGTGCGGACCTGCTGGTTGATGAACAGGTTGAGATAGTTGATCAGGCCATACTCTTCGCGGTTGGTGAAGAGCGAGACATAGTCGATGTCGAAGGGCGCCTTGCCGACCACGGCGATGCCGGGGAAGTTGCCGGTCTTCACATTGGCCTGCGCCACGGTGGAGGTGGAGACGGTGGCGTCGATCTGGCCCTGGCTCAGCGCCAGGAAGACGTCGGCCTGCGTCTGATAGGGGCGGAACTCGCCGGAGCCCCAGGTCTTGACCTGCGCTTCCAGCGCGATCGCCTCGTAGGTGCCGGCGGTGGCGCCCACCGTCTTGCCCTTCATGTCCTCGAAGGATTTGACGCCGGACTTCTCGTTCGCCGTCACCGCCATCTCGAAGGCGAAATAGGGGATCGTCATGCCGACCGTCTTGGCGCGCTCCAGCGTGTCGGAGGTGGAGGCGACGCCGACATCGACGCGGCCCGACATCAGGGCCGGGATGCGCTCGGGAAAGGGCGTCTCGACGATCTCGGCGGTGACGCCGAGGACCTTGGCGAGATCGTTGCAATAATCGACGTCGAAGCCGACCGGGTTGTTCGCGGCATCGCGCGAGCCCATGGGCGGGAAGTCGAGAACGACGGCGCAACGCAGCGTGCCCGACGCGATGATGTCGTCCAGCTTGTCGGCCTTGGCCGGTGCGACGATTGCGGCGGCCGCCATCAGGCTGAGCGCGAGTGCCTTGATTGTCATGGACAGTCCCCTTGCTGGTTCCCCCGAAGCAGCCCGGTTCGGCGCATCGGCTGGGCGGCATCAAACAGAAAATACAACAAGTGTGCAAGGCCCTATCGCTGCCGCAAATTTTTGCAGTTGCGAACAAGACGGGCACGCACAATCGCAGTGCACCCGCCACAATCGGCCAAGCTTGAGGGGGATGTATGCTAAGTGTATGCAGGCAATCTCATTCCGGCCTCCATCCCGCCAAAGGACGCACCATGACAAGCGATCCCGCCTCCCTGCCGATCGACGCGCTGTTCGCCCGCGTGGAGGCGATCTTCCGGCGCGGCGGGCTGAACGCCGTCCAAAGCGGCGCGCTGGCGCGGGTCATCGTGGCGGGCGAGCGGGACGCCTGCAAGTCGCACGGCATCTACCGGATCGAAGGCGCGCTGCGCACGGTGAAGGCCGGCAAGGTGAACGCCGAGGCCATGCCGGAGCTGGCGCCCGACGACGGCTCGGCGATCCTTCGGGTCAACGCGCGCGGCGGCTTCGCCAACCCCGCCTTCGAGCTTGGCCTGCCGCTTCTGGCTGAGCGCGCCCGGCGGCTCGGGATGGCCGCGCTCGTCATCAACGACTGCACGCATTTCTCCGCGCTGTGGCCGGAAGTCGAGGCGGTGACCGCCCATGGGCTGGCCGCGCTCGCGCTCTGCCCGAGCTATGCCACCGTGGCGCCGGCGGGCGGCACCAAGCCGCTGCTGGGCACCAATCCCTTCGCCTTCGGCTGGCCGCGCTCCGGCAGCGATCCTTACGTGTTCGATTTCGCCACCTCGGTCGCCGCGCGCGGCGAGATTGAGCTGAAGCGCCGGGCGGGCGAGGAGCTGCCGGAGGGCTGGGCGGTGGACGCGGATGGCCGGCCGACGCGCGACCCGGAAGCCGCGCTGGCCGGGGCCATGCTGACTTTCGGCGGCCACAAGGGCTCGGCGATCTCCACCATGATCGAGCTTCTGGCCGGCATCATGATCGGCGATCTCACGAGTCTGGAATCCCTGCGCCAGCTCGGCTCCACCAATCTTTCGCCGAGCCATGGCGAGTTGATCCTCGCCTTCTCGCCAGAGCGGTTCGCGGCCGGGCGCGAGGGCGATCCCTTCGCGCGCGCCGAAACGCTGTTCGAGGCGATCCTCGGCCAGGGCGCCCGCCTGCCCTCGCAGCGCCGCTTCGCCGCCCGCGCCAGGGCCGAGGCAGAGGGCATCGCCTTGAGCGAGGCGGAACGGACGCAGCTCGACTGGCTGGCCGCCGAAGGGCTGGACGCGATCACGCTCTGAACGCCGGAAGGGCCTGAACGCCAAAAGGGCGGGCCTCCCGCGAGGCCCGCCCTTCCGTTCGATGTTTCGAGATCGGAGCGATCAGGCCGCGAGGCCTTCGCGCTTCGACCAGTCGGCATACCAGGTGTCGAAGAGCGTCAGCTGGGCTTCGACATAGCCGCGCTGGCTTTCGCTCAGCGCGTCGCTCTCGTTGAAGTGCAGCGTGTATTCCGCAAAGCCCTTCAGCACCATCATGTGCTTGAAGAAGAGAACGAGGTCCGGCCCTTCGTCGAAGGAGGAGAGGACGGCCAGCGCCTCTTCCAGGTCCTTGGCCTGCCGGCGGGCCAGCGCATCGCCCTTGGCGGCCTTCTGCGCCAGGGTGCAGAGCTGGATCACTTCGCGCGGCAGGACGTTGCCGATGCCGGTGATGGCGCCCGTCGCGCCGCAATTGACGAAGCCGTGCACCACGGCCGTGTCGACGCCGATCATCAGCGTGACCTCGTCGGCGCGGCTGGTGATCGTCTCGGCGGCGTAGCGCAGGTCGTCCGGCCCGCCGAACTCCTTGAAGCCGACGAGATTGGGATGCTCGGCGCGCAGCGCGAAGAAGAGATCGGCGCGCGTGGCGAAGCCGTAATAGGGGCTGTTGTAGATCACGGCGGGAAGCTCGGGCGCGGCGGCGAGAATCGCCTTGAAATGGGCGCGCTGGGCCGCGATCACCGAGCCGCGCGACAGGACGCGCGGGATCACCATGAGGCCCTTGGCGCCGGCCTTCTGGGCGTGCGCGGCGTGGGCGACGGCGGTCGCCGTGTTCACCGCGCCAGTGCCGACGATCACGGGAATGCCGGCCGCCGCCAGACGCGCGACGCCTTCCATGCGCTGCTCGTCGGTCAGCAGAGGCCAGTCGCCCATCGAGCCGCAATAGACCACGGCCGACATGCCAGCGGCGATCAGCTCCTGGCCCTTGCTTACCAGCGCGTCGTAGTCCGGGGTCCGGTCGGCCTTGCAGGGCGTCATCAGGGCGGGAATGACGCCGGAAAAGATGGATGCGGTCATCGCGATACTCCTCGTGAGCCATCAGCGCTTGGCCGAATGCGGTGGCTCCGCCGCCTCGTGCCGTTGCCCCAGATATCGCGCATTGCATTTTATTTGTCGACAGGAATTCGACAGAGAATTTTTCGGCGGTTCGACCCGCC
>NZ_BBWL01000035.1:0-125352 GCF_001463785.1 Aureimonas sp. AU40
CGACCCGCCGCTCGCTGGGTCGCTATCCCTCGTTTAGAATGGGCGAATTCAAGAACAAGACGCGATCAGAGCGCGACATCCAGCTTGCCGCCGCGCGAGAAGAAGCGCTGCACCTGCTCCACGATCTGCTCGGCATGGATGCGGGCGAGATGCTCGGCACCAGCCAGATCGCGCGCGGCGATCTTGAGGATCATCTCCTCGTGCTCGTCCACGAACTGGCGCGGCAGGCGGTCCTCGTAGGACTCGTAATAGATGCGCAGGATGCGCCGCCCCTCGTCCAGCAAACGGTTGAACAGCGCGAAGAAATACGGATTGCGCCCCGCTTCCGCGATCGCGGCATGGAAGGCGGCGTTGGTGGCGATCATGGCGAGCGCGTCCTGCGCGGCCACGGCCTTCGCGAACGCGGCCTGCTCGGCGCGGATCGTCTCGAGATCCGCCGGCTTATGGTGCTCGGCGGCGAGGCGCGTCGTCACCCGGTACATCAGCACCAGCGCGTCGAAAAAGGCGTGCAGGTTCAAGAAGTCGATGTTGGACACCATGGCCGAGCGGTTGGGCAGCGTCGTCACCAGCCCCTCGCCCGACAAGCGCACCAGCGCCTCGCGGATCGGCGTGCGCGACATGCCGAAACGCTCGGCCAGTTGCACCTCGTCGATCGGGCTGCCCGGCGGCAGGACGAGGTCGAGGATCTCGTCGCGCAGGAGGTCGTAGACCATCTTGACGCCGGAGCCGCGCTTGCGTTCGGGAAGGGGCGGCTCGGCGGCGTCGGACATGGACGATCCCCAATAGTTCAAAGAGTGGCTGGTTCGAAGGGCGGTTCGGGCGCGGGCATGGGCCCGGCGCGGGTTTCTCGCCAGCGTCAGGCGGTCGAAAAACTCTTGTACACAAAGCTTATCCACATCGGGAATGGAGTCTCACGTCGCCAGATCGAAAACGAGCAGGCCAGAGACCCCGCCCTCCGCCGCAGTGACGATGCGCTTTCCCACCGCGACATGGTCGGGATGTACGAGATAGCGGTCGTGCGCGTCCGCGTTCTCGAAGGTGACGACGAAGCCGTCGAGAAAGCCGCCCTGCAGCCCTTCCGGCGAGACGTTGGGGCCGCAGGACACCGAGATCATGCCGGGGATCACGTCCCGCAGCGCCGCGAGCGCCGCGTAGATCGCCTCGCGCTCCTCCGGCCGAAGCGTCGCCTTGAAGCGAATCCACACGCAATGCAGGATCATCGAGCCCTCCCCCAGCTTCCGTCTCTCCCGGCCGTCGTCTCCCGTCGAGACCGCCCGCGCCCGCTCGGCGCGAGCGATGACCGGGCCGGGCCGGGCCGCCGACCATTCCCGTCAGTCCCGTAAGGCGCGGCGCAGCACCTTGCCGACGCCGCTTTTGGGCAGTTCGTCGCGGAATTCGATCTCGCGCGGGCGCTTGTAGCCGGTCAGGTTGTCCCGGCAATATTGCTTCACCGCGTCCTTGCTGAGGCTGGCGTCGGAGCGCACGAGGAAGAGCTTCACCGCCTCGCCCGAATTCTCGTCCGGCACGCCGATCGCCGCGGCCTCAGCAACCCCCGGCATGCGCGTCACCACATCCTCGATCTCGTTGGGATAGACGTTGAAGCCGGACACGTTGATCATGTCCTTCTTGCGGTCCACGATGCGGATCGCGCCCGTTTCGTCCATCACGCCGATATCGCCCGTCTTGAACCAGCCGTCCGGCGTGAAGGCGCGGCGCGTGTCTTCCGGCCGGTTCCAGTAGCCGGCCATGACCTGCGGCCCGCGAATGCCGATCTCGCCGGTCTGGCCGAGCGGCAGTTCGGTCTCGTCGTCGCCCAGGATGGCGAACTCGGTGGACGGCAGCGGATAGCCGATCGTGCCGGTGTAGTCCTTACTGGTGACGATGTTGCAGGCTGCCGAGGGCGAGGTTTCCGACAGGCCGTAGCCCTCGCAGATGCTCGATCCCGTGAGCTTCAGCCATTGGTCGGCCGTGGCCCGCTGCACCGCCATGCCGCCGCCGACCGAGAGCACCAGCCGGCTCCAGTCGACGCTGCCGGCGTCCTTATGCCGGGCGATGGCGCCGAACAGCGTGTTGACGGCGGGAAAGAGGTGGAAGGGTCCGCTGTTCAGCGCCTTGATGACGGCGGGGATGTCGCGCGGATTGGGGATCAGGAGGTTGCAGCCGCCCTGGCGCAGCGACAGCATCATGTTCACGGTGAAGCCGAAAATATGGTAGATCGGCAGGGCGCAGACCGTCACCACCGGTTCGCCCGCCGGCACCAGCCGCGTCGCCGGGGAGTTCCAGAGTTCGGACTGCAGCACGTTGGCGACGATGTTGCTGTTGGTCAGCGTCGCGCCCTTGGCGAGGCCCGTCGTGCCGCCGGTATATTGCAGCACCGCCGGCTCCTCGGGCGTGCGGCGCACCGGCTTGAAGGGCCCGCCCCGCCCCTGCTTCAGCGCGTCCCGCCAGCGCACCGCGCCGGGCAAGCTGTAGCGCGGCACCGCGCGCTTCACATGGCGCAGCACGAAATTGACGAGATGCCCCTTGAGGCCCGGCAGCATGTCGCCGACGCCCGTCACCACGATATGCTCGACGCTCTTCACCTGAGGCCGGCACTGTTCCAGCGTATGGGCCATGTTCTCCAGCACCACCACCGCCCGCGCGCCGGAATCGTTCAGCTGGTGCTCGAGTTCGCGCGGCGTGTAGAGCGGGTTGGTGTTGACCACCACGAGACCCGCCCGCACCGCGCCGGCCACCGCCACCGGATATTGGAAGACGTTCGGCATCATCAGCGCGATGCGATCGCCGGGCTTGAGGCCGAGACCCTGGAGATAGGCGGCGAACTGGGCCGAGGCGCTGTCGAGCTGGGCATAGGTGAGGTCCACGCCCATCAGCCGGAAGGCCGGCCGCGCCGCGAAGCGCTCGAAGGCCTCGTTCAGAAGATCGGCCAGGGAGGCATAGGGAACCGGTCCCAGCTCCGCCGGCATGCCCTCGGGGTAATGCGCCAGCCACGGCTTGTTCATGTCCGCTCCTCCCTGCCTCGTTGTCGAGGTCTCCCCTATGACGTAGCGCAAGGCGGGCCGGAACAGAATACTCTTCCGTAAACGTCAATGTCATTTGTTCGCGCGCCTCGCCCTTGGGCTGGAAAACCGGGGCGAAACGCGGGACAAGACGGCTCGCGTGCGCCCGCATCGAACCCGGGCGAAAGAGATGGGGCGGATCGCATGAGCAGCAATCACATCGGGGCGCGGATCGAGGCCATCGCCGGCGAGATCGAGCCGGCGCTCGTCGCCATCCGGCGCGACCTGCACGCCCATCCCGAGCTCGCGCACGAGGAGGTGCGCACCAGCGGCGTGGTGGCGCGCGAGCTCGCCCGGCTCGGCGTGTCCCATCGCACCGAGGTCGGCGGCACCGGCGTCATGGGCACGATCGATACCGGCCGCCCCGGCCCGACCGTGCTCCTGCGCGCCGACATGGACGCCCTGCCGATTCAGGAACAGACCGGCCTTCCCTTCGCCTCCACCATCCCCGGCAAGATGCATGCCTGCGGCCACGACCTGCACACCGCTACGCTGATCGGCGTCGCCGAGGTGCTCCAGCGCATCGCCCCGCTTCTGTCGGGCCGCATCGAGCTGATGTTCCAGCCGGCGGAGGAAGTGTCCGACAGCGGCGCGGCCAGGATGATGGCCGACGGCGCGCTGGAGGGCGTCGACCTCGCGCTCGGCTTCCACAACTATCCCGGCGAGCCGGTCGGCAGCTTCTCCTTCGTGCCGGGCGTGGCCGGCGGCTCGTCGGACGAGTTCACGATTACGGTGAAGGGCCGCTCGGGTCATGCCGCGCGGCCCCATCTCGCCGCCGATCCGATCGTCGCGGCGGCGACGCTCGTCCTGCAGCTGCAGACCATCGTCTCGCGCGAGATGGACCCGATGCGCCCCATCGTGCTGACGCTCGGCGTCATCGAGGGGGGGCTGGCGCCCAACATCATCCCGGACGCGGTGCGCCTTCGCGGCACGGTGCGCACCCATCTGGAAAGCGACCGCGTGGCGATGGAGGAGGCGATCCGCCGCCACTGCGCCGGCGTGTCCGCCTCTTTGCGCGTCGACTGCGCGCTGGAATGGGAGCGCGGCACGCCGCCGCTGGTCAGCAATGAGGGCGTGATGCGGGCGACGCTGCGCGCGGTGGAGGGCCATTTCGGCAAGGACGCCCTCCTCCAGGCCCGCCCTTCGCTCGGCGCCGAGGATTTCGCGCTGATCGGCGAAAAGGTGCCGGCCTTTCAGCTCGGCATCGGCGCGATGACCCCGGGGCGGCGGGACGAGTTGCACAATTCGGACTACCAGCCGGACGAGCGCGCCATCCGCAACGGCGTCGTCGCCCTCTCGCTCGCCGCCTGCGAACTGCTCAGCCCCAGCGTCTGAGATCTTTTGGCAAGCCGGTCGCATCGGTTCGTCGGCGTTTTCCCGCTGTGCTGCTGGGCAAGCCCGGCCGCACGGAGAACCTTTTCCGATCTTCGCAGATGCGCCCCTCGCATCCCTCCGGCTCGGCGGCCCGCCGCCGCGTTGTCGAACAGTCTCCGGGCGGATGCCGGCTTATCAGGCGAGGCGCAACTCGCTACCGGGCGGCCGTCTCGACTTGCGTTGGGTTGGACGGTCAAAGACTTGCAGCGCGAGCAGGAGCGCGGAACTCGCCTGAGGCCGCCGGCCCCTCATCGAACCCAAGCACGACTTGCCGTCGGCTCGCATTCGCTGCGAAAAGCCCGGGCGGCGAGAGCGATGAAAAGTCCTGCGGTCGACCGGCAGGCTCCTGCCCATACGCTCCGACGCGCCATCGCATCATGGAGGTTCGGCACCGCGCGAGTGTTGGAACATCATTCGGCAACTCGCCGTCGCGTTGTCGAACCGTCTCCGAGCGGACGCCGGCTTATCGGAGAAGGCGCGGATGCCGAGCGGCACGAATTCATTTGGGGCGGATTGGGAGAGCGAAGGTTTGCTGCACGAACGGGAGCACCGGCTTCGCCTAAGACCGTCGGCCCCTCGGTGAACCAAAGCCAGACTCGTCATCGGCTCGCATCCGCCGCGAAAGCACAAGCGGTGAAGGCTAGGACTATTCCAACCATCAGTCCGCAGGCCTCTTGCCCGGCACGCCGGGTTTCACCGAGGCGCATCCCGGATGTAAGCTGACCGGCGCCCTGCCCATCCACCCCTGCCGAGAAGACCCGATGCCCGTCTATGCGCTCGACGACCTCACCCCCCGCCTGCCGCCGGAGAACCGCCTTTATCTCGCGCCCGACGCCCATGTGATCGGCGACGTGTCGCTTGGCGAGGATGTCGGCATCTGGTTCGGCGCGGTGCTGCGCGGCGACCGGGCCTCGATCACCGTCGGCCCGCGCAGCAACATCCAGGAAGGGGCCATGCTGCATGTCGACCCCGGCTTTCCCCTGACGATCGGCACCGGTTGCACGATCGGCCACCACGCCATCGTCCATGGCTGCACGATCGGCGACAACACGCTGATCGGCATGGGCGCGACGGTTCTGAACGGCGCGCGCATCGGCGCCAACTGCCTGGTCGGCGCCGGCGCGCTGGTGACCGAGGGCAAGGAGTTCCCGGACGGCTCGCTCATCGTAGGCGTTCCGGCCAAGCTCGTGCGCCCGCTGGACGAAGCGGCGTTGGCCGGTCTCAAGCGCTCGGCCGCGACCTATGTCGAGAACGCCGAACGGTTTCGAAACGGGCTGCGGCGGCTTTAGGCAAGCCCGCCCAAGGCGGCGCTACGGCGTCAGCCCGACGGGTCCCTGGCCCTGCGCCCCCAGGCCGGAGACAGGGATCAGCGCGACAGGATCTGCGAGGGATAGCCGGCCTGCGCCAGGGCGGCGAGCAGCGCCTCGCCGTTTGCTGCCGTCGTCACCTCCGCCGTGCCGCCGAGCCGGTCCACCACCACTTCGGCCGCCGGGTCGAGCCGCTGGATGGCCCGCGTCACCGAGCGTGCGCAGCCCTCGCAGCTCATGTCCTCGATGCTGAGTTTCATGTCCGTCCTCTCCGTTTCGAGGCGAAACATGGGGGTCGATGCCCCCGCTCGGCAAGCCCCGGAAGGCCCCGCACCGCCTGCCCTTGACCTTCCCGCGCGGGAGGCTTCCATCTGAAGGGGGCGGCCCCAACGGGCCTGCGGTTCACGAGTGACCGACAGACCTCTAGGGTGGAGGATGGTCAAGGACTTTCGCTGAGGGTGGGACGCGCGGCTTGCGAGGACGCAAGGCTTGAAACGATCCCGATGCCCACGGCGAAACGATCCGGCCAGCCGACCCTGGAGGGTCCGTCGGGCGCTCCATCCCCTCCGCCGGAACAGCTGCCATGACCCAGACGCTCCCCGCCCGCTCTCCCGCCGCCTCGCTCGTGCTGCCCGTCGAAGGCATGAGCTGCGCCTCCTGCACGGGCCGGGTGGAGCGCGCGCTCGCGGCCGTGCCGGGCGTCTCGCAGGCTTCGGTTAATCTCGCCACCGGCGAGGCGACGGTTCGCTTTGCTGGCAAAGCCGATGCCGAGGCCGCCATCCGCGCGGTGGAGGAGGCCGGCTACGACGTGCCCTCGCGCCGCCTCGCCTTCACCGTCGAGGGCATGAGCTGCGCGTCCTGCACGGGCCGAGTGGAGCGCGCGCTCGCTGCCGTGCCGGGCGTCTCGGAGGCGTCGGTCAATCTGGCGACGGGCGAAGCCCATGTCGCGGCCTCTCCGGCCATCGGTCCGGACGATCTTGTCGCCGCCATCGAGGCGGCGGGCTACGACGCGCGCTTGCGGGACGACACGCCGCCCACCGCGCGGCGGGACGAGGCGCGGGCGCGCAGCGAGGCTGAAACCCGCGCCCTGAAGCATCGCGCGCTTCTGGCGTTGCTACTCGCCGCCGCGCTCTTCGTTCTGGAAATGGGCGGCCATCTCGTGCCCGCGCTTCATCACGCCGTCGCCGCCGGCATCGGGATAGAGACGAGCTGGCTCCTGCAATTCGCGCTGGCCAGCGTCATCCTCTTCGGCCCGGGTCTTCGCTTCTATCGCATCGGCCTGCCGCTCCTGTTCAAGGGCGCGCCGGACATGAACTCGCTGGTCGCGATCGGCACGCTCGCCGCCTATTCCTATTCCGCCCTCGCCACCTTCGCCCCCGCGCTTCTGCCGCCCGATGCCCGCCATGTCTATTTCGAGGCGGCGGCGGTGATCGTGGCGCTGGTGCTGCTCGGCCGCTGGATGGAGGCGCGCGCCAGGGGGCGCACGGGCGAGGCGATCCGCGCGCTCGCTCGGCTGCAGCCCACTGAAGCCGAGCGGATCGGGCCGGACGGAGCGCGCACGCGCGTTCCCGTTTTGCAGCTGCGCGCGGGAGACCGCGTCGCGATCCGCCCCGGCGAGCGGGTGCCGGCCGATGGCGCGGTGGAGGAAGGCGAAAGCTTCGTCGACGAGTCCATGCTGACCGGCGAGCCCGCGCCCGTCGCCAAGACGCCCGGCGCGCCGCTCACCGGCGGCACGGTGAACGGCGCCGGCGCGCTGACCCTGCGGGTCGAGAAGACCGGCGCGGATACGGTTCTGTCGGGCATCCTGCGCATGGTGGAAGAGGCGCAGGGCGGCAAGCTGCCGATCCAGGCGCTGGTGGACCGGGTGACGCTGCGCTTCGTGCCGGCGGTGATCGCCGTCTCGCTTCTGACCTTCGCGCTGTGGATGATCTTCGGCCCCGCCCCCGCCCTGCCCCAGGCGCTCAGCGCGGCGGTGGCGGTTCTCATCATCGCCTGCCCCTGCGCCATGGGTCTGGCGACACCGACCTCGATCCTGGTCGGAACAGGTCGCGCGGCGGCGCGCGGCATCCTGTTCCGGCGCGGCGAGGCGCTCCAGGCGCTGGCCGAGGTCCGGCTCGTCGCCTTCGATAAGACCGGCACGCTGACGCTCGGCCATCCCACGCTGGAGCGGATCGTCCCCGCGCCGGGCTTCAGCGAACAGGACGCGCTGCGCTTTGCCGCCTCGGCCGAGGCGCGCTCGGAGCACCCGGTCGCCCACGCCCTGACGCAGGCCACCACCGCTCAAGGTCTGGCGCTGGCGCCCGCCACCGCCGTCTCGGCCCTGCCGGGCCTCGGCCTTCGCGCCGAGGTCGAGGGGCGACGCGTCGAGATCGGCGCGGCGCGCTTCATGGCGACGCTCGGCCTTTCCACCTCCCGCTTCGACGCGGAGGCCGAGGCGCTGGCGGCCAGCGGCGCGACGCCCGTCTTTCTCGCGCTGGACGGCGTTCTGGCGGCGCTCTTCTGCGTCAGCGATCCTCTGCGCGAGGACGCGGCGGAGGCCGTCTCCGCCCTGCACCGCGCTGGGGTGAAGACCGCCCTCGTCAGCGGCGACGACCGGCGCACGGCGGCGAGCGTCGCGCGCCGGCTGGGGATCGACATCGTGGTCGCGGAAGTGTTGCCGGAGGGCAAGGTTGAGGCGGTGAAGCAGCTCCGGCGCGAGCACGGCCGCGTTCTCTTCGTCGGAGACGGCATTAACGACGCGCCGGCGCTGGCCGTCGCCGATGTCGGCATGGCGATCGGTTCAGGAACGGACGTCGCAATCGAGGCGGCGGACGTGGTGCTCGTCGCGCCCTCGCCCGGCAACGTGCCGCGCGCACTGGCCCTTTCGCGCTCCACCCTGCGCAACATCCGTCAGAATCTCGGCTGGGCCTTCGGCTACAACGTCATCCTCATTCCGCTCGCCGCCGGCGTGCTCACCCCCGCTTTCGGCCTGTCGCTTTCGCCGGTCTGGGCGGCGGGCGCCATGGGCCTGTCGAGCACGCTGGTTCTCCTCAACGGCCTGCGCGCCGGGCGCGAGACATGAGGTTTCACGTGAAACAGTGATGCTTCAGTCCGCGCCTTCGTCGGGAATGGCGAGGATATGGCCGCAGGCCTTGCAGTGCACCGCGTCCGGCTCGTGCCGCTGGAGGGCGCATTTCGGACAGGAGAAGAAGACCTTGTAGGGCTTGAACAGGGCCTGTGCGAGCCGCACGAAGAGCGAGATGCCGACAATCATCGTGACGATCGCCGTCAGCTTGCCCGCCGTGCCGGGCAGCGTGATGTCGCCGAAACCCGTGGTCGTCACGGTCGCGACCGTGAAGTAGAGCGCGTCGACATAGCCCTCCAGCCCCGAGCCGTCCTCGGCGAAGAACGTGTAGATGAAGCCGGTGATGAGGAAGAGGCAGGTCAGAAGGTTGATCGAGGCGCGCCCGACATCCTCCCACTCCCGGTAGCCCCGCCGGCGCAGCGAGCGCCAGAACAGGTCGTTCTTCGACAGGGTCCAGAGCCGCAGAATGCGCAGGAAACCGAGATTGGCGAAGGTCAGCGGGGCCAGCAGCGTGGCGAGCACGACGAAGTCGACCCAGACCGTCGGCCGCAGGATCCAGGCCCGGAACGAGCGCGCCGCCAGCGCCCGCGCCGAAAGATCCACCGCCAGAAGCACGGCGATGGAATAGTCGATCCACAGAAAGCTCGGCCGCCCTTCCAGAACGGGCGCGAAGATGAAGAACACGATGATCGCGAGATCGACCGTGCCCACCGCCCACTGAAACCGCTCCGCCCTCGGCTCGTCGCCGACATAGAGCGCCCGCAGCGTCTCGCGCCATTTCGCATGGCGGACGGACGGTTGCGGGCGGGCGGAAGGGCGTCGGGAAAGCGGCTTGTCCATGAAGGGCGATGTAGCGGACGCCCGGCCGCTTGCTAAGGGCCGACGGAAGGATGGAGAGGGTGAATGCGCGCTTGACCGGCTCGCCAGAGGCGGGCGTTTCCGATAATCCAGTCGAACGCCTCTGCGAGTCTTGCGCTTTCGCCTCGTTGGACCAGGCGCCAAGCTGCGCCGCGCTCGGCCCTCGTCAGAGGCTCCGCTCTTCCCTCAAACCCTCGGCCTGTTCACCCGTGACGATGGGCGTCTCGCCGGCGTGGACGATTCCTCGCAGGCCTTCGCCGCGACGCTTCCAAACCGCTCCTATCGCTTCGGCCATATCCAAACCGGGCGCTCCACCTCTGGCGCGTCGGTCTCCCCGAACTGCTTTTCGAGCCGGATTTCCGCCATGCCGCCCTCCTCCCGCAGCGCCGAGATCAAGGCCTCGCTGTGGCTCACCACCACGATCTGCGCCTCTACTGATGCCATCGTTAGCAGCCGGGCGAGCGAGGGCATGAGCGAGGGGTGCAGGCTGGCCTCGGGCTCGTTCAGAACCATCAGCTCGGGCGGGCGGGGCGACAGGAGCGCGGCGGCCAGAAGCAGATAGCGCAGCGTTCCGTCCGACAACTCGGCGGCGCCGAGCGGGCGCAGGAGCCCGTGCTGGCCGAGGCGCAGGCCCGTCTCCTCCACCGAAAGCCGCGATCCGGGAAAGGCCTGCTCGATCGCTTCGCCCAGCGCCGCCCCGTCACCGATCGCCAGGATCGTGGCGATGGCAGCGGCAAGGTCCGCACCGTCGCCTGCCAGAACCGGCGTGTAGGTCATGACCTGCGGGCGGCGCGCCGGGGCGTCGGGGTCGGTGCGCAGCGCGTCGTAGAAGCGCCAGTCCCGCATCCGCTCGCGCAGCGCCAGAAGCTCGTATCCGTCGCCGGGGTCGGCGCAATGGGTGACCATGGAATCGAAGGGCGATAGGCCTTCCATCGCCTCGCGCCATTCGCCCGTGGCTGTGGTGCGAAGCCGTACGAGACCGTTGCGCCGTTCGGCGAACTGCGAGGCGCGCGTCAGAACTTCCCCCGTCCACATCGCCTCCAGCTTGATCGCGGGATCGAGCGGAAACGGGTTCTCGGGGCTGGGAAGCCCGAGGTCGATCGCGTAGCCGAAGGCCTCGCCGCCGAAGCCGAGCTTCAGGCCGACCGGCTGCGTCCGCGGCGTACCCTGGATGGGCTGGCGGCCGGTGCGCATGGCGCGGGTGATGGCTTCGGGGCCGGCCCAGAGCGTCGAGGACAAGCCGCCCTCGGCGGCGAGCGAGCCGATCAGCCGGCCTTGCGCGATTTCGGCGAGAAGCCGCAGCGAGCGATAAAGGCTGGTTTTGCCGCTGCCATTGGCGCCGGTGACGAGGGTAAGCCGTCCCAGCGGAACCACGAGGTCCCGCAGCGAGCGATAGCCGGACATGGCTAGGGTCGTGATCATAGGGCGGCCTCCCGGTCAGCCGTCGATGCGCCTTGCAGCGCTTCATAAAACTGGAGGAGTCGAGAGTCTCGACCTTTTCGCCGCCGACATCATGCGAAGGGAGGAACCGTTCAAGCAGTCCTCCCAAGTGCCGATGCGCCCCGTAGAGATGGGTTCGACCAAAAAGGGCTTAGGCTCCGGACGCTCGCTGCTCCCTCACGGCGCGATCCGCTGCCCGTCCCAGGCGAAGCAGCCACCGCTGTCTTCTGGCGTCAGGCCGGCGAGGACGCGCAGGAGATGGTCGGCGGCCGTTGGGGGCGAAACCGTGGGGGCGTTGCGGGCGAAGGGGGCGCTGAGGCCGGTTTCCACCGTGCCGGGATGCAGCGCGACGCAGAAGGCCTCCGGGTGCGTGCGTTTGAGTTCCAGGCTTAGCGTCTGGACGATCATGTTCAGCGCCGCCTTGGAGGCGCGGTAGCCGACCCAGCCTCCGAGCCGGTTGTCGCCGATCGATCCGACGCGGGCCGACAGGGCGGCGAAGGCCGCGCGCCCCTCGCGCGGCAGAAGCGGCAGCATGTGCTTGGCGACCAGCGCCGGGCCGGTGGCGTTCACTGCGAAGAGCCGCGCCAGCGCCTGGGGGTCGATCTGCCGCCAGGTCTTTTCCGGCTGGACGCCCTCGCCATGCAGAAGCCCGGTCGCCACCAGCACGAGATCGGGCGCCCCCGCCTCGGCAAGGCTCCGCGCCGCAGTGGCGATCGAGGCCTCGTCCAAAAGGTCGATCCGCCCGGCGCGGATCGCGGGATGCGCGGGCGCGGCGCCCGAGCGTGAAAAGGCCGAGACATCCGCCCCGCCCTCCGCAAGCGCCAGCGCCAGCGCGCCGCCGACTCCGCCCGAGGCGCCGATCACGACGGCGCGGCGAAAGGGCGAGACGGCGCTCACCCGCCGCGCCCTCGCCTTGCGGCGTGCGTTGGAGGATCGGCGCGCCAGCATCCAGCGCAGCGACTGACGCTCGATCCGGCCCGCCGCGCCAAGCCTTGCCGACCGGCCGCACCGCGCCGGTCGCCCGAGGCGAGCCGCCACTGCGAAGCCGGTGTCGGGCCGAACGGCCGCGCCCGACTGAGCGAAAGGCGCCCTCGCACCCTCACCAGCGCGTCGGCTTCGGGTTGCGCTCGTCGAAATCCTTCTGATGCCAGTAGGGATAGACCGGCTCGCGGTGCGAGGCCTTGTCGAGACGCTCCACCTGATCGGCCGAGAGGCTCCAGCCGACCGCGCCCAGATTCTGCTTGAGCTGTTCCTCGTTGCGCGCGCCGACCACGATGTTGCAGACGCCGGGGCGCTGGAGCAGCCAGTTCAGCGCCACCTGCGCGACGCTCTTGCCCGTCTCGGCCGCCACCGCGTCCAGTGCGTCCACCACGTCGTAGACGGCCTCGTCCGACACCGGCGGCCCGCCCACTGCGCCGCCCGAGGCGATGCGCCCGTCCTTGCTTGGCTGGCCGCGACGGATCTTTCCGGTCAGCCGGCCCCAGCCGAGCGGGCTCCAGACCATCAGCCCGACGCCCTGGTCGAGCCCGAGCGGCATGAGCTCCCACTCGTAGTCGCGCCCGATCAGCGAGTAGTAGCCCTGATAGGCGACATAGCGGGCGAGCCCGTGCTTCTCGGAGGTCGCGAGCGACTTCATCAGGTGCCAGCCCGAGAAGTTGGAAGCGCCGATATAGGAGATCTTGCCGGCGGTGATGAGATCGTCCAGCGCCCGCAGCGTCTCGTCCACCGGCGTCGACGCGTCGAACCCGTGCATGAAGTAGACGTCGATATGGTCGGTCTCCAGCCGCTTGAGGCTGGCCTCGCAGGCGCGCACGAGATGGTGGCGCGACGAGCCGACCTCGTTCGGCCCCTCGCCGCTGCGGAAGGTCCCTTTGGTCGAGATCAGGACGCGCTCGCGTTTGCCCTTGAGCGCCTGGCCGAGCACCTCTTCCGAAACGCCGGCGGAATAGACGTCGGCCGTGTCGAAGAAATTGACGCCGTGGTCGAGGCAGAGATCCACCATGCGGGACGCATCCGCCACGTCCGTGGCGCCCCAGCGCTGGAAGAACTCGTTCGACCCGCCGAAGGTGGCCGTGCCGAGGCTGAGAACGGGCACTTTCAGGCCGGATTGGCCGAACCGCCGATACTCCATGGGATGGGCTCCTTTCAAACTAGGCTGCGTTCAATTCCTCATCAGCCAAGCCGTAGAAAATAGTGACTTTTGTTTATGTAAATAGCTCAGAACTAAAAAAGAGTATCACTGCAAATCTTTATTGACATCCAAATCGAAATCATCCTTCATGAATTCCAGTATCCTTTCCTCAAAAGCGTAATATGGTTTCCTTGCCTCAGATGGGTTCAAAGAGAGCAAAATCGCAGTCAAAGAAGCCAATTGCACCAATGTGGAAAGCATCTGATTCCTATCCCGGTCAGAGTGCAATCCAGCATTAAACTCTTCCACTAACCTGTCGACTTGCAAGCCAATCACTTTGAGATTGTCAGCATCCTCGACGTTAGAATCTACATACGCCCAAATACGGTTCTTGTACTGTCCGCTCCCAACCTTTTTTCCCTTGTATGAAATATCACTAGGTGGGAACAAAACATCTGCGAGTTTCTCTAAGTATCTACGCCCAGAAATCGCAACTTGAGCAACGTCTTCTTCATGCCTAGCACGCTCAAGCGCTGCCACTGCCGCGCCCAACACATTGAATAATTTTGGATTCAAGTCCTCCAGAATCATCGCCAGCTCAGAAGAGCCGTCTGCACCACCCTCCAAATATGGAGAAAACATTCTTTTAAAGCTTTCAACCTGCGTAAAATGTTCTATTGTATCATAGTCATCAAATATCGTTTTGTGAGCACCTTTGTCTTCCCAATCAACATCGGAAAAACCAAGATTCTGCAAAGATTGCAATTCGAACCTGTCTTTCTCGTCTTCCTCGCCCATTGTATAAAAAATACGACAGGTCTTACCTTGGACTCTGTATCGCAGTATCATTGAATTTCGAAAGAGAGCCAAGTGAGGCCCGTATGAGTAATCCACTTCCGTATATCCTATGTAAGCCTCATCATTGGTAAGTCCTTCGTGCAATTCATGCGCTATACTGAGAGTTACATTCTCAAAAATGAGGGCATAAACAGTAGCCCTATTGAACGTTGAGTGGAGTCTTTCCCCAATATAATTATTCATCGTATGGGAAAAGTAAGTCCGATAGAGCAATTCAGGCGGTCTCCCATAAGTCAGGACATCACCAACGGAAATCTTCATATGACGATCGGACTTCTGAATCACGCCGACAGCCATAACTGCCTCAAGTATTGGGGGCCCGTAGTAGCCACCGTATTTTTCGACGTCAGAATTAAACAGAAACGCAATGTTCATATACAAATCCATATTCTGAATTATACAATTTTATCAATATAAAAATATCAATCTCCTAAATTCTGATGTTTATTTCACAGATTCTCAAGGATTGAATAAGTATATCGAGTCTGCCGATAGTGTGATCTCGCGTGAATGGGGCCGCCGAAGCATCGCGATGCAGCGACCCCGCCCGCCTCAAACGCTCCAACCTCACACCTCGGATTCGAGGCTTTCTAGCACCACGTTGTCGTTGGTGTAGATGCAGATTTCGCCCGCGATCTTCATCGCCCGGCGCGCGATCTCCTCGGCGCCGAAATCGGTCTCGGCCAGGGCGCGGGCTGCCGCGAGGGCATAGTTGCCGCCCGAGCCGATCGCCATCACGCCGTTCTCCGGCTCCAGCACGTCGCCATTTCCGGTCAGCGTCAGCGTCACCTGCCGGTCCGCCACGATCATCATCGCCTCCAGCCGACGGAGATAGCGGTCCGTGCGCCAGTCCTTGGCCAGTTCCACGCAGGCGCGCGTCAGCTGGTCGGGATATTGCTCGAGCTTCGCTTCCAGACGCTCCAGAAGCGTGAAGGCGTCCGCCGTCGCGCCCGCGAAGCCCGCAATCACCTGCCCGTTCTTGCCGAGCCGGCGCACCTTCTTCGCGTTGCCCTTCATCACCGTGTTGCCCAGCGACACCTGCCCGTCGCCCGCCACCACCACCACGCCGTTCTTGCGAACGGTCACGATCGTCGTGGAATACATCTGCGCGGGATCGTGGCGTTCCATCATCTCTCATGCCCTTCCAACCAAACTCCGGCCCCATATGGGTGGCCAGGGGCACCCGCGCCAAGGGGGCGAGCGAGGGTCGTGGGCAAGGCGGGGCTGCCGCCCCGAACCCCGCCCGGGGCCTGACGCCCCGGGACCCCCGCTTTCTTTTGGGACTCTTTTCCGAAGTTCGGGAGGGCCAGCGGCCCTCCCCGAGTTCGGACATCAGCTCGAAAGGAAACGGGGTCCAGGGGCCTCGGCCCCTGGCAGGGGTGCAGGGGACGGCCGTCCCCTGCCTTCCCACGCCCGCTCGCCCCCTTGGCGCGCGGCCCTTGGCCCCTGTATGAAGCCAGAAGGACGGATACGAGGATCAGGGCATGAGCGGCACGGCGGGTCGGCGCGACGGGGCGGTGGAGCGGGCGACGAAGGAAACGCAGATCCGCGTGGCGGTGGATCTCGACGGGCAGGGCCGGGCGAGCGTGGCGACGGGCGTCGGCTTCTTCGACCATATGCTGGACCATCTGGCGCGCCATTCCTTGATGGACATCCGGGTCGAGGCCAAGGGCGATCTCCATGTGGACGACCACCACACGGTGGAGGATGTCGGCATCGCGCTGGGTCAGGCGATCCGCCAGGCGATGGGCGAGCGGCGGGGCATCCGGCGCTATGCCTCGCTGGATCTGGCGATGGACGAGACGCTGACGCGCGCGGCGGTGGACGTGTCGGGCCGGCCCTTCCTTGTGTTCCGCACGCGCTTTCCGACCGAGAAGATCGGCACGTTCGACACGCAGCTGGTGCGCGAGTTCTTCCAGGCCTTCGCGATGAACGCCGGGCTGACGCTGCATATCGAGACGCTCTACGGCGAGAACTCGCACCACATCGCCGAGACCTGCTTCAAGGCGGTGGCGCGGGTGCTGGGCGACGCGTTGCAGATCGACGCGCGGCAGGCCGATCTCGTGCCCTCCACCAAGGGCGTTCTGGCATGAGGGGCCGGATGAAAGGCGGGGGCGCATGAAGCGGTTTCGCGTCTTCGAGCCGGCGAGCGCGGCGGGCGCCAGCGACGAGGCGCGCTTCGTGCGGGACGGATTCTCGTTCTGGGCCTTTCTCATCCCCGCGCTCTGGCTTCTGTGGAATCGCCTGTTTCTGGCGGCCATCGCCGTCTTCGCGCTGCAGGTGCTGATCGGCTGGCAGGGGCGCGCGGAGGGCTTCCTCGTGGCGGAGTTCGCGCTGTCGCTGCTTTTGGGGCTGCTCGTCGCGCTGGAGGGCCCGAGCCTTCGCGCCTGGAAGCTCAGGCGCCAGGGCTGGCGCGAGACGGCGGCGCTGCTGGCGAGCGACCCGGCGGAAGCGGAGCTGCGCTACTACGCGGCGATGGAGCGGGACGGAGCGGGCGAGACGCGAACGCTCTCGGCCACCGACGTCGCCTCCCTCGCCAATCTTGCTGCCGAGCGCGCCTTGATCCAACAGGCGCGCGCTTCTTCGGACCCGACCTGATGCCCACACTTGCAATCATCGACTACGGATCGGGCAATCTCCGCTCCGCCACCAAGGCCTTCGAGCGCGCGGCGCGCGAGGCCGAACTCGACATGGACATCCGGCTGACGGACGATCCGAGGATCGTGCGCGAGGCCGACCGCGTCGTGCTGCCCGGCGTCGGCGCCTATGCCGATTGCCGCGCGGGGTTGCGCGCGGTCGAGGGCATGGAGGAGGCGCTGCTCCATGCCGTAGAGCGCCAAGGGCGGCCGTTCCTCGGCATCTGCGTCGGCATGCAGCTCATGGCCGAGCGCGGGCTGGAAAAGACCATCACGCCGGGCTTCGGCTGGATCAGCGGCGACGTGGAGCCGATCGTGCCGAGCGACCCGAAGCTGAAGGTCCCGCAGATCGGCTGGAACACGATCGAACTGCGCCACGACCACGCCTTGCTCGCCGGCATCCCGACGGGGGAAGCGGGTCTGCACGCCTATTTCGTGCATTCCTACCATCTCGTGCCGCGCGAGGAGGCGCAGGTCATCGCCACGGTCGATTACGGCGGCCCTGTCACCGCCATCGTGGCGAACGGCAACAAGCTCGGCACCCAGTTCCACCCCGAAAAGAGCCAGACCCTCGGTCTGGCGCTTCTCGCCAACTTCCTGAAGTGGAAGCCCTGATGCCCATTCTCTTTCCCGCCATCGATCTGAAGGATGGCGAATGCGTGCGCCTGAAGCTCGGGCTGATGGAGGAGGCGACGGTCTACAACGCCGATCCGGCGGCGCAGGCGCTGAGCTTCAAGCACCAGGGCTTCACGCATCTGCACGTGGTCGATCTCAACGGCGCCTTCGAAGGGAGGGCGGTGAACGCTGAGGCGGTGGACGCGATCCTCGCCAGCGTCGGCGGCGACATGAAGGTGCAGCTCGGCGGCGGCATCCGGCGCATGGAGGATATCGAGCGCTGGCTGGACAAGGGCCTGTCGCGCGTCATTCTCGGCACCGTGGCGGTGCGCGATCCCGATCTGGTGCGCGAGGCGGCCCGGCGCTTTCCCGGCAAGATCGCCGTCGGCATCGACGCCAAGGGCGGCTATGTCGCGGTGGAGGGCTGGGCGGAATCCTCGACGCTGACCGCGATCGACCTCGCCCGCCGCTTCGAGGACGCCGGCGTTTCCGCCGTGATCTACACCGATATCGACCGCGACGGCATCCTGGCCGGCATCAACTGGGCGTCCACCATCGAGCTGGCCCAGGCCGTCGGCATTCCGGTGATCGCCTCCGGGGGCCTTGCCTCCATGGCGGATATCGACACGCTGGCGAGCCCGGAAGCGGCGATCCTGGAAGGCGCCATCACCGGCCGCGCGCTCTATGACGGGCGCATCGACCCGGCCGAGGCGCTGGGCCGGCTGACGCTCTGATGCGAAAAAGGGCAGGCGCCTCGCGGCCCCTGCCCTTGTCTGATGGAGACGAAGCCGTGTCGCGCGTTACGCGGCGCGGACCTTGCCCAGCATCTCACGATGCATTTCCAGCGTCGGCAGGGTCTGCGCGGCGAAGGTCTTCACCGGGCCGGTCTCGCCGTTCTGCGAATAGCCCTGGAACAGCCCGATCGTCTCGTCATGCGCGGCGAGCTGCTGCTGGAGATAGAGCGCGCTGAACTGCGCGCCGGAGGCGGCGCGGAGCTGCTCCAGCATCTGCTCGTGCTTGGGGTCGAGCCGGCTCGGCAGATCGCTCTTCGGGCCAGCGGCGAGCGCGGCCTTCAGATCGGCACCGGCCTTGGTGTGGTCGTCGATCATGTGCTGGGCGAAGCGCTTGACCTCCGCGCTGCTCGACTTTTCCAGCGCGAGCTTGCTGGACTCGATCTCGAACATGTTGGACGAAACGGCCATGCGGACGAAGTCGTCCTGCCCGGTCGCGGCCTTGATGTTGGTCGGCGAGCCGGCGGCGGGGGTGACGGCCTGCTGGGCCTGCGCGGCGATCGGCATGGCGAGCATGGTCGACAGGGCGGCAAGAGCGATAATCTTTTTCATGGGGTTTCCTCGAATGTGCGGCGCCAGCGCTTGAGGCTGGCTGTCGGGGTTTCAACGGCGCATTCGAGGGCTCGTTCCGTCGCGCACTAAGCAATTGTTAAGTCTTACAAATTGTTTCACGTGAGACAGGGGACGGCGGTTCACGTCGTCGCCGCTTGGAAAACCGGCTCGACTGAACGGTTGAGGAAGATGCAGCCTCCGCCCCGCATCACCTATCCGAGAGTTCGGTCTACGACTTCGCAGAAGCGTGGTTCATCGGCTCGGCATCGGACGATCGACGCACCTCCAGCCGGGCCGGAACGGGCCGCGGCCGGTTTCGAAACCCTCGGGCGCTTGCGCCGCGCCGCCGGCGCGGCGATAAGCACTCGCGAAAACGCGCCCGTGCGCACACGCTTTCCGTTCTCCCGGCCCGGCCCGTCCGCGCCGGCCCGACCAAGGTTCGCCCGATGACGCTGAAGGCCCGCATCATCCCCTGTCTCGACGTCAAGGACGGCCGAGTGGTCAAGGGCGTGAACTTCGAGGGCCTGGTGGACGCAGGCGACCCGGTGGAGGCTGCGCGTCGCTACGACGCCGCCGGGGCGGACGAGCTCTGCTTTCTCGACATCACCGCCTCCTCCGACAATCGCGAGACGATCTTCGACGTCGTCGCCCGCACGGCGGAAGCCTGCTTCATGCCCGTGACGGTGGGCGGCGGCGTGCGCGAGGTCGCCGACATCCGCAAGCTGCTGCTCGCCGGGGCCGACAAGGTGTCGATCAACACGGCGGCGGTGAAGCGGCCCGAATTCGTCGCGGAAGCCGCCGACAAGTTCGGCAACCAGTGCATCGTCGTGGCGATCGACGCCAAGCGGGTCGCAAGCCCGGAGAACGCCCCGCGCTGGGAAATCTTCACCCATGGCGGGCGCACCGCGACCGGGATCGACGCGGTGGAGTTCGCCCGGCGCGTAGTCGCGCTCGGCGCGGGCGAGATCCTTCTGACCTCGATGGACCGCGACGGCACCAAGGCCGGCTTCGACATCGGCCTCACCCGCGCCGTGGCGGACGCGGTGAGCGTGCCGGTGATCGCCTCGGGCGGCGTCGGCTCGCTGGACCATCTCAGCGCCGGCGTCCTGCAAGGGGGCGCGGCGGCCGTGCTGGCGGCCTCGATTTTTCATTTCGGCACCTATACGATCGCCGAGGCCAAGCACCATATGGCCGAGGCAGGCATTCCCATGCGCCTCGACGCGGCCCCGGCCGCGCCGCGCGCCGCCTGACCTTGCCGACGATCCGCCTGCCGACCACGCATGCCGCCCGGCCCTGCTGACCCGGACCCTCCTGCCCCGGAATCCTCGACGATGTTCACGCTGTCCGATCTCGAAACCGTCGTCGCCGCGCGTGCGCGTTCGGACGATCCCACCTCCTACACCGCCAAGCTCGCGGCGCGGGGCCTCTCCAAGGCCGCGCAGAAGCTGGGGGAAGAGGGCGTCGAGACGGTGATCGCGGCGCTGACCGAAGACGACGCGGCGTTGACCGGCGAGGCCGCCGACCTCCTCTACCATCTTCTCGTGGTGCTCCATCTGCGCGGCCTGCCGCTTGCCAGCGTCATGGAGGAGCTGCAACGCCGCACGGCGCAGACGGGCCTTCAGGAAAAGGCCTCGCGCTCGCAAGGCGCAAACTCTGACGCACAAGGGGCACACCCGGATGCGCAAGGCGCGCGCGCGGGCTCGCAAGGGGCGCGCCCGGCGTGATGGACATGCGGCTGCCCAACCCCGCGCATTCGCCCTATCGCTTCTTCACGGCGGCGGAATGGGCGACCTTTCGCGGCCGCGAGGCCCTGACGCTGGCCGAGGACGAGGTGCGGCGCCTGCGGTCGCTGGGAGACCGGATCGATCTCGGCGAGGTCGAGCGCATCTATCTCGCCATGTCGCGCCTGCTCTATGCGCATGTGGAATCCTCGCAAACCCTGTTTCGCCAGCGTCGGCGCTTCCTGCGCGGCTCGGATCAGACCAAGACCCCTTTCGTGATCGGCATCGCCGGCTCGGTGGCGGCGGGCAAGAGCACCACGGCCCGCATCCTGAAGGAGCTTCTGGCGCGCTGGCCGGGAACGCCCAAGGTCGATCTCGTCACCACCGACGGCTTCCTGTTTCCGAACGCGGTGCTGGAGGCCGAAGGGCTGATGCAGCGCAAGGGCTTTCCCGAGAGCTACGATGTCGGCGCGATCCTGCGCTTTCTCTCAGACCTCAAGGCCGGCGCGCGCGATGTCACCGCCCCCGTCTACTCGCATTTCGTCTACGACGTCGTGCCGGGCGAACTCATCACGGTGGACCAGCCCGATATCCTGATCTTCGAGGGGCTGAACGTCCTTCAGGTGCGCGACATGCCCAAGGACGGCAAGTTCGTGCCCTTCGTCTCGGACTTCTTCGACTATTCCATCTATATCGACGCAGAGATCGAGGACCTGCACCGCTGGTATGTCGCGCGCTTCATGCGCCTGCGCGAGACGGCGTTCCGCGAGGAATCCTCCTTCTTCCATCGCTATTCCAAGATCTCGGAAGAGGACGCGCTGGAGGTCGCCAACCGGCTCTGGACCACGATCAACGCCAAGAATCTCTACGAGAACATCCTGCCGACGCGTCCGCGCGCCGACCTGATCCTGCGCAAGGGCGGCGATCATCTCGTGGAAGAGGTGGCGCTGCGCAACATCTGACTTGCCTGACGGATTAACCCTTACGAAATGTTTAGGTTGCCCGTCAGACGTTAAGACCTTCATTCTCCAGTTGTGAAGACTCATGATTCGATCAGGCGGTGAAGCGGAGAGCCCATGCTGGAGCGCAGGCAAAAGACACGGCGGCGGGTGTGCTGGCAGGGTTCGATCACGGCTGGCCTCACGGACCCGATCCTGTCCGTTCACATCCGCGACATGTCCGAGACGGGCGCGAAGATTCGTCTTCCGAAGGGCGTCCTGCCGGGGCGCGAGATCGCCTTTCGCGTCGAGCGCACGGGCGACATCCGTCAGGCCGAAGTGATCTGGCGCTCCATGGAGCATTACGGGCTGCGCTTCCATCCCGCCTGCGAGGCCGGGGGCGTGGACGAGACACCGGGCGAGCCGCTCGGCGATTGGCTGGCGGACCGCCCGCTTTCCTAGTCTAAAGCCCCTGCCCCCTCACCCCCGCGCCGTTCAGGCCGGGCTTCGGACCCAGTCCCGAAGATCCTCCACCAAAAGCTCCGGCGCCTCCAGCGCGACGAAATGGCCGCCCTGGGGCATCTGCGTCCAGCGCGACACGGCAAAGGCCCGCTCGGCATAGGAGCGCGGCGGCCAGGGATGCAGCGGGTCGCCGGGGAAGCAGGCGAAGGCGGTCGGCACCTCGACCCGCTCGCCCGGCTTCAACTGCCGCAGCCCCTTCTTCATCGCCTCGCTGTAGTAGCGGATCGACGTGTGGAAGGCGCCGGTCGCGTGGTAGATCATCGCCGTGTCGATCAGCTCGTCCAGCGTGAAGACCTCCTCGAAGGACCGCTCGCGCCGGTCCGACCAGTCGTGGTAGCGCTCCACAATCCAGCTGGCCTGCCGCATCGGGTCGTTCCCCACCAGCCAGGACAGGCTCTGCGGCTTGGAGCCTTGCAGGTGGCGATAGGCGCCGAGTTCCTTCTCGATCCCCTCCATCCGCTTCGCCCATTCCGTCTCCGCCTCGCCCTGCGGGCCGCCGGCGGGCTGGGGGAAGATCATGGTGAGGTGGATGCCCTCCAGGCTTTGGGGATGGCGGAGCGCCAGGAGCGAGGTGACGAGCGCGCCCCAGTCGCCTCCATGGGCGCGATAGGTCCTGTAGCCCAGCACCTCGCGCATCAGCTTGTCGAACAGGTCGGCCGTGCGCGCCTGGTCTACGGTCTCGGACGGATGGTCGGAAAAGCCGAAATTGGGAAGGCTGGGAATGACGAGGTCGAACGCATCCTCCGCGCGGCCTCCGAAGCGCGAGGGATAGGCCAGCGGCTCGGCGACGCGCCAGAACTCGCGAAACGAGCCCGGCCAGCCATGCGTCATCAGAAGCGGCCGCCGCCCGCCGCTTTCGCCCAGGAGATGCACGAAATGCAGCCCGACCCCGTCCACCACGGCGCGAAACTGCGAGAAGCGGTTGAGCCGCTCCAGCGCCTCCAAGCGGTCGTAGCCTTTCAGCCAATGGTCCTGCAGCCGGCGCAGGAAGGCGGGGTCGGAGCCCGTCGTCCACCCCTCGCCATCAGGAGCGGGCGCGAACTCATAGGCGGCGACGCGCCCCCGCACGGTGTCGAACTCTTCGGGCGTCCAGCTCACTTCGAATGGCTTCATCGCTCGGGGTCCCTTCGCCAAGTCGCTGACAGAATGAGGCGGGCGCGCCGCCGGAAGGGGAAAGACGGCCAAGGGTGGCTTCGGGTTGCATCGCGCCGGCGGGCACTTCTGAGTGGTCAGGCGATGCCACCCTATGGCCGCGCCTTCACCATCGTCCCGCCAAGCCCATCTTGCAGAGCGGTAAAACGGGGCTTCGAGTTGACAGGAGCGCTCCAACGCTCCTACTGCCGCCCGACCTGGCGAAAGGGACTGACCGCGCATGACGATCGACCTCAACCGACGTGACCTGATGATGGGGCTCGCCGCGCTCGGCCTGGCCAGCCAGACGCGGCTGGCGCTGGCGCAGGAATCGGGCCTCGCCTTCGACGCGCCCAAGCCCTTCTCCTTCGACCAGATGGTGGAGCAGGCGCGCCAGCTGGCCGCCCAGCCCTATGTGCCCGAAGTGCCGCGCGCGGCCGACACGCTGGAGCGGATCGACTTCGACCAGCATTGGCGCATCAAGTTCAAGCCGGAGAACACGCTCCAGCTCAACGACGGCAAGGCGCCGATCCGCTTCTTCCATCTCGGCCGCTACTTCAAGCTGCCGGTCGGCATCCATGTCGTGGAGAACGGGCAGGCGCGCACGCTGCGCTACGATCCCAAGCTCTTCTCCATTCCCGACGACAGCCCGGCCAAGGAACTGCCTTCCGACATCGGCTTCGCCGGCTTCCGCGTTCTGGAGCCCAATTCCGATGCGGACTGGCTGGCCTTCCTGGGCGCGGCCTATTTCCGCACGTCCGGCGAGGACAATCAGTTCGGCATGTCGGCGCGCGCGCTGGCCATCGACGTGGCGACGCCGACGCCCGAGGAGTTCCCGCGCTTCACCGACTTCTACCTGGAGCCCTCGGTCGACGGGCGCCTCGTCATCACCTGCGCGCTCAACTCACCCCGCGTCGCCGGCGTCCTGCGCATGGACGTGAAGAAGGGCGGGCCGATCGTCATGGACATCCAGGCGCGCTACTTCGCGCGCGAGGACATCGGCCGCTTCGGCATCGCGGCGCTGACCTCGATGTACTGGTATTCCGAGACCGACAAGCTGCGCCGGGTCGACTGGCGGCCGGAGGTCCACGATTCCGACGGCTTGGCGCTGTGGACGGGCACGGGTGAGCGCATCTGGCGCCCGCTGAACAACCCGAACAACGTCATGACCTCGACCTTCACCTCGGACGCGCCCAAGGGCTTCGGCCTCCTGCAGCGCGACCGCAGCTTCGAGAACTACGAGGACGACGGCGTGTTCTACGAGCGCCGCGCCAGCGTCTGGGTCGAGCCCAAGGGCGACTGGGG
This sequence comes from Aureimonas sp. AU40, assembly GCF_001463785.1. NCBI lineage: Bacteria > Pseudomonadati > Pseudomonadota > Alphaproteobacteria > Hyphomicrobiales > Aurantimonadaceae > Aureimonas > Aureimonas sp. AU40. The sequence goes on from NZ_BBWL01000035.1 coordinate 24,303, forward strand.
TCCGGGCGCGGTGCAACTCGTGGAAATCCCGACCGACGACGAGATCCACGACAACATCGCCGCCTACTGGCTCTCCGCCAAGCCCGTGAAGAAGGGTGACGCGGTGAGCGTCGACTACGTCCTGCACTGGGCCAATGGCGAGCCCTATCCCGGCGATGTCGGTAAGGTCGTCTCGACGCGCCTCGGGCGCGGGGGCGTCGCGGGCCAGGCGCGCCCGGCGGGTGTCACCAAGGTCGTGGTGGATTTCGACGGCGGGCTCGTGGCCGGGCTCGACAGGTTCGAAAAGGGCGTGAAGCCCGTGGTCTCCGCCTCGCGCGGCACGCTCAGCAATATCGACGCCTATTCGGTCAAGGTCGGCACGGCCTGGCGCGTGACGTTCGACGTCGCGGCGGAGGGCGCGGAGCCGGTGGAACTGCGCCTCTTCCTGCGCGAGGGCGACAAGATCCTGACGGAAACCTGGGCCTACCAGTTCCTGCCCGTGCCGGCGAGAAGCTGACAGGCTCCGTATCCCCCGACAAACCAGCACCGGCCCCTCGGCCGGTGTCTCCGTCTCGCGATGGACAATTCCTTGACGGGCCGGGCCACGCCCGTTCGGCCTGAAGGCAGCAGCACGCGCCTTTTCTCGCGAAGGCCTCTGCTGGGCATCCAGCCCTCGTTTCGCGACGGCCCAGCGGTGCGCCTCGCCCTTTTGCAATCGGCCTGCCATGAAAGTCCGAACGTATAATCTCAGGTTATTTGAACATAGCGTGCCTTGATTTTAGCCAGCTATTAGAACCTTGGATTTAGAAGCCGGCCGGGCGGGCTTCGCACAGGATCTTTCATGCTCGATATGAGCGATCGACTCATGGCTCTGGCGGAGCAGACGGACGCGCTGGTCGGGATCTACGATCCCGTCGGCCGCCTCGTCTATGCCAATGCCGCCTATCGACGAACCTATTTCGTCGAGCCGGACGAGACGCCGCTCTGGACCGATCTGATGCGGCGCAACTACCACGCCAAGCGCGGCTCCTGCGTGTCGCATCCCGATTTCGAGCACTGGCTCTCCTCCTGCCTGTCGCGTCGCGGCACGAAGCCGAGCATGATCATCGAGTCCGATCTCATGGACGGGCGCTGGCTGGCGATCACCGAATCCACCCTGCCGGACGGCTGGATGCTGTTCGTCGCCTGCGACGTCACCCACCAGCACTCCTCGGGCCGTCAGGTCCGGCAGGAGCGCGACATCGCCTGGAAGTTCGCCCACACGGACGAGCTGACCGGCATATCGAACCGGCGCTACGTCATGTCGGCCCTCGCCGCGCTTTTGGAGCGCGGGTGCCCCACCGACGCCCCGATGGGCTGCCTCAGCCTTCTCGACATCGACCATTTCAAGCAGATCAACGACCGGTTCGGCCATTCCACCGGCGACGCCGTGCTGGTGGAGATCGCGCGTCGCATCCCCGCCGTGCTGCGCACCTGCGATGCGTTCGGGCGGCTGGGCGGCGAGGAGTTCATGCTGATCCTGCCGCATGTGACGCTGGAGGAGGGCCAGGCGACGCTGACCCATGTGCTGGCGGCGATCAGCCGGCCGAACCTTCTGGCGGAGGATCCCGCCCATATCGTCACCTGCTCGGCGGGCCTGACGCCGATCCGCCCCGGCGACCAGCTGGCGGACCTTTACTCGCGGGCCGATCAGGCGCTCTACAGCGCCAAGCGCACCGGCCGAAACCGCACTGTGGTCTCCGCCGCTTGCGAGGCCTGAGGATCCGTTCCAGCTTTAGCTTTGCCGGCTTACCGGCGTCTTTGTCGCAGCTGACGTCCGCTGCTCGGCCCTATCTCGCGAAGGGAGCCAAGCGGCAGGAGACAATATGCGGATCGGCCATCGCACTGATGATCAGATGGGCGGGCACTGATGGCGACGCTGGTCACCGTCCTGCGCGGCGGCCGCCGCTACACGCCCCTTTGGGTGGAGCGGCTTTGGGCAGGCGCCCGCCGGCACGCGCCGGGCTTCTCGCGCTGCCTCTGCCTTTCCGACATGGCGTTTTCGATCGAGGGCGTCGAGCGCGTCCCGCTTAGCCAGGACTGGCCGGTCTGGTGGTCCAAGATGGAGGCGCTGCGCCCCGGCCTCGTGCAAGGAACGGCGGTTCTGTGCGATCTCGACACGGTGATCTCGGGCGACGCCGTCGCGCTTACCGAGCCCGGCCTCTGCGCCATGGAGGACCATTTCCACAAAGGGCGCGTGTCGAGCGCGCTCCTGCGCTGGGAAGGCGATGCGCTCGGCTTCGTTCACGAGCGGTTTTGCGCCGATCCGCAGCGCTGGATGCAGCCGGGCTCCTGCGGCCCGGTGCCCAACGCCGTGCATGGCGACCAAGTGGTGATCGACCATCTCCTGCGCGAGCGCGCCATCGTGCCGGACTTCTTCCAGAAGCGGCATCCCGGTCTTCTCGACTTCTACGACCCGGACCAGCGCGAGCCCGGCCCGGTGCTCGTGTTCATCGGCGACGCCAAGCCCGACCTCGCCACAGAGCCCGTCGCCTCGCTCTGGCGCGGGGCGCGCGCGGTCAGTGCGGGCGAACCCGCCGCAGCGTGAGATTGATCCGTCCGCCCTTCGGCAGAAGGGTCGAGCTGCCCGGCAGGATGCGGTCCACGCCGTGGAAGCACAGGCGCCCCGCCCCGCCGAGCACGAGAACGTCGCCCGAGCGAAGCCGTAGCGAGCGCGTCGGGTCGCCCCGTTCCAGCCCGCCCAGCCTGAACACGGCCTCGTCGCCCAGCGACACGGACAGGACGGGGGCCAGCAGATCCTCCTCGTCCCGGTCCTGATGCAGGCCGAGCCGCGCCATCTCGTCGTAGAAGTTGACGAGGCAGGCGTCGGGCGGAACCGGCCAGTCCGCCACCTCTTCCCAGAGCCGGAGGAGACGGGCCGGGATCGGCGGCCAGGGCGCGCCGGTCCCCGGATGGGTCGGCTGGTAGCGATAGCCCTTGCGGTCCGACACCCAGCCGAGCGGGCCGCCATTGGTCATGCGCACGGAAAAGGGCCGGCCGGTGCCGGGCATTTCGGGGCGCAGGAGCGGCGCGGCCGCGACCATGGCCCGAACCTCGCCCAGCAGTTCCTCCTGCGCCGGCCGCGCCAAATGGGCGGGAAACAGGTGCACGCCGGGGCGAAGCTCCATTCTTTTAGGAGAGGTAGCCGAGCTGGGCCGCGAGGGCCACGGCGTGGGTGCGGTTGGAGGCGTCGAGCTTGCGCGTGGCGGAGGTGAGATATTGCGAGATCGTGTGCTCGGAGAGCTTCAGGATCGTGCCGATCTCGGACGAGGTCTTGCCCAGCATGGCGAGCTTCAGGCAGTCCCTCTCGCGCCCGGTCAGCGGGTTGTTGCGCCGGTTCTCCTCGAAGCGGATGCAGCTCATCATGCCGAAGGCGGCGAAGGCGACCAGATGCAGCGCGTCGGCCTTCGCCTCGTCGATGGGCGGGCCGGGGCCGAAGAAGCAGAGAACGCCGTTGAACCCCGTCAGCCCGTGGACCGGGCAGTAGACGCCCGACAGCGTTCCGCTGGCACCGAGAAAGCGCGCCTGCGGCTCCATGTCGGGATCGTCGGGATCGTAGCCGTAGAGCGTTTCGGCATCCCAGACGAGCGGCAGGACGCCGCCCCGCAGGGCGCGCAGAACGGGGGAATAGCGGTTCAGCCCATGCCGCTCGAAGCCGCGCCGGAACTCCTCGTTCCAGTTGGACAGGACGAGCCGCATCTCGGCCCCCGCCTCGTCGGTGGAGGGAATGGACAGAAGAGCGAAATGGGAAAATCCGGAGGCCGCCGCCACCATCGCGAGGCTGGCTGACAGACCTTCCGTCGTCCACGGTCGCGGGGTGAGCTGAATGATCGAGCCGAGCGCCACCGTCATTGCGCCCGTGCGTCTCCCTGGAGACGACCGGAAAGCGAGACTGTGAAGCGCATGGCGATCCCTTCCGCAGAAAACCGCGCGGTGGCGGGACGCACCGCGCACCCCCCAACTCTTCGGCTTACTTAATCGCAAATTTGACACGGTTCGACCCCCGCCGAGCCACAAAATTTCTCACGATCACGTCGGTTGGTTAGAATTGCTTTAATGACACAGACGGCGAAGCATGGTCGCACTGCCTCCGCGCGAGCACCCTAGAGGACCCCCACGAGGAGCACTCTTGTCCCTCCGTAAGGAGCGAGGCGCGGCATTCCCGTAGAGATCGGCGGGATAGGATCGAAGCCCCGGCGCCCGAAGGATTTGCCAAGGCGCCGCCCTTCGTGATGCGGCCCGCGGCGGAGATGAAACGCCGCCTCTGGCGTTCGGACGATCTCCTCCCCATCTTTGCGCTGCGTTTCCCCGCTGATCCGATCGGCGACGAGCACGAGATTGCTGACCAGAATGACCGACTTTTCCCCCCGCGAGATCGTTTCCGAACTCGATCGCCACATCATCGGGCAGCGCGAAGCCAAGCGCGCGGTGGCCGTGGCCCTGCGCAACCGCTGGCGCCGCCAGCAGCTTCAAGGCTCGCTCCGCGAAGAGGTGAGCCCCAAGAATATCCTGATGATCGGGCCGACGGGCGTCGGCAAGACCGAGATCTCGCGCCGCCTCGCCAAGCTGGCCGGCGCGCCCTTCCTGAAGGTCGAGGCGACGAAGTTCACCGAGGTCGGCTATGTCGGCCGCGACGTCGAGCAGATCGTGCGCGATCTCGTGGAGATCGGCATCGGGCTGGTGCGCGAGAAGAAGCGCGCCGAGGTGCGGGCCAAGGCCCATGCCGGCGCCGAGGAGCGCGTGCTCGAAGCCCTCGTCGGCAAGACCGCCTCGCCCGCCACGCGCGACAGTTTCCGCAAGCGCCTGCGCGCCGGCGAGCTGGACGAGAAGGAAATCGACATCGAGGTGGCCGACACGTCCAATCCGCTCGGCGGCATGGACATTCCTGGCATGCCCGGCGCCAATATCGGCGTTCTCAACCTGTCCGAGATGTTCGGAAAGGCGATGGGCGGACGCACCAAGACGCGCCGCACCACGGTGAAGGAAAGCTACGATCTCCTGATCGGCGAGGAGTCCGACAAGCTTCTCGACAACGAGGCGCTGATCGCCGACGCCATCGCGGCGGTGGAGAACAACGGCATCGTGTTCCTGGACGAGATCGACAAGATCGCCAACAAGGACGGGATGGGCGGCGGCGCCGGCGTCAGCCGCGAGGGCGTGCAGCGCGATCTCCTGCCGCTGGTGGAAGGCACGACGGTTGCCACCAAGCACGGGCCGGTGAAGACCGACCACATCCTCTTCATCGCGTCCGGCGCCTTCCACGTCGCCAAGCCCTCCGACCTCCTGCCGGAGTTGCAGGGCCGCCTGCCGATCCGGGTCGAGCTGCGCGCGCTGACCAAGGACGATTTCCGTCGCATCCTGACCGAGACGGAAGCCTCGCTCATCAAGCAGTATATCGCGCTGATGAAGACGGAGAACGTCGATCTCGAGATCACCGACGACGCGATCGACGCGATCGCCGATCTCGCCGTGTCGCTGAACGGCACGGTGGAGAATATCGGTGCCCGCCGGCTCCAGACGGTGATGGAGCGCGTGCTGGACGACATTTCCTTCGAGGCGCCCGACAAGGGCGGCGAGAGCTACCGCGTCGACGCCGCCTATGTCCGCAAGGCGCTGGACGGCATCGCCGGGAACGTGGACCTGTCGCGCTTCATTCTCTGACGGTGCCTCGATCCCTGTCCGCATGAGGAGCCGCGTCCGAAAGGGCGCGGCTTTTTCTGTTTTGAGGGACCGATCTAGCGGCCGCGTTCTTTGCCGGACGGCGGCGGGTTCGCGCCTTGTGGGAGGCACCGCCGACATCCCCCTGACTGCTTCAAGCACCAGGAAACGCGGCGGGTGCGGCCTCGGCCGATGGGGCTTGAACGAGGCTTCAAGCCGGCCCCGCCGAGGCCGATCTCCCGGCCGCGGCGTGTGGGTCGGCTCGGCTTATCGCGCTGCGGTCCCTTGACGCAGCCGCGAAGGGCGAACCAAATCAGCGCCCCGTCCCGCGCCGCGCGCGCCTTCCTGGTCCGAGCCCATGCCCAGAGCCCTCTCTTTCGAAACCGCGCTGGAGGCCGTCGGCACCGGCCGCTTCCAGACGCGCCTGCTTCTCACCTTCGCCCTGGTCTGGGCGGCGGATGCCATGCAGGTGCTCGCCATCGGCTTCACCGCCCCCTCCATCGCGGCGAGCTTTGGGATCTCCGTGCCAGAGGCGCTGCAGACGGGAACGCTGTTTTTTCTCGGCATGCTGGTCGGCGCCTTCGCCTTCGGGCGGCTGGCGGACCGGATCGGGCGGCGGCGCGTCCTGATCATCACCATCCTCATCGACGCCGTCTTCGGCATCGCCTCGGCCTTCGCGCCCGACTTCACCTGGCTTCTCGCCTTGCGCTTCCTCACCGGGCTCGGCGTCGGCGGCACGCTGCCGGTGGACTACGCCATGATGGCGGAGTTCCTGCCCGCCGCCCGGCGCGGGCGCTGGCTGGTGATGCTGGAAGGCGCCTGGGCGCCCGGCACGGTGCTGGTGGCCCTCGCCGCGCTGGCCGTGCAGTCGAGCGGGGCGGCCGAGCCCTGGCGCGTCCTGTTCCTTCTCACCGGCCTGCCGGCGATCATCGGCCTCTTCATCCGCTTCTGGGTGCCGGAATCGCCGATGTATCTCCTGCGCCAGGGGCGGCAGGGGGAGGCGCGCGCCATCCTCCAGACCATGGCCGAGGCCAACGGCACCACGCTGCCCGAGGGCGAGCTGACGCTTCCCGTCCAGCGCCCGGGCGGCTCGATCTTCTCGGCCGCGCTGCGCGGCGTCACCGTGCCGATCCTCGCGGTCTGGCTGCTCGTGTCGATGAGCTATTACGGCGTCTTCGTCTGGCTGCCCGTGCAGCTCGCCGGCCAGGGCTTCGGCTTCGTGCGTGGGCATCTGTTCCTGGTGCTGGTCGCCCTGGCGCAGATCCCCGGCTATGCGCTGGCCGCCTATGGCGTGGAGCGCTGGGGCCGCAAGCCGACGCTGATCGGCTTTCTCGTGCTCAGCGCCCTCGGCTGCGGCCTCTACGGGCTGGGGCTCAGCCCCGCCGTGGTGACGGGCGCGACGCTTCTCATGAGCTTCGCGCTGCTGGGCACCTGGGGCGCGCTCTATGTCATCACGCCCGAACTCTACCCGACCGAGCTTCGCGCCACGGGCATGGGCAGCGCCGGGGCCATGGCGCGCCTCGGCGGTCTGGCCGCGCCCTCGCTGCTCGCCCCGGTCATGGCGGCGAGCTTTGCCGGGGCGCTCGGCCTCTACGCCGCGCTGCTCCTGATCGCGGCCGTGGCGGTGACGCGCATCGGGGTCGAGACGCGCAACCGCGCGCTGGCCTAACCCCTCGCGAAGGGCTGCCTCAGGCGGCCCGCACCGCGCCGCTGGAGGGCGCGGCGTCCACCGCGAAGGGGCGCAGGAAGACGCGGCCCGACCGGTCGGCCTCCAGCACGCTGCCGGGCGGGATGGCCTGCCAGCCCTGCGGATTGGTGCCGCAGGGCTCGGAAGCAACGAGAACGCTGTCGCCCTCGACCCGCGCATAAAGCGAGGGCGGCCGATCGTCGCTCGCCCAGCGGAAGGCGAAGAGCCGCTCGCCGTCGGAATGCACGGCGGCAAAGCGCACGGGCTCCTCACTCGCAAACCCGCGCAACGCCTCGATCTCGCTCAGCGTCTGGCGAAAGGCGGCGACCGGGTCGCTCTCCAGCCCGCGGCTCAGCGCGGCCAGAAAGATCGCCTCGGAATCGCAGGTGCCCTTGCGCGAGGGATAGAGCGCGTCCGAAATCATCGCCTCCACGCGGCGGCGCAAGCCGGCATAGCCGCCGATCTGGCCATTGTGCATGAAGAGCTGCTGGCCGTGCGCGAAGGGATGGCAATTGGAGGTGGACACGCCGCCGCTCGTCGCTGCCCGCACATGGGCGAGAAACAGGCCGGAGCGGATCTGCCGGCAGAGCGAGGTCAGATTGGCGTCCGACCAGGCCGGCAGGATGCCGCGATACAGGCCGGGCTCGAGCCGCTCGCCATACCAGCCGAGGCCGCAGCCGTCGCCATTCACCACCGTGCGCGCCTCGCGCGCCGCCATGGATTGCGACACGAGCGAGCCTTCCGGGCGGATCAGCAGATCTTCCAGAAAAAGCGGCGTCCCGGAATAGGCGAGCAGGCGGCACATGGGCGGGCGATCCAAGGCGAATGCGGCATGGGCACCGGCCGACGCTTATCGCGCGGCCGGATCGAGCGGGACGCCGTCGGACGAAAGCCCTACGCCCCGCTTCGAAGGCGTGCCCCGATCCTATGCTGCAACGCGTTCGCGAAGCTGGGCTTCCGCCGGGCGGGTGAAGGTTTGGTGACGCTCCTCCAGCGCGAAGCGCACGGCGGCGGCGGCGTGGATCTCGGTGGAGCAGAAGCCCGGCAGGGACAAAGCGTCCGGGCGCACGAGAAGCCCGATCTCGGTGCAGCCGAGAATGACGCTGTCGGCGCCGGCCGCGCGGCCACGCTCCACCACGGCCTCGAAGGCGGCGCGCGAGGCGGGGTCGACATGGCCGGCGCACAGTTCCTCGAAGATCACGCGATGAACCAAGGTGCGGTCCGCCTCGTCCGGCACGAGCGGCCGGAAGCCGGTCTCGGCCTCCATCCGCTCGGCATAGAAGCCGTGCTCCATCGTGTAGCGCGTGGCGAGCAGCAGCGGGCGGCTGTGGCCGGCGGCTTTGATCGTCGCGCCGGTCTCGTGGATGATGTCGATCAGCGGGATCGCGACGGCGGCCTGCACCTCGGCCGAGACGAGATGCATCGTGTTGGTGCAGATCAGGACGCAGTCGGCGCCCGCGCGCTCCAGCCGCTGAGCGCTTGTCGCCAGGAGCTCGGCGGCGAGGTCCCAGCGCCCGGCCTTCTGCAACGCGACGACGGCGGAGAAGTCGAGCGAATGCAGCAGCACCTCGGCGGAGGCGAGCGCGCCGCGCGCGCCGCGCACCGCCTCGTTGAGCAGGCGATAATAGGTCGCCGTGGATTCCCAGCTCATGCCGCCGATCAGCCCGATGCGCTTCATCTCAAGTCTCCCGTCAAATCACCCCTCCAGCATGACGCCGGAGCTCCGAATGCGGGATGCGTTTTTCCACGTACCCCTCGCCTTCCACCGCACGATTTCGGCGCCATCCTCGCCCTTCGCGCCGACTTGTTGCGCGAGAGCCGAAACACGTGCATGACGTCCCCATGCTCGACGATCGCGACCACCAGCTTCTGACGCTCCTGCAGGACGATGCCGACCGCTCGGTCGCCGAGCTTGCGGAACGGCTTGCCCTCTCCCCCTCGGCCTGCTCGCGCCGCATCCAGCGGCTGAAGGACGAGGGCTATATCGCCCGCCGCGTCGCCCTGGTGGATCGCCGGCGCATCAACCTGCCCACCACGATCTTCGTTCTGGTGAAGACGGCGCGGCACGAAAAGGGCTGGCTGGAGGAGTTTCATCAGGCGGTGAACGCGATCCCCGAGATCGTGGAGGTGCATCGGCTGACCGGCAATGTCGACTACATCCTCAAGATCGTTCTCCCGAATGTCGAGCATTACGACACGACCTACAAGCGCCTCGTCTCCAAGGTGAGTCTCGCCGACATGTCGGCCTTCATCTCCATGGAAACGGTGAAGTCGCTGACGGCGGTGCCCACGCGCTACGCCTGAACAGCGTGCTGCGTCGGAGGGAAGTGTTTCACGTGTGACACGCTTGGCCCAAAAGCCGCCCGGCGTCGTGGTCCTGCGCGCGGACATGGGTTAAGACGGCCGCGATCGCCTCACGCTGACCGCAATTGCCGGCCTATGCGGGGGCCTTCCCGTTCGAAGGTCGTTCCATGTCCCGTTTTCTCGCCGCTGTTCTGGCGGGCTTTCTCTTGGTCCACCCCGCCCAGGCGCAGTCCGTCGTCACCGTGCCGCCCGGCAATCGGAATGCGACGCAGCCGACCATTCCGAGCTTTTCCTACACGCGGACGGCCGCGACGGGCGGCAATTTCGACGCCAAGTACAAGAAGATCCGCGAGCTTCTGGCGACCAATCGCGATCTCCAGACCAAGATCCGCTCGGCGGCGAAGCTCTACGGCATCGACCCCATCCACATCGCGGGCGCCCTGGTCGGCGAGCACACGTTCAATGTCGACGCGCTGGACCGGCTTCAGACCTATTACGTCAAGGCCATGTCGTACCTGAACTCGGGCATCGACTTCTCCTACAAGGGCGAGTCGGTCGAGAGCTTCGTCGCCCGGCCGGAATTCGAGCGCTGCAAGAGCGCGCGCGGCGACGAGGCGCTGTGGAGCTGCCGCGAGCAGGTCTTCGAACAGAGCTTCCGGGGCAAGACGGTGGACGGGCGCTCCTACCCCGACAATCGCTTCGGCGCGGTGTTCTTCCAGCCCTATTATGCCGGCCAGACCTTCGGCCTCGGGCAGATCAACCCGATGACGGCGCTCGCCGTGTCCGACATCGTGCATCGCGTGTCGGGCTATCCCGACATCGACATGGGCCAGGCGGGCGAGGTCTACGCCGCCATCATGGACCCCGACAAGTCGCTCCACTACATGGCGGCGGTGATCCGCTCCTCGATCGACAAATATCGCGACATCGCCGGCTTCGACATTTCCAAGAACCCCGGCGTCACCGCGACGCTCTACAATGTCGGCGACCCCATCACCCGCGCGCGCCGCCTGAAGGCCGAGAACATTCGCCGGAAGAGCAACGGTCAGGCCCCCCGGATGCCGGAAGAGAACTACTACGGCTGGCTGGTGAACGAGAAACTCGACGATCTGCGCAAGATTTTTCCTGCGCCCTGACAGCTAGCGGCGCGGATGCGGCGGCGGAGAGGCCGCACGCTTAGCGGCCGTCTCTCATACGAACTTCTCCTTGCGAGGAGGGATGGTGGTCGCCGCCCCAGCGCCCGTCAGTTCGGCGGCAGCGGATGAAGGCGCAGCAGCCCTCGCCGCGCCTGCCCCTCGGCCCAGCATCGCTCCGCGTCCCAGCCATGGCCCTCCCAGCCGGCGAACCCGAACCCGTGGACATGGACGGGCACCCGCCGCCCACCGAGATGGCGCGTCAGCCAGAACAGGGCGAGAAAGCCCGTGCTCGGCACGGCCTCGCGCGCCGCGCCGTGGCGGCGCAGCGCGTCTCCGGCGGCGTGGAAGAGCGGATCGTTCAGGAGCCAGGCGGGGCGGCGATGCAGCCCTAAGCGCTGGGCGAGTTCGGGCGTCCAATCCTGCTCTCCGCCCTGCCATTTCGCCCGCGTCGGCGTCGGCTGGCGGCGCTCGTCCCGGCCGGGGTCGATGGGGAGGACGAAGCCTTGCGCACGCGCGACGGCGGGCCGGCGGTGAAAGCTCTCCTCCGCCAGCCATTCCCGCGTCTGGCCGCCGAAATTCATCAGGAACAGATGCGTCACGCGCTGGCCTGTGGCGGCGCCGAAGCCTTGCGCGTTGTTGAAGCGCAGCACCCAGTCCGCCCGGTCCACCAAGGGGCCGATCCGCCCCGCCTCCGGGGCGTTGCCGACCACGGCGATGCTGCGGGGGCTCGCCGGCGCCGGGCGGTGCGGCCCGTGGCGGGGCGCCGGCTTGGGCGCGCCGTGCCCCAGTGGCGAAACCCAGTCGCGAAGCTGGCGCTGCGCCAGGGTCGCGGCCGAGCGTTTGTGCGGCAGAAGCGAGGCACGCTCCCTCATGCGCGCGCCCTTCGACGGGCTTGGTTCCTGCGGCCTTGGCTCATGCGGCTTTCGTTCGTCCGGCTTTGGTTCATTCGGCGGGGGCGGCGGCGGGCGTGGCGGCGGGCGCGTCCGGCTTTTCACCGAAATGCCAGGGCAGGCGCTCCTGCGGGTCGCGCCGGTTCTTCGTGCGGTTCTTCTCTCGGCCCCAGAACTTGCCGCCGCGCCCTTCGCCCAGCCGCTCGAACAGGGCGAACAGCGCCGGCACGATGAAGATGCCGATGAAGGTCGCCGCCAGCATGCCGCCGATCGCGGCGATGCCGATGGAGTTGCGCGCCGCCGCGCCAGCGCCGCTCGCCACCACGAGCGGCACGAGGCCGAGGATGAAGGCGAGCGCGGTCATCAGCACGGCGCGGAAGCGCTGGCGCGCGCCCATGATCGCGGCCTCGGTGATCTCCATCCCGTCCAACTCGCGCCGCTCCTTGGCGAATTCCACGATCAGGATGGCGTTCTTGGCGGCAAGGCCGATCAGCATCACCATGCCGATCTGCGAATAGATGTTGGAGGTCTGGCCGAACAGCGCCAGGGCGCCCGCCGCGCCCGCCGCCGCGATGGCGATGGAGAGCATGACGGTGAGCGGCTGAAGCCAGCTTTCGTACTGCGCCACCAGAAAGAGATAGGCGAAGACGAAAGCGAGGCCGAAGGCGACGAAGGTGACCGAACCCGCCTGCCGCTCCTGATAGGACGTGCCGGAGAACTGGTAGCTGTAGCCGGGCGGCAGCGTGTCGCGGGCCACCTCCTCCAGCGCCGTCAGCGCGGCGCCGGAGGAATAGCCCGCCGCCGGCTGGCCGGTGATCTGCGGCGCGGTGAAGAGGTTGAAGCGCGGCACGGAATAGGGGCCGAAGGTCGTGTCGACGGTCACCACCGAGCGCAGCGGCACCATCTCGCCGCTCGCGTTCTTGGCGTAGAGATTGCCGATATCGGCCGTCTTGGCCCGCGCGTCCGCCTCGGCCTGCAGCCGGACCTGGAAGATCTGCCCCTCGTAGATGAACTGGTTCACATAGGTCTCGCCCATCGCACCGCCGACAGCGGCATAGATGTCCGAGACGGACAGGCCCAGCGTCTCGGCCCGGTCGCGATCGATCTTGAGGTAAAGGCGCGGCACGTCGGCCGAGAAAGTGGTGCGCGCGGTTCCGATCTCCGGGCGCTCGTTGGCGGCGGCGACGAAGGCGCTCGCCACCTGCGCCACCTCGCCAGGGTCCTGGCCGCCCTGCGCCAGAAGCTCGAAGGTGAAGCCGCCGACCGAGCCGAGGCCGGGGATCGGCGGCGGCGGAAAGGCGGCGACCTGCACGCCCGGAATGGCGGCGAAGCGCCCGGTCAGTTCGCCGAGAATTTCGAACAGATCGCGCCGCTCGCCCCAAGGGGTGAGCGTCACGATGCCGAGGCCCCCGGAGGCGCGCTGCGAGGACTGGAGCAGCGAATAGCCGGCGTTCAGCACATAGGCCTTCACGCCCTCCGTCTCCTGAAGGATGTCGCCGATCTCCAGCATCGCTTCCGTGGTGCGCTGGAGCGAGGCGCCATCGGGGAGCGACACATCGAAAAGGATGGCGCCCTGGTCCTCGTCCGGCAGCAGCGTCGAGGGCAGGTTGACGAAGGAGATGAAGGCCACGGCAAAGCCGAGCGCCAGGACGCCGAGCGCCAGAAGCACGCGGCGCACGAGAAAGCCGACCGAGCGGGCATAGGCGTTGCGGGTCTTGTCGAGCCCCGCGTTGAACCAGCGCAGCGGCCCCCAAGCGGCGGTGGGCGGGCGCAGCATGGCGGCGGTGAGCGCGGGCGTCAGCGTCAGCGCGACGATGGAGGAAAGCACCATCGACACCGACAGCGCGATGCCGAACTGGCGATAGAGCTGGCCCGACAGGCCGGGCAGGAAGGTCGTGGGCAGGAAGACGGCGAGCAGCACCAGCGTCGTCGAGACGATCGGCCCGGTGATCTCGCGCATGGCGATGCGCGTCGCCTCGACGCGCTCGATCTTGCGCTCCGTCATGACGCGCTGAACGTTTTCCACCACGAGAATGGCGTCGTCCACCACGAGGCCGATGGCCAGGATCAGCGCCAGAAGCGTGATGACGTTGATGGTGAAGCCGATCACGAGCAGCACCGCGAAGGTGCCGACCAGCGAGACGGGAATGGCGAGCGCGGGGATCAGCGTCGAGCGCCAATCCTGAAGGAAGACGAAGACCACGATCACGATGATCGCGGCGGTGATGGCGAGCGTCAGCACGATCTCGTGGATCGTGGCGTCCACGAACTGCGTGGAATCGTAGATGATCTCGTACTGCATCCCTTGCGGGAACGTGCCCTGAAGCCGCTCCAACTCGGCACGGATGGCGGTGACGGTCTGCAGCGCGTTGGCGCCCGGCGCCTGGTTGATCTGGATCGTCTTGCCGGGATTGTCGCGGACATAGGTGTTGACGGCGTAGCTCTCCGAGCCGAGCTCGACGCGCGCCACGTCCTTCAGCCGCACGATGGCGCCCGAAGATTCGGCCCGCACCACGATGTTCTGGAACTGCTCGGCCGTGTTCAGCTGGCCTTGCGAGGTAATGGTGTAGACCAGCGCCTGGCCGTCCGGCGCGGGCGCGCCGCCGATCTGGCCGGTGGAGGCCGGCAGGTTTTCGGCCGCGATCGCCGCCGTGATGTCGGCGGGCGAGATCGAGAGCGCCGCCATGCGGGCGGGGTCGGTCCAGACGCGCATGGAATAGTCGGAATTGCCGATGACGTTGGCGTCGCCAACGCCCTCCACGCGCTGCAGCGCCGACACCACGTCGGACGAAAGGAAGGCGCCGATGTCGATCGTGGACAGCTGGCCGCCTTCGGAGAAGAAGGACACCGCCATCAGGAAGTTCGGCGAGCGCGAGCGCACGGTCACGCCCTGGCGCGTCACCGCCTCGGGCAGCTGGGCGGTGGCGAGCTGGACGCGGTTCGACACGTTGACCTGCGCGATGTCGGGGTCGGTGCCGATGGCGAAGGTGATGGAGAGCGAATAGGTGCCCGAGTCCGTCGAGGTCGAGGACATGTAGGTCATGTTCTCGACGCCGTTGATGGCGCGCTCCAGCGGATCGCCCACGGCCTGGGCGAGAACGGTGGAATCGGCGCCGGGATAGTTGGCCGAGACGCTGACCGTCGGCGGCGTGATCTCGGGATATTGCGAGATCGGCAGGACGAGGATGGCGAGCAGCCCCGCGAGCACCACGACGATGGAGATGACCCCGGCCAGGCGCGGGCGGCGGATGAAGATGTCGGAGATCATCGCGCGGACGAGCCCGAGCCGGAATTCTGGCCGGCGGCCGTGCCGGAGCCACCATCCTGGCTGCCCGCGCCGCCCTGGCCTTCACCGCCCTGCGCCTTGCTCCCCTGCCCCTTACCGCCTTGGTCCTTGCCGCCTTGGCCCTCGCTGCCCTCGCCTTCCGCGCCGCCCTGCGGCCGGTTCTGGCGGCGCGTCTTGGCCTCCGCCTCGGCCTGTTCCTGCGTCACGGGGCGCACGCTCGTGCCCTGTTTGACGCTGGCCGCGCCGCGCAGCACCAACGTTTCGCCACCTTCGAGACCCTTGGTGACGGCGCTCGCATTGTCGATCGTGCGGCCGATCTCGATCGGGCGGCGCTCGACGGTGTTGTCGGGCTTGACCAGAAGCACCGCGCGCCCCTCGCGCGAAAACTGGATCGCCGCCTGCGGCACCACGGGCAGGATCGGCGGATTGCGCTCGCTGGCGGTCAGCGTCACGTTCTGGTTGGCGAGCAGGAAGTCGCCGGTGTTGGGAAAGCGGATGCGCGCTTCTACCGTGCCGGTGGTGGCGTTCACGGTGTTGCCGACGAAGTCGAAGCGGCCGGGCGGCTCGTAGAGCGCGCCGTTGGGCAGGCGCAGCTGCAGGCGATAGGCGCTGGCGAGCCCGTTGTCGGAGGCGTTGGCGGCGGCGTCGACGTTTTCAGCGCCTTGCGGCAGGGGCGGCGCGCCGGCCGCGCCGGTGCCGCTGGCGGAGGCGATCGGCGCGTCGCCGCTGTTCTCGGTGGAGGACGTCATCTCGCTGGAGGCCACCATCTCGCCGCCGCCGGCATCGCCCTGCGCCTCGGCTCCGCCGCCACCGGCCTGCCCGTTCGGCCGGTTCTCGGCCATCGGGGCGTCGTCGGCCTGTTGCGGGCCGACGCGCTGCCAGGTGACGAGCTGGCCCTCGCCGATCGGGAACACGCCCCAGATCGGGTTCATCTGCGTCAGCGTCGCGAGATCCCCCGTGGTGGAGGAGACGTAGTTGCCGCGCGTGATGAGCGGGGCCGACATCTCGCCGTCGATCGCCGCCGTGATACGGGTGTAGGACAGGTCGAGCCGGGCCTGCGTCACCGCCGCATCGGCCTGGAGATACTGCGCCTGCGCGTTTTCGAGGCTCGCGGTCGCGTCCTCCAGCGTCGCCCGCGCGGTGACGCCGGAGCGCACCAGTTCGTTCTGCCGGTCGTAGTTGCGCTGGGCCTGGTTGCGCGTCGCCTCGGCCCCGGAAAGCTGCGCCTCGGCCGCGCGCAGAGCCGCCTCGTATTGCGCGGGCTCGATCTGGAACAGAAGATCGCCCTGCTTCACGCTCTGCCCGCCGGCAAAGGCGACGTCCTGGATATAACCTTCGACGCGGGCGCGCACGCCGACCTTCTCGATCGGCTGGATCGTGCCGATGAATTCGAACGTGTCGCCGACGGGCCGCGTCTCGACCGTCTGGACGATCACGGCGGGCGGCTCGCCGCCCTGGCCGCCCTGCTTGCCGGCCTGCTGCGCGCCGCCTGAATCCTTTTCCTCCTTGCCGAACCAGCCCGCCATGAAGCCGGGCAGGCCGACACGGCCGATCAGCGGCAGGTCGAAGCCGGGGTCCTTCTCGTCGGAACCGGCCTGCGCTTCGCCGCTTTGACCGCCGCCCTGGCCGCCCGCCTGCCCCTGGGCCAGCGCCGGCCCGGCCAGAACCAGCGCACCGAGAAGAAGCGCGGTTCGCAAACGGGCGCGCCGGCCAGCGCGAGGAATGACGCCGTGAGGATCCATGAGTGATGTCCCGCCCAGGTCCGGCACGCGTCATGCGGCGCGGAAAACGATGCAGCGGGCTAACGGAAGATGGACGCGGCGGTTGCATCACGCGTACGGGATGCGGCTTCATGTCTCGTTGCGGCGCAGGCGTTTGAGACGAGGGTGGAGGCTGGTCCGCCAGCCCTCGCCCCGAGGCGAAACACGAGGGCGGAGCCGGCTTGCTCGCAAGCCCCGTTGCGAGGCCTCAGCGCCGCTGGCGCTTGGCCCGGCGCAGCGCCTCGGCGCGGGCGGCGGCTTCTTCGAGCTGGGCGAGCAGTGCCGAAATGTCCTCCGGTGCGAGGATGGCGACCGTCTCGGACAGGCGGTTGGCGAGCGCCGTCGCCTCGGGGCTGAGGCCGCCCGTGTCGACCGAGACCTTAGGATGCGACAGGGCGGCGAGGCGCTGAAGCTCCTCGGCATCGTCCCAGATCACGTTGAGATAGGTGATGACGCGCTGGAGGAAGTCCCAGCTCGGGCGCCCGCGCCGGCCGTGCTCCAGCGCCGAGAGATAGGCGGAGGACACGCGCAGCGCCGCCGCCATCTGGCCCTGGGTCACCCCTCGCTCGCGCCTGAGCTCGCGCAGTTTTTCGCCGAAGGGCGTCATGGCCGGCGCACCCGGACATAGAAGGCGCCCTCGCCGCCATGGCCGCGCTCCGCCGGCTCGTAGCCCGCGACCAGCGAGCGGAACTCGCCGGTCGAGAACCAGTGCGGCATGGCCCGCTTCAACGTGCCGGTGGAGCCGTAGGAGGCACCGCGTCCGGTGATGACAAGAACGTGACGAAACCCGCGCGCCTGCGCTTGGCGCAGGAAGAACAGGAGAACGCCATGCGCCGCCGCCTCGGTCTGCCCGTGCAGGTCGATCCGGTCGTCCAGCGCGATGCGGCCCTTGCCGATCTTGCGCCGCGTCGGGCGCTCGATCGGGTGCAGCGGCGGCAGGCGCGTGGCGGGCGAGGGCGGGTTGCCAACGGGGCTATAGGGCGGCGCGCTCCAGGCGGCGGGAAGACCCGTGTCCTGGCGCGGCGGCGGTGAGAAGCTCGCAGGCGGGAAGCTCGCGGACGGAAAGCTCGGCTGGGGCGGAGCGGGGGCGGGCTCCTCCGGCGGCAGCGCGGGCGCGCTCTTGCCCTTGAGCGGCGTCGCGGTGCGCGCGATCGAGACCCAGAGCCGGGTTTCCTCGGTGGAAAGCGAGCGGGAGCGGCGCTTCTTCATCGCCCCGCCTCCTCGCCCGCCGGGCACAGCACGGTCCAGCGCGCGGGGTGGCGGATCGTGCCGGCCAGAGCCCCGGCGGCCTCGCCCGACCCGGTGAAGAGATCGCCGCGCTCGGGTCCGGTGATGGCCGAGCCGGTGTCCTGCGCCACCACGAGCCGGTGAAAGGGCGCGCCCTCCACCCGGAGCGTCGGCGCGTCCACCAGGATCGGCGTGCCGTAGGGTGTCAGCGCGGCATCCACCGCGAGCGAGGCGAGCGGCGTCAGCGCAACGCCCTGCGCCCCGATCGGCCCGGCCTCGGCTTCCGCGCCCTCGATCTCGCGAAAGAAGATGAAGGAGCGGTTGCGCTGCATCAGCCCCGCCGCGCGCTCGGGATGGGCGGCGAGCCAGCGGCGAATGCCCGCCATGTCGGCGCCCTCCAGCGGCAATTCGCCTTCGTTCACCAGAATGCGGCCGATGGCGGTGAAGCGATGGCCGTTCTTGGCGGCGTAGCCGACGCGCATCGTCTCGCCGTCCGGCAGCCGCAGCCGAGCCGAGCCCTGAACATGGACGAAGAAGGCCTCGACGGGATCGGTGAGGAACACGAGTTCCAGCCCCCGGCCCTCCAGAAACCCGGCCTCAATGGCCGCCCGGTCGGGATAGGGTGAAAGGCGGCCGGTGTCGGCGTCCACCCGCGCAAAACCCTGCGCCTCCTCCAGCCCTTCCGGCAGCGGCGCGTCGGGTGCCAAGCGCAGGAGATCGGCCGGGGCGCGGTAGAGCGGAGCGGAAAAGGCGGCGGAGCGCGTGCGCGAGGCGGGAAGCTCCGGCTCGTAATAGCCGGTGAGAAAACCGCTCGCAGCTCCTTCCCGACGCCAGGGACGGAAGAAGCGCTCGAAAAAGCGCCGCGCCTCCGCCCCGTCCTTTGCCGGTGCGCGCAGCGCGGCCTCCGCGGCCGGGCGCAAGGGCGCGGCGGCGGGGGCCGCGTCCGGCTTCACAAGTGCCGGGGCGGAGCGTGCAAACGCCAGAAAGGCCGGTGTCGGATCGACAACCGGCCATTCGGCAAGAGCGGAGAAGGAAAGCGGTCGCCAGGGCGGCGAAGGGGCGGTCACGGACATGTCGAGGGACATCTCAACGCCGGCCCGCAAGGCCGGCCGGGCTCATTCCTCGGACTCGGTTTCCACCAGCTTCCAGTTCGGATCGCGCGAGCGCGTGTCTCGTGCGAAGGTCCAGACGTCGCGCACCTCGGCCACGGTCTCGGGATCGCCGTCCACCACCTCGCCATTGCTCTTCAGCGTGGCGGAGATGAGCTGCGACACGATGCGCAGCGTGACGAAGGCGTCGCGCCCCTTCAGCTCGGCGGCGACGACGGTGGCGTTGTCGATCCCCACGAAGGAGGACTGCATCCGCTCGCCCCGCGCCTCGCGCTCGATGATCGAGCTCTCGAAGCCCTGGTAGACCTCGGGTGAAAGCAGGTTCTTCAAGAGCTTGCGGTCGCCGTCGGCAAAGCCCGTCACCACCATTTCGTAGGCGGCGCGGGCGCCGTTCAGGAACTGGTCGAGATCGAAGCTCGGATCGGCCTCCTGGATGCGGCGAAGGCCGGCATTGGCGGGCGAGCCCAAGGGCGCGGCCTTGTCGATCGCCTCGAAGCGACCGGGCGCCTCCTCGGCGGGAACCCGGCGCGAGGGCAGCGTCACGACATTGCCCTGCTCGCGCGGCGGGGTCGGATTGTCGTTGGTGCGGGAATAAGGGTCGTAGGGCGGGCGTTCATGGCCCGTGCGACGGCCGAGCACACTGCGGAGCTGATACAGCACCACGGCCGCCACTACGATGAAGAAGATCGTCCCGAAACCCATGAACGCGGATCTGCCCTGCAAGAAGTCTTGATCGAAGCTTCATATAGAGGCACCCGGTCCCGCATTCAAATTCACGAAGACGCGTCCTATGTGATGATCGTTCGTTTCCTGTGCCCGTGGGTCCCATTGCGGAGCCGCACAGGGCGATTTTTCGAAGAAGGAGAGTTTCCACCGCCATGCCGCTGATCCTCGTTCCGGTCATCCTACTGGCCCTGCCGCTTCTGGAGATCGGCGCCTTCATCTGGGTCGGCGGCCATATCGGCATCGGCTGGACCCTTCTCCTGGTGATCCTTTCGGCGGTGGTGGGCGCGAGCCTCCTCAAGCGCCAGACGCTTTCGACCTTGCGCGCCGCCCAGGCCGAGGCGCGGGCCGGCCGTCTGCCCGAGCGCGAGATCGTGCACGGTGCGATGATCGCGCTGGCGGGCATACTGCTCATCATCCCCGGCTTCCTGTCGGACATCGTGGGTCTCGCCCTGTTCCTGCCGCCGGTGCGCGATCTCATCTGGCGCGCGCTGCGCCGGCGCATCGTCGTGGTGGGAACGCCCGGCTTCAACGAGCGCCCGCCGGTGCGCCCCAACGTGGTGGACCTCACGGACGGCGAGTTCGCCCGCCGCGCCGACGGCAGCCCCTGGGTGCGGCTGGAGCGCGACGAGCCCTTCCGCCGCGACGGCAAGGGCGGCGCCGGCGAGGGCGACGGCAAGCCGACGCTGCACTGAGACCGCCAAGGTCTGCGAAAGGGGCGCTCTTGCGCCCCTTCTTGTTTTCGCCCCCGGCGCCGTGGTAGCGCAGCCATGATCCCCGGCGCCGGAGCGAACGGCGTTTCCTTCTCCTGCCAACTCCGCGAGGACCCCATGTCCGAGACCAACCACACGGGCGTCAACGGCGCTTCCGAGGCCGAGGCCCCGAGCCTCAACATCCTGGCCCAGTACATCAAGGACCTGTCCTTCGAGAGCCCGAAGGCGCCCGGCGTCCTGCGCGCCCAGCCCCGCGCGCCCGGCATCAATATTGGCGTCAATGTCGGCGCGGTGCCGGTGCAGGACGGCGATAACGAGTACGACGTCAAGCTCTCTCTGAACGCGCAGGCCGGCGAAGGCGCCGAGACCCTGTTTCACGTGGAACTTCAGTATGGCGGCGTCTTCCGCCTTACGGGCTTCCCGCAGGAGCACATGCTGCCGGTTCTCTTCATCGAGTGCCCGCGCCTCCTCTTCCCCTTCGCGCGCCAGATCATCGCGGACGTCACCCGCAACGCCGGCTTCCCGCCGCTGATGATCGACCCGATCGATTTTGCCGCCCTGTTCACGCAGCGCATGGCCGAAGAGCGCACCCGCGCGCAGGTCCAGACCGTCTGATCCATCGGCTTCGGTCGAAGACACGAGAGGCGCCCCGGCGACGAGCCGGCGGCGCCTTTTTTTTATAGTGGAAGCGTGCGGTCAGCCGAGACTGACGACGAGACGCACCGAGCCGCCGGGTGGGCTCGTTCCCGCCATCTCCAGCGCGAAGCCGAGCGCCTCGTAGAAGCCGACGGCCTCCGGCGCGGACGCGACGGTGACGGATACGACGCCCCATTCCCGCAGGCGCTGCAATGCCGCCGCGATCATGCGCCGGCCATGGCCCTGCCTACGATGGCTCCGCTCGATCGCCACACGCCGGATCGCGGCACGTCCTTATGAAAGACGATCGAGGCGCAGGACGCCGATCGCTCAGCCATCCACGCGATAGAGAAGTGGCGTGTTGGCCTGGTCGCGATCGCCGGGATGGGCGGGGTCGGAGGCTTCCCCGCGCCCGCGCTCCTCGAACAGGGCGGCACGGCGGATGGCGTGGAAGGCATGCCAGTCGGCCTCCGCTTCCAGCGGCCGCAGCGTCGCTTCGCTCAAGGTTGGTTCAGCTTTCCGCGACGGGCGGGAGGTGGCTGTTCCACAGGGCGCCGTCGCCGAGCCCGGCAATGAAGCGGCGATGGGCTTCGTCCTCGGCAGGCGATAGGCGGGAGGGCAGGGGCACGGGGCGCTGGGCGGCGCGGTGGACGAGCTCGACGCCACGGTCGCTCAACCCGTCATTGTCCATGTCGAGCCGCAGCGCCGACTGGCGGCCGCCGATCAGCTCGATATAGACCTGTGCCAGAAGCTCGGAGTCGACGAGAGCGCCGTGCTTGTCGCGCTTCGACGTGTCGATCGAAAAGCGCGAGCAGAGCGCGTCCAGCGTCGCCGGTGCCATCGGAAACTTGCGCCGCGCCATGGGCAGTGTGTCGATCACGAGGCCGGGCGGAATGGCGGGGCGGCCGAGCCGCGCCAGCTCGGCATTGAGAAAGCGGACGTCGAAGGCGGCGTTGTGGGCGATCAGCGCGGCATCGTCGAAAAAGGCGGCGAACTCCTCGACGATCTCGCCGAAGACCGGTTTGTCCTTCAGGAAGTCGTCGGAAATGCCGTGGATGTCGAAGGCGGCGGGATCGACCTTGCGCCCGTCCGGGCGGATGAAACAGTGATACTCGCGGCCCGTGGGAATGTGATTCCACAGCTCGATGCCGCCGATTTCGATCACCCGGTCCTGCTCGAAGTCGAGGCCGGTGGTTTCCGTGTCGAAGACGATCTCGCGCATTGGGGTCCCGCTCCTGTCCTGTCACTTGGCCTGTCCCCCGTCATGTCGCCCCAACCGCGCGGGGGCGCAAGGGGATCAGCGCGCTTGCGCCACGAGCTGGTGCCAGATCGCCTCGACCCGGCGCCGGGTCTCCTCCAGCGGCCCGCCCGTTTCCACCACGAAATCGGACCGCCGGCGCTTCTCGGCGTCTGGCATCTGCTTGGCGAGGATCGCCTCGAAGCGCTCCGGCGTCATGCCCGCTCTAGCCAGCACGCGGGCGCGCTGCGTCTCGGGCGGGGCGCTGACCACGAGCGTGCGGTCCACCCGAGCTTCGCCGCCCGTTTCGAACAGGAGCGGGATGTCGAGCACCGCCAGCTTGGCGCCCGAAGCGCGGGCCTCGGCCAGGAACCGCGCCTCCTCCTCCCGCACCAGCGGATGGACGATGCGCTCCAGGTCCTTGAGCGCCGCCGCATCGTTCAAGACGGCGGCCGACAGAGCCGCGCGGTCCACCACGCCGCCCGGCGCCGTGCCGGGAAAGCGCGCCTCCACCAGGGGGGCGGCACGCCCGGCGTAAAGGCGGTGGACGCTTTCGTCGGCGGAATGGACGGGGCAGCCGAGCGCGGCGAACATCGCCGCTGCGGTGCTCTTGCCCATGCCGATCGAGCCGGTGAGGCCGAGCGTGATCAAGCCGGGCTCAATCGTTGACGGCGAGCGCGATGCGCCAGCCCTTGCCCGCCTCGTCTCGCACCAGGGCGTAGCGGCAGCGGAACTCCAGCGCCGCGTCGCCGTCGTCGCGCTCCTGGCGCCAGTCGAGCACGGCGAAGGCAGCGCCGTCGTCGCCCGCCGCCTCGATGATCTCGAAACGGGACTGGACGATCTCCTCGCGCTCGAACACGGCGAGCAGCGCCTCGACATTCTCGGCCAGTTCCTCCTCGTCGTCGAAGACATTGCCCCGACCGGACTGCCAGATCGTCACCGGAAACTGGAAGCAGGCGATGATGGAATCTACGTCGAAATCGTCGAAGCCGGCGGCATAGGCCTCGAACAGGCTTTCGATCGCGGCCTCGGCTTCCGAAACCTCGGTCTCGAAGCCTTTCGGGATCTCGGCCACGAAACTCTTCGGGACCTCGGGCGTGACGTCGCTTGCGCCGTTTCCGGCAAAGGCGGATCTGCGGTCGTCCATGGTCTGGACCCTCCCCAACGCGCTTGAACGTGTCAGCATCGTCCCGAAAGATGGACGCAGGCTTTCCAAAGCGTCGCGAGCGATGGAAAATCGGCGTCCGGCCTTTCGGGCCAGAAGTTCAGCCGCCGGCTTCGATATCGGCGAGAAGCGCCTGACGCAGGTCCTCCCGCACGCTCGGCCGCCGGCCGAACCACCGCTCGAACCCCGGAACCGCCTGATGGAGCAGCATGCCGAGCCCGTCCGCCGTCTGGAGCCCGCGCAGCCGCGCCGCCCTGAGGATCGGGGTCTCGAGCGGCACATAAACGATGTCGGTCACCAAGGCGGCTTCGGCAAGGGCCGAGAGGTCCGGCGGCGCCTCGCCGGGCACCGGCGCGCGCGTGTTGACCACGAGATCGGCCGAGCCGAGCCGAGCCGCCGTCTCGCGCTCCCCCGCGCCGGTGATGTCGAGGCCGGGCCGCGCGAAACTTTGGGCCAGGGCCTCGGCCCGCTCGGGCGTGCGGTTCAGGATGCGGATGCGACGGACGCCCGCCTCGGTCAGCGCATGGACCACGGCGCGCGCCGCGCCCCCCGCGCCCAGCACCAAGGCCTCCTCCGCGTTTCGCCAGCCGGAAAGGCGCTCGTCGAGATTGGCGGAAAAGCCGTAGGCGTCGGTGTTGCCGCCGACAAGCCGGCCGTCCTCGAACCAGAGCGTGTTCACCGCGCCGATCGCCTCGGCCGCCCCGTCGCGCCGGGCGACGGAGGCAAACGCCGCCTCCTTGTGCGGGATCGTGACATTGCCGCCGGAAAAGCCCGCCGCCGCGAGGCCAGCCAGAAAGGCAGGAAAGGCGTCCGGTTCGACGGCGACGCGCTCGTAGGAGCCGGCAAGGCCGAGTTCGCGCAGCCAGGTTCCGTGGATCAGCGGCGAGCGGGAATGGTGGATCGGCCAGCCGGTGACGAAGGCCTTGGGCGAGGTCTCATTCATCGACCAGCCCCCGGCGGCGCAGCTCGGCCAGGAGCGGCAGGACGGGCAGGCCGATGATGGTGAAGAAGTCGCCCTCGATCCGCTCCATGAGCTGAATGCCCTGGCGCTCCACCTGATAGGAGCCGACGCTGGTGAGCGCGGCATCACCGACCTCGGCGAGATAGCGGCCGATCGTCGTGGGCGACAGCGCGCGCAGGGTGATGCGCGCCTGGTCGACATGGCGCCACACGGTCTCGCCATCCACCACCAGCGCCACCGCGCTGGACAGGACATGCGTGCGGCCGGAAAGCTGGAGCAGCGCGCGGCGCGCCCCTTCCATGTCGGGGGGCTTGTGAAAGCGCTCGTCGCCCAGCGACAGCGTCTGGTCGGCGCCGATCACAAGGGCGCCGGGATGACGGGCGGACACGTCGATCGCCTTGGCCTCGGCCAGAATGGCGGCGACGTCGTCGGGCGCGGTCTCGCTCTCCGCCAGCGGCGCCTCCATGGCGCGCTCGTCCAACGTCGAGGGATCGACGCTGAAGGCGATCCCGGCGTTCTGCAGAAGCTCCCGGCGGTGGACGCTGCCCGACGCCAGGACGATCGGCTTCCTCATGCGGCTCGTTCCCTCTTCCTGTTGCCTTCTTCCTAGAGCCTGCGACGGCGCGGCGACAAGCCGTCCAGGGCGAGAAGCTCGGGAGCGGTCGTTCGGGATTTTATGGTTAAGAATCGCTCGCCGGGAACGGACGGACTCCGATCGTGGTTTGGGACAAGTCTTCGGCTGGGATACGCCCGGGATTCTTGGGCCCCTGTGAGCAACCCGGGAGAAGCTGGGGCAAGTTCGGCGGGGGGTTCGGCCCTCCCGGGAAAACCCCCGATTCCTCCACAGATCGAGACATGACCCGGGGTGTGGATGGGAACTTGTGAAAAACGGGGGAATCCTCGCAGCGCCCGCGCCGGTCGCTTTGGAATCCTTAGGCGAATCCTCGCTAAACCGGCGGTTTGCGGAAAGCGGGAAAGCCGAGAGCTGCGCGGCGCCTGTGAATCCCCTCAATCCACCGACTCATAGAATTAGAATCCAGATTCAATAGAATTTCTTTGAGGGAAGAGCGGGCTGGGGATCTGACGATCCCGCCCGGTTTTCTGGGAGAGAGGTCCCCTCCCCTTGCCGAGGACAAGAGGGGCCGAGAGATCGCGGCCCAAGGGCTGGACGAAGCGCCCATTCCCCGCCATGTCCCGGGAAGACATCCGATCCAACCGGCGCGAGGCGCCGGGACGGTCCGGGGAACGCGTGGGAGAGCGGAAGGGTCGAGGGGTTTCGCCAGAAGGACGCGGCGGCAAGCCATGGGGGTGCGAGGCGCATCGCCCGAGGCTTGGCGGCGAGGGTCCCGGCGAAGAGCCCGAGCCTTCCCTCTCGCCGGGGTTTCGCAGATCGCTCCCGCCGCCGTTTCGCGACGAGCCGAGAAAGCCCTTCATGGAACAGCGAAAGCTTCTGCGCGTCCTCGCCGGCGAGACCGTCTCCCCGCCTCCGGTCTGGCTGATGCGCCAGGCCGGGCGCTACCTGCCGGAGTATCGCGAGGTGCGCGCCAAGGCCGGCGGCTTTCTCGATCTCTGCTACGACCCCGCGCTCGCCACCGAGGTCACGCTCCAGCCGATCCGCCGCTTCGGCTTCGACGCGGCGATCCTGTTTTCCGACATCTTGGTGATCCCCGACGCGCTGAAGCGCAACGTGCGCTTTCTCCAGGGCGAGGGGCCGGTGATGGACCCGATCTCGGCGCACGAGATATCCGGGCTCGACCCCAGCCATGCCGACACGCATCTCGCCCCCGTGATCGCCACCGTGGCGCGTCTGCGCGCCGCCCTGCCCGAAGAGACCGCGCTGATCGGCTTCTGCGGCGCGCCCTGGACGGTCGCGACCTACATGATCGCCGGCCACGGCACGCCGGCCCAGGCGCCGGCCCGCCTCTTCGGCTACGAGCACCCGGAGGCGATGGACGAGCTTCTTCTGCTGCTCGCCGAGATGAGCGCCGACTATCTCGCCCGCCAGCTCCAGGCCGGGGCGGACTGCGTGCAGATCTTCGACTCGTGGTCGGGCGTTCTCGACGAAGCCAGTTTCGAGCGCTTCGCGGTGCGGCCCGTGCGCCATCTCGTCGCCCGCCTGCGCGCCATGGTGCCGGACGCCAAGGTGATCGGCTTTCCCAAGGGCGCAGGCGCCCTGCTCGACACCTACCGCGAGAAGACCGGGGTCGACGCGCTCGGCCTCGACTGGGGCGTGCCCTTCGCGCAGGCCCGCCGCCTCCAAACTGCGGGCGCCGTACAGGGCAATCTCGACCCGCTGCGCCTGATCGCCGGCGGACGGGCGCTGGAAGAGGGCGTGCGCGCCATTCTGGACCAGCTGGGCGATGGGCCGCTCGTGTTCAATCTCGGCCACGGCATCACGCCCGAGGCGCCGATCGCGCATGTGGAGGCGCTCTTGCGCCTGGTGCGCGGCGGCTAGACGCCGATCCGCTGCCGCAGGAAGCGCACCCGCTCGGCCACCGGGGCGAGCGGCAGGTCGATCACCTCGTAGCCGAGCCCCTCATAGGTCCGGCGCATGACATGGGCGGTCTCTGCCGCCTCCGCCGCGTCCTGCCGCCGCTCGGCGTCGCCGGAAAAGATCGCGGGCCAGAAGGGCGCGAGAAAAACCGGGCTGCGGTAGCGGCAACGTGCGACGGCCCGGAGCAGAGCCTTGGGCTCGGGCAGGCCGCAGAGGCGCAGATACCCCAGCGTGTCGGGCAGGGCTCGGTCGAAGATCACGGTGCCCTCGCCCTCCAGCGCCGCGCGGTAGGCCGTTTCGTCGCGTTCCGCCATGCGGGCGGCGAAGGCGGCGCGGTCGCCCCAGGGCAGCGCCGTGCCGCCCCGGGCCTCTTCGGCGCGGATCACCGCCCGGCCCGCTTCGCCGACCGTGCGAAAGCCTCGGGCCGCCAGCGCCTCCACCAGCGTGGTCTTGCCCCCGCCGGGGCCGCCGGTCAGCACCACGAGCCGGCGGATGCCGGAAAATTGCATGCGGATCTCCTTTCGAAAGCCAAGCCGAAGACTCGGATGGCGAAGAGTGGGATGACGAAGACTGGGGATGGCGGGGATAAGCGGGGCGCGGGAAAAGGGCGCGGGCCTGGCCGCTTGCCGTTTGGAGCGGTTCTCGACTAGACCCGGGGAAAGCCGCTGCGTGCGGCGCGATCAGGAAGACGCATCATGAGCAGCATCGCGCCCGCCAAGGACCGATCGGTTATCGTCTCGCTGGGGATCGGCGCGCTTCTGGCGCTCGCTCTCTTCGCGCTCGTGCCGGTGGACGCCATGCTCTGGGTCAAGGCGCTGCACGTTCTGGCGGTCATCTCGTGGATGGTCGGCATGTTCTACCTGCCGCGCCTTTTCGTCTACCACACCGAGGCCGGTGTCGGCAGCCCCCAGGCCGAGACCTTCAAGGTCATGGAACGCCGGCTGATGCAGGCCATCGTCAACCCCGCCATGGTGGTGACCTGGGTGTCCGGCCTTTGGCTGGCGATCGAGGTCTACCGCTTCCAGGGCGGCTGGCTGCACGCCAAGTTCGCCCTCGTCATCCTGATGAGCGGCCTGCACGGCTATTTCTCCGCCTCCCGCAAGCGGCTGGCGCGCGACGAGATGACCAAGTCGAGCCGCCATTGGCGCATGATGAACGAGGTGCCGACAATCCTCCTCGTTGCCATCGTGATCCTGGTGATCGTCAAGCCGTTCTAAGCGGGCCGGCGGAAAGACCGCCTTCTCACACGCGGCGCTTGCCTTTCCCCCTCCCGATGCGATCTACGAGTTTGTAGGCCGGACCCTGTCCGGCCTTCGCGTGTTTCGCCCGTCCGGAGATCGCCGTGCCCCCGACCGCTTCCAAGCTGCCCGTCTGCCTCGTCGTGATGGGCCCCTCCGGCACCGGCAAGACCACCACCGCCAAGCTCCTGTCGCAGCGGCTCGGCTGGAAATTCGCCGAGGCCGACGAGTTTCACCCAAAAAGCAATATCGCCAAGATGTCCGCCGGCATCGCGCTGGACGACGAGGACCGCGCCCCGTGGCTGGCCTCGATCCGCGATTGGATCTCCGACGAGGCGGGCATGGGCGAGAGCACGGTGATCACCTGCTCGGCGCTGAAGCGCCGCTACCGCGACGTGCTGCGCGGCGCCGAGGCGCGGGTGCGCTTCGTGGAGCTCAGCGCCCCGCAGGGCGTGATCGGCGACCGGCTCGCCCAGCGCAAGGGCCACTACATGCCGCCCTCGCTCTTCACCTCGCAATATGCCGATTTCGAACCCTTGAGCGAGGACGAGGACGGCGTGCGCGTGTCTGTCGAACAGACGCCCGAAGGCGTCGTGACCGACGCGCTGCGCCAGCTCGACCTTCTGCGCCCCGAGCTGTTTCGCGCGCTCTGAGCGCGGCGGGGCCAGCGCTCGCGGGGGCCGAGAGACGGGCGCACGCCGGGTTTGCCCTGAGCGCGCCGCCCTCCTGCCGCGCGGCATGCGGCGTTTGGGCGGCCCGTTTCGCGCCCTCCAGCCTCGCGCCATCTTGCGCCGCTGCGGCGAAATGACTATAAGGGACGCCGTATCCCGCCTCCGGTGCGGAACGGCCGTTGCGCCGTGCCCCGCCCATTCGTCGCCGAACCATACGCATTCGTATCAGACCGGCCCGAGTATCCTCCCCCGATGACTGTCCCCACCGCGTGCGGCTCCCGGCCTTGCGCCGATGGGGTGGAGCCCGCCATGCCTGAGATCAAACTCCAGGACCTCAAAGACAAGACGCCCGCCGAACTCGTCGCCTTCGCCGAAGAGAACGAGGTCGAAAGCGCGTCCACGCTGCGCAAGCAGGAACTGCTCTTCGCCATTCTCAAGCGCCTCGCCGCGCAGGAGATCGAGATCATCGGCGAAGGCGTCGTGGAAGTGCTGCAGGACGGTTTCGGCTTCCTGCGCTCGCCCGACGCGAACTACCTG
This sequence comes from Aureimonas sp. AU40, assembly GCF_001463785.1. Taxonomy (NCBI): domain Bacteria; kingdom Pseudomonadati; phylum Pseudomonadota; class Alphaproteobacteria; order Hyphomicrobiales; family Aurantimonadaceae; genus Aureimonas; species Aureimonas sp. AU40. Next base: position 53,753 of record NZ_BBWL01000035.1, read on the forward strand.
CCCGGCCCGGACGACATCTACATTTCCCCCTCGCAGCTGCGCCGCTTCTCGCTGAAGACCGGCGACACGGTGGAGGGCACGATCCGCGGACCCAAGGACGGCGAGCGCTATTTCGCGCTGCTCAAGGTCACGACGATCAATTTCGACGATCCCGAAAAGATCAAGCACAAGAGCCATTTCGACAATCTGACGCCGCTCTACCCCAACGAGCGGTTCAAGATGGAAAATCCCGACCCGACCAAGAAGGACATCTCGGCCCGGGTCATCGATCTCGTCGCCCCGCTCGGCAAGGGCCAGCGCGCGCTGATCGTCGCCCCGCCGCGCACGGGTAAGACGGTTCTTCTCCAGAACATCGCCCATTCCATCACGGCCAACCATCCCGAGTGCTACCTCATCGTGCTGCTCATCGACGAGCGGCCGGAGGAAGTCACCGACATGCAGCGCTCGGTGAAGGGCGAGGTCGTCTCCTCCACCTTCGACGAGCCGGCGAGCCGCCACGTGCAGGTCGCCGAAATGGTGATCGAGAAGGCCAAGCGTCTGGTCGAGCATGGCCGCGACGTGGTGATCCTTCTCGACTCCATCACCCGCCTTGGCCGCGCCTACAACACGGTGGTCCCGTCGTCGGGCAAGGTGCTGACGGGCGGTGTCGACGCCAACGCCCTGCAGCGGCCCAAGCGCTTCTTCGGCGCGGCGCGCAACATCGAGGAAGGCGGCTCGCTGACCATCATCGCGACCGCCCTGATCGACACGGGCTCGCGCATGGACGAGGTCATCTTCGAAGAGTTCAAAGGCACCGGCAACTCGGAAATCGTGCTCGACCGCAAGGTGGCGGACAAGCGCATCTTCCCGGCCATGGACATCCTCAAGTCCGGCACGCGCAAGGAAGACCTCCTCGTGCCGCGCCAGGATCTGCAGAAGATCTTCGTGCTTCGCCGCATCCTCTCGCCCATGGGCACGACGGACGCGATGGAATTCCTCATCGACAAGCTCAAGCAGACCAAGAGCAATGCCGACTTCTTCGAGTCGATGAACACGTAAGGGGTCCTGCCCCGATCGATCGAAAGGCCGCCGGTGCACACCACCGGCGGCCTTTTTCATGGGCGCGCGCGCCTTGCCGCCTCGGCTTCGCGGCCTCTATGAAGAGGACCAGACGCCATAGAGACTGTTTGACAACCCGGCGGCGGACCGATCCGGCCGGGTTATCAAACAGTCTCCGAGGGAGAGCCGAGATGAGTGACGCCGCCGCCGACCTGCCCGATGCCGTGCGCCGCGTCGAGATCGCCGCGCTCGCCAAGGCGCTGCCGTTCCGGGTGGTGCGGACCGAGCTGATCGCGCGCACGGCCGAGGAGGCGGCGAAAGCCGTCTCGGCCGAGGTCGGGCAGATCGTCAAGAGCCTCGTGTTTCGCGGCGCCGAAAGCGGGCGGGCCTATCTTCTCCTGGTGTCGGGCGCCAACCGGGTGGACCAGGCGCTGGTGGCCGGCGCGATCGGCGAGGCGCTGGAGCGGCCGGATGCCGATTTCGTGCGCGAGCACACGGGTTTTGCCATCGGCGGCGTCGCGCCGCTCGGCGCGAGTTCCCCGCTGCCCGTCTTCATGGACGAGGACCTCCTCGGTTTCGACGCCGTCTGGGCGGCCGCCGGCACGCCCTATCACGTCTTCGAAACGACACCGCGCGATCTCGGCGCGGCGACGGACGCGGTGATGATCCGCGTCCGGGCCACAGGCGCCTGACGCCGGCTCGCGAGGGCGTCGGTTCGGCTCGGGCTTGTCCCGATGGTTTGGGCCTGCGCCTTCGAACCCTTCCCTTGGCTCCATGAAACCTCATGCCCTATCCCTCGCCCCCCTCCCTCACACTGAGATCGCGCGGGGCAGTTCGAAACGGCCGGAGCGATCCGCATGACACCCTCTTTCTCCCTTCGCCCCGCCACGCCCGAAGATGCCGAGGCGATCGCCGCGCTACATGTCGCCAGCTGGCGCGAGACCTATGCCGGGCTTCTGCCCGAGGCCATGCTGGCCGAACTTTCGGTGGAAAGCCGGGCAGAGCTTTGGCGGCGCATCCTGGCGCCGGCCCATGCCGCGTCCGGGGCGGCGGTCTGGCTGGCGGAGGAGAACGAGAAGGGTCTGCTCGCGGGCTTCGGTGCCTGCGGGGCGCAGCGCGACGCCGAGCTGCGTCAAACCGGCTTCGATAGCGAGATCGGCGCGCTCTATGTTCTCCGCGCGTTTCAGGGCCGAGGCCTGGGCCGGCGCCTCATGGTGGCGCTGGCCGGCCATCTTGCCGGGAGCGGACGAAGCGGCGCGGCGCTTCTGGTGCTGAGAGATAACGCGCCGGCCCGGCGCTTCTACGAGGCGCTGGGCCGGCGCATGGTCGGCGAGCGGAGCGAGTCCGGCCCCGAAGGTGAGATCGTCGAGATCGCCTATGGCTGGGCGGATCTGCAGGCTCTGGTCGAAGCGGCGTCGAACTAGACACCGCGTCGCAACGGAGCCACGGCGCGGCGAGGAACCCGCCGCTTGAGGTCGGGGCTTTGGTCAGCACGCCTACCCATCCTCCTTGGAGAGGTGCTCGGGTAGATTGTCTCAAAGCGCCAGCACTTCTTCCGACGGGCGGCAGAGCCGTGCGCCAGCTCCGTCGCCATAGTGGACCTGTTGACGAGAACGGGACGAGCGAGTGTGGCAGCGATTGGCGCGGCAACCGAAAGCGACGGATCGCGAGGTCGGCACGGGGTGCGTTGTTTTCCCGCAAAAGCGGGGGGCCGATGCCCATTAGCGCGAGAAGCTTCAGCCGCCGTTCGGGCGGGGCGGCGGCGTCTTCAGCGACCCGATCACCCCGAGCGCCCGTCAGAGTGCGGGACCGGCACCGGCACGTCGCGCAACGTGCCGCAGGCGGGGTCGCGATCGATCATGACGGAGGCATACGGGCTCCCTGAGTCAGGGCAGTCTCAGGAAGCCGCCGTCCCGCCCTCCAAAAGGGCGCGCAGCGCCTCCGGCTCGAACACGGGCGGATGGCAGGTCTGGTTCCGGCAGAGCGTCACGGCGGGATAGCGCTCGGGGCGCAGCGCACTGAGGGCGAGCGTTTCGGGCAGGCGGTCGGGGTCGTTCAACACGAGATCGACGCGGTTGAGATCGACATGGCCGCGCACCATCGCCTGCACGGCGCCATAGCCGGGATTGGAGCGAAAGCCGAACAGCGCCAGTTCCGAGCCGCGCTGGAGTCGATCGAAACCCGCGAGAAGGCCGGGATAGGCCATGCCGCCGGCGCCGATGCGCCCCTGTGCGAGCGCTGCCGCGCGCTCGGCCCGCGTGCGGATCGCTTGGCTGCCGCCGACCTGCGCCAGCAGCGCCAGCCCTTCCACCACCAGCGCGGTGGAGCCCGGCACTGCCTCGTCCGGGTCGCCGCGCGGACGAAGCAGCATGTCGTCGGCATCCGAGGCCGTCATGAAATGCCCGCCCTCGCCATCCCCGTGCCAGCGCTCCAGCGCCTCGGCCAGCGCATGGGCCGTATGGAGGAATTGCGGGTCGAGCGTCGCGGCAAAGAGCGCGGCGCCGGCGGCGATCATCGCGCCATAGTCGCCGCTGAGGGCGGGGCCGGACAGGCGCCCGTCGCGGGCGGCATGGTGGAGGCGTCCCTCCCGCATCATCTGCGTGGTGACGAAGCGGAAGGCTTCGCGCGCCAGGAGCAGCGCGTCCGGGTGGTGGAACGCGGCGCCGGCTTCGGCCAGCGCCCGGATGGCCAAGCCGTTCCAATCCGCCAGGATCTTCTCGTCCCGCCCCGGCCGGGGCCGCGCGGCGCGCGCCTGAAACAGGCGGATGCGCGCTTCGCCGAAGGCCTCCGGCGCCGCCTCGCCCGAGCCGCCGAGCCGCTCCAGGATCGTCTTGCCCTCCCAGTTTCCACGGGGCGTGACGTTGTAGCAGCGCTTGAACGTCTCGATCTCGGGCAGGCCGGCGAGCGCGGCGTCGATCTCGCCTTCCGTCCAGACATAGAAGGCGCCCTCTTCCATGCGAGCGCCCTCCACCGGGCCATCGGCGGCGGCGCTGTCGGCGTCCAGCGAGGCGGCCAGGCCCCCGCCCGGCATCTGAAGCTCGCGGCGCAGAAACGCGACGGTCTCGAAAGCGCGCTGGCGAAACAGCGGCTCGCCCGTCGCGCGCCAGCCGATCGCGAGATGGCGCAGAAGTTGCGCTTGGTCGTAGAGCATCTTCTCGAAATGCGGCACCAGCCAGCGCGCGTCCGTGGCATAGCGGTGGAGCCCGCCGCCGACATGGTCGAAGATGCCGCCCTCGCACAAGCCGCGCAGCGTCACGAGAAAGCCCGCCCGATGCGCCTCCGGCCCACCCGGAAATCCGGATCGGGCGAGGAGTTCGAGATAGGGAGCGTTGGGGAATTTCGGCGCGCCCCGGATGCCGCCGAGCTCGAGGTCGATCATCCCGCCGATGCGCGCGGCGGCTTCCTCCAAGGCGCCCTCCGGCAGGTCCGCCGGTGCGCCGGAGGCGCAGAGGAAGCCTCTCAGATGCGTCCGCATCTCTCCGGCCGAGCGCAGCAGGCCTTCGCGCTTGGTGTCCCAGGCGTTGCGCACGGCCTCCAGAAGCTGCGCGAAGCCGGGCCGCCCTTGGGCTGCCTCGGGCGGGTAGTAGGTGCCGCCATAGAAGGGCTCGCCCTCCGGCGTCAGGAACATCGTCATCGGCCAGCCGCCTTGCTCGCCCATGGCCTGCAAGGCGGTCATGTAGAGATGGTCGATGTCGGGCCGCTCCTCGCGGTCCACTTTGATGTTGACGAAGTCGCGGTTCATGATCGCCGCGACGCCCGCGTTCTCGAAGCTCTCATGCGCCATGACATGGCACCAGTGGCAGGCGGCGTAGCCGACCGAGAGGAGGATCGGCCTGTCCTCGCGCCGGGCTTCCGCCAGCGACTCGGCCGACCATTCCCGCCAGTGGACGGGATTGTCGCGGTGCTGCTGGAGATAGGGGCTGATCGCCTCGCCCAACCGATTGCCTTGCGCCATGACCCACCCTCCTTTCGCCTGTTCCGGCTTGAGTTAGGGCGCGAGCCGGCTTCCGCGACCGGGCGGCGGCGTGATAGACAGCGAGCCGCCAAACGATCAGCGCTCCGGCAAGGACTCTCAGCCATGCGAACCATCGTCGCGTTCCCTCTCCTCGTCTCTCTCTGCGTCGCGGCCGGTCCCGGCCTTTCCGCCGGTCTCCACACCGACGTCGCGAAGGTCGGCAAAGGTCGGGCGCTCGGGGGCGGGGCCTCGCTCGTTCTCGTCGGGAATGACGCCAATGGCGGGGCCGGGGGCGCTGGGGGTAGCGGCGGCGCAGGTGGGCGCGGCGGCGTGGGCGGGCAGCCGGGCAAGGGCGGCAAACCGGGAATGCCGGGGTGCGACGGCGGCACGAGACCGGCGGCGGACGGCAAGTTCTATCGGCCCGGCACCCATCAGGAATGCAATCCGAGCGACACGGATCGCAAGCGGTTCAAACCCCTGCCGCAGGCGCTTTAGCATCGGGGGCGAGACCTGCCGGAGTTAGAGGCCCGGTTCTGTCGCGGACTCACGTCGTTGCGAAGGCTGACGCTCTGCCGCTGGTCTTGCTTGCGCTTCGGGCGTCGTGAACCGGTGACGTTCGCTCGCGTATTCTCCCACTCGAGTCTTTTTTCGGATCACGTGAGGCTTGGGGGTGCGCCCGCGCCGAGCGATCCGGCGCTCTTACAGCCGAGGAGGCCGGGCCGACCCTCGCGGGATCGGCCCGAACCCAAGTCCTCGCGATGGCCGGATCGCGTCAGGCGTCGTTTGAGCCACCCTGCCCCCGGTCGAGATCGTCGGCCGCTTGGAGCAGAAGCCGGATGATCTCGCCCGAGCGCTTCTCGTCCGCCGCCAGCGCGCGGGCGGCCACGTCCCGCAGGTTCAGCATCGCGGCCTCGACGCCGCGCGGCAGGCCCGGCTTGCTCTCCTCGCCGCGATGACCGTGGCGCTCGCGCCGCTCCTTCAGGCGTTCGGACACCTGTGCCAGACGCCCGAGACTGGCGTCGGCCAGGGTCCGGTTGCCGTCGAGATAGGCGCGCCCCTCGTCCGTGATGGCATAGCGCTTCTTGTTGCCGTCGCTTTCGGCCAGGATATACCCGGCTTCTTCGAGATAGCTCAGCGTCGGGTAGATCACGCCAGGCGAGGGCGCGTAGAAGCCTTCGGTCATCTCTTCGATATGCTTGATGATCTCGTAGCCGTGGCGCGGCTCCTTCTCGATCAGCGCGAGCACGAGAAGGCGAAGATCGCCCTGCAGCAGGAAACGGCCGATCCGGCCGTCCCCTCCCTCTCCGCCCAGCCCGTCGCCGCCCATGTCGCCATGTCCGCCATGGCGATGGCCACGCCCCGGTCCGCGTCCGAACGGGCCGCGCCCCATGGCGAAGAGCCCGACCAGCCCATGCGAGCAAGACCGGCCGTGCCGGCCGCGTGTTTCGAATTCCTGTCTCATTTCGATCACTCCATTTTAGTCTAAGATATATCTTAGATACGAGACGGCTCGCCGCCGCGCAAGAGAAAAAGATACATCGAAACATATCTAAGATTGGACGAGCATCGGGATGGGTTTTCAAAGTGCGGGGAAACCCTCTTCCAGAGGGAGGCGGCTTGGCGCGTTTTGTCCCTTGACGCCCATCCCGCCGGATGTGCGAACCAGAGGCGAACCGATCCGCCTTGCGACCGCCTGAATGTCAGGGACGTCATGACCGCCTCGATGCTCGACGACACGATCCTCGCTCTTTCCTCCGGTCCGCTCCCGGCGGGCGTCGCCGTGGTGCGCGTCAGCGGCCCGCTGGCGTCGGAGGCTTTGGCGGCGCTGGCGGGGGGCGTGCCGGAGCCGCGCCGCGCCAGCCTGCGGCGGCTTCGGGCGGCCGATGGTGCCGAGATCGACCGGGCGCTGGTGCTCTTCTTTCCCGGCCCCAACACGGCGACCGGGGAGGATCTGGCCGAGTTCCACCTGCATGGCGGGCGGGCGGTGGTCGCGGCGTTGACGGCGGCCCTTCTGGAGCGGCCGGGATTTCGGTTGGCGGAGGCGGGCGAGTTCACCCGCCGCTCCTTTGCCAATGGGCGGATCGACCTGACCGAGGCGGAGGGGCTGGCCGATCTCCTGGCGGCCGAAACGGAAGGCCAGCGCCGGCAGGCTCTGGCGCAGGCGGGCGGCGCGGCGCGGGCACTCTATGAAGGCTGGATGCGTCAGCTCTCTCGCATTCGCGCGCTGCTGGAAGCCTCGTTCGATTTTTCCGACGAGGGCGACGTGTCGGAGGATGTGTCCAGCGGCACGGCGCAGGCCGTGGGGCGGCTGCAGGGCGAGATCGCGGCGCATCTTGCCGGCGCGCACCGGGCCGAAATCTGGCGCGATGGATTTCGCGTCGCCATCGCCGGGGCGCCGAATGCCGGAAAGTCCAGCCTTCTCAACGCGCTCGCCGCGCGCGAGGTCGCCATCGTCTCCGCCATTCCCGGTACGACGCGCGACGTGATCGAGATCCGGCTCGACATCGAAGGCATGCCGGTTCTCCTGTCGGACACGGCGGGCCTGCGCGAGACGGCGGACGAGGTCGAGGCGATCGGCGTCTCGCGCGCCCGCGAGCGCATCGGCGCGGCCGACCTCGTCCTGTCACTGATCGATCCCGGCGCGCTGGCGGAGGAACCGCTCATCGAGGCCGGAGACACGCCGGTTCTGCGGATCACCACCAAGAGCGACCTCTACTCCGCTTTGCCGGCTAAGTTCGATGCGGCGCTCTCGGCGCGGACAGGCGCGGGGCTCGACGCGCTGACGCGGCTGATCGGCGCCCGAGCTCGCGAGGCGGCGGGCGACCCGTCCGATCTCCTGCCGGCCCGCACGCGCCACCGCGATCTGCTGCGCCAATGCCTGGAACTGCTGGACGGCTACGACCCCGCCCTGCCGCCCGAGCTTTACGCTGAAACGCTGCGGCAGGTGTCGGACCGGCTCGGCACGCTGACCGGCCGCGTCGGCGTGGAAGAGCTTCTCGGCCTGATCTTCTCTGAATTCTGCATCGGGAAATGACGATGGATCTCACCATACGGGCGGCCGAACCGCGCGACCTCGCCGCCTTGACCCTGCTGATGAATCTGCCGGACTACCGCTTCGGCACGCTGCGTCTGCCCTTCGAGAGCGAGGAGAACGTGCGCAAACGCCTGTTCGAAGGCGGTGCCAACATGGTTCTCCTCGTGTCGCTGCTGGAGGACGAACTGGTCGGCACGGCGAGCCTTCATCGCATGACGGGGCGGCGCGCGCATGTCGGCGCCATCGGCATGGGCGTCCACGACGCCTATGCCCGACGAGGCATCGGCCGCCGGCTCTTGGAGACCGTTCTGGACATGGCCGACAATTGGCTCGGCCTCAGGCGGTTGGAACTCTCGGTCAATGTCGACAACGCCCCGGCCCTGCATCTCTACCAGAGCTGCGGCTTCGACATCGAAGGGCGCGAGCGCCAATCTATCCTCCGCGATGGGCTACTGATCGACGCCTTCACGATGAGCCGCCTGCGCGAGCCGCCCCGTCCGGCCGTTGCGGATTAGGCGAGGACGCGATCGTAGACTTCGCGCAGCGGCAGTTCGACGTTGATGGCCGGCAGCGGAACCGTCTCGTCCAGCCCCTCGATCCGCCGCTCGTCCCAATGCGAGCCGGCAAGGCGCGACCAGAGTAGCGCGACGGGCTGGTCTTGTTCGAGCAACACGATATGGCGGAGGAAGGGCATGGCCTTGTGCTCGCCGATTTTGCGCAGCCGGTCGAAGTCCTGCCTCTCCAGAATGTCGAACAAAGTCAGCGGTGTGCCGGCGAGAAAGCTGTCCGGTGCGGTCGGCCCGGCATCGACGCCGAGATCGGGGCGGCGGATCTGGCCGGGCCGGGTCTCGACGCCGCATCGCCGGCTGAAGAGCGCGAAGGGCGATCCCCGCAGCGCCCCGCCGAGAAAAGCGACGAGGTTCACCACCATCCTGTCGTGCCGACGCGGCAGCCCGTCGGCCAAGCGCAAGGGAAAGCCGTCCACCAGCTCGTAAAGCCCCTCCTCGCCTGCCTGCCAGTCGGGAAACTGCGGGATGCTCCAGGGCGTGGCGGGTTGGGTCGGACGCATGGCGGGGCCGGCTTTTCGGTCGCGGGAAGCGGGTGGAACCCTATCGCGAAGCACAGGCGGGAACCAGAGTTTGGCGCTCGGGACCGTGCCCTCCGTTGACAGCGACCCCGCCTCGGGGCTTAACCCCTCCTATGACCCAGAATTCTTGCGACCTTTCGGTCGACGTCGTGGTGATCGGCGGCGGCCATGCGGGCGTCGAGGCAGCCTGCGCCTCCGCGCGCACCGGCGCGCGCACGGTGCTTCTGACCCACAGTTTCGACACGGTCGGCGCGATGAGCTGCAACCCGGCCATCGGCGGTATCGGCAAGGGCCATCTCGTGCGCGAGATCGATGCGCTCGGCGGCGTCATGGGCGAGGCGGCCGATCGCGGCGGCATCCAGTTTCGCCTGCTCAACCGGCGCAAGGGCCCGGCCGTGCGCGGCCCCCGCACCCAGGCCGACCGCAAGCTCTACAAGGCGGCCGTGCAGGCCATGGTGCGCACGCAAACCTCGCTCGAGATCGTCGAGGGCGACGCCTTCGACCTCGCTTTCGGCGAAGGCAACCGCATCGAGGCGGTGATCCTGGAAGATGGCCGGCGCATCGCTTGCGGCGCGGCGGTCATCACCACCGGCACGTTCCTGAACGGCCTCATCCATATCGGCGCGGTGAAAATCCCGGCGGGGCGCGTCGGCGAGAAGCCCTCGCTCGGCCTGTCCGCCACGCTGGCGCGCCTCGGCCTGCGGCTCGGGCGCTTGAAGACCGGCACGCCGGCGCGGCTCGACGGGCGCACGATCGACTGGGCGAGCCTGGACAAACAGGGGCCGGACGAGACCCCTTACGCCTTTTCCTATCTCACCACGCGGATCGAGAACCGGCAGATCGACTGCGGCATCACCCGCACGACCGATGAGACGCATCGCATCATCCGCGACAATCTCCACCGCTCGGCGCTCTATGGCGGCGAGATCGAGGGCGTCGGCCCGCGCTACTGCCCCTCGATCGAGGACAAGATCGTCAAGTTCGGCGACCGCGACGGGCATCAGGTCTTCCTCGAGCCGGAAGGGCTGGACGACGACACGGTCTATCCCAACGGGCTTTCCACTTCGCTGCCGGAGGATGTGCAGCGGGCCTTCCTGCGCTCGCTGCCGGGCCTGGAACAGGTCGATATCCTGAAGCCCGGCTATGCCATCGAATACGACCATGTCGATCCGCGCGAGTTGACACGCGGTCTGGAAGTCTCGAAGGCGCCGGGCCTGTTTCTCGCCGGCCAGATCAACGGCACGACGGGCTACGAAGAGGCCGCCGCGCAAGGCCTGCTGGCCGGGCTCAACGCCGCGCGCAGGGCGTCCGGCGCCGAGCCGGCGGTGGTCGGACGGGGCGAAGCCTATCTCGGCGTCATGGTGGACGATCTCACCCGCACCGGCGTCACCGAGCCCTATCGCATGTTCACCAGCCGGGCGGAGTTCCGCCTGTCGCTGCGCGCCGACAATGCGGACCGGCGCCTCACCCCGCTCGGCCTCGAATGGGGTCTGGTTGATAGCGGCCGCGCCGCCGTCTTCGCCCGCAGCGAGGCGGCTCTGAGCGCAGCGCGCGCGCTGCTGGAGCGCTCCACCATCACCACGGCGGAAGCCGCGCGCCAAGGGCTCGCGGTCAATCAGGACGGGCGAACCCGCTCGGCCTGGACGCTTCTGTCCAACGCCGACACGACGCTTGAAATGCTCCTGCCGGTCTGGCCGGAGCTGGCCTCCATCACCGGCGAGGTGCGCGAGCGGATCGAGATCGAGGCGGCCTACGACGTTTATCTCGAGCGCCAGCGGCGCGACCAGATCCGCCTCAAGCGCGAGGAGGAGCGGGCCATTCCCGCCGATCTCGACTTCGACGCCTTGAAGGGCCTGTCCAACGAAATTCGCCACAAACTGCGCGAGCGCCGCCCGGCCAGTGTCGCCGAAGCGGAGCGGATCGACGGCATGACCCCCGCTGCGCTCGCTATCATCCTCGTGGCCATCAGAAAGATCGACCGTGCGCAAGCAGCCTGAACGTTCCGTCCGACCTTTCGCCCGCACGGCCGTCGCGCGTCCGGCCACACGCCCTCGCATGGGCAAGGCGGCGACCGATGCCAAGCTCGCCGAAGAGCGCAGCCTCGTCCTGTCGCGCCATGGTGTTTCACGTGAAACAGTGGAAAAGCTCGACGCCTATGTCGAACTCCTGCGCACGTGGCAAAGCCGCATCAACCTGATCTCGCCCTCGACGATTCCCGAAATCTGGACGCGCCATCTGGAGGACGGGCTCTGGCTCTCCCATCTCGCGCGGGCCTCGACACGCTGGGTGGATCTAGGCTCCGGCGCGGGTTTTCCCGGTCTAGTTCTGGCCATCGCGCTGCACGGGCGCGAGGGTGCCGAGGTGCATCTGGTGGAAAGCAACACCAAGAAGGCGGCCTTCCTGCGCGCGGTGATCCGCGAATTGTCGCTGCCTGCGGAGGTGCATGCCGAGCGGATCGAAGACTGCGGCGAGGCGCTGGCCGGCGCGCAGGCTGTCAGCGCCCGGGCTCTGGCTCCCCTCAATGATCTCTTCGGCCTCGTCGCCCCGCATATCGGACCAGAAACGGCGCTGTGGTTTCCCAAGGGGCGAAACCACGAGGAGGAAATCGCGGAAGCTTCTGCCCATTGGCGCTTCGACATGGTAAAGCATTCCTCACAGATCGAGGATGGCTCGGTGGTGCTGGAAATCCGGCGGCTGACGGCTCTGGCGGGAGCCTAAGCCTCGCTTTTCGAAGTGTCGGATGCGTTGCCCTCCAGGCGACGCCGGTTCCCGGGCTGAGGAACGAGACGGTATGGATACGCTCCCGGTTTCGCGCATGCGCGTCATCACCATCGCCAACCAGAAGGGCGGCGTGGGCAAGACCACGACGGCCATCAACCTGGCCACGGCGCTCGCCGCGATCGGCAAGCGCACGCTGCTGATCGACCTCGATCCGCAAGGCAACGCCTCGACCGGGCTCGGCGTCGAGCGCGACGACCGCGCGGTGTCCTCCTACGACGTTCTGGTGGAGAGCGCGACGATCACCGAGGCGGCGATGCCGACGGCGGTGCCTGACCTTTCCATCATTCCCTCGACGCTCGATCTTCTCGGCGTCGAGATGGAGATTTCGGGCTCCTCCAGCCGCGCCTATCGGCTGCGCGACGCGCTGCACTTCCACAATGAGGACGCCCCGCTTTTCGACTTCGTGCTGGTGGATTGCCCGCCCTCGCTGAACCTCCTGACGGTCAACGCCATGGCGGCGGCGGACGCGATCCTCGTGCCGCTTCAATGCGAGTTCTTCGCGCTGGAAGGCCTCAGCCAGCTTCTGGAGACGGTGGAGCAGGTCCGCGATACGCTGAACCCCTCGCTGTCCCTCCACGGCATCGTGCTGACCATGTATGACGGGCGCAACAACCTCGCCTCTCAGGTGGTGCGGGACGTGCGCTCCTTCATGGGGGACCATGTCTACGAGACCATCATTCCGCGCAACGTGCGCATTTCGGAAGCGCCGAGCTTCGGCAAGCCGGCGATCCTCTACGACGTGAAATGCTCGGGCAGTCAGGCCTATATCCGGCTGGCGTCCGAGGTGATCCAGCGCGAGCGGCAACTGGCGGCGGCGGCCTGACGCCGCCTCGTTCCGCACCCGAAACGAACAGGACGCGGCTGCGAGCCGCCAAGGATAGAAGCGGAGCCATCCGCAAGGAGCCAAGAGAATGAGCGAAGACAAGGGACGCCAGCGTCTGGGCCGGGGCCTCGCCTCGTTGATCGGCGGCTCGGCCTCCTCCGCCGTTCCCTCCCGCGCCGCGACCCCCTTCCCGCTGCCGGGTGCGGCGCGTGTGGAGGAGCCGGGCGAGCGCAAGATCGCCGTGGGCGAACTCGTCGCCAACCCGCGCAATCCGCGCCGCCGCTTCGACGAGACGGACCTGTCGGAACTCACCGCCTCGATCCGCCAGCATGGCGTGGTCCAGCCGATCCTCGCCCGCAAGCTGGCGAGCGGCCGCTTCGAGATCGTGGCTGGCGAGCGCCGCTGGCGCGCCGCGCAGGAAGCGGGCCTTTCGCAGGTGCCCGTCGTGGTGCGCGAGATCAGCGACCGCGAGTCGCTGGAAATCGCCATCATCGAAAACGTCCAGCGCGCCGATCTTGACCCGATCGAAGAGGCGATGGGCTACCAGATGCTGATCGACGAGCATGGCTACACGCAGGCCGACCTCGCCGACATCCTGGGCAAGAGCCGCAGCCATGTCGCCAACACGCTGCGCCTTCTGAAACTGCCCGACAGCGTCAAGGACATGGTGGTCAAGGGCGAGCTTTCCGCAGGCGCCGCCCGCACCGCCGTCTCTCAGGACGACCCGGAAGCCTTTGCCCGGCAGATCGTGGACGGCGGCCTCAGCGTGCGCGAGGCCGAGACGCTGGCGCGCGGCGAGCCGCTGGCGCCCCCTGCCCCGCCGCGCGGCGGCGCACCCAAGCGCCGCGTCTCCACGCCTCAGCCCTCGCTAGCCGACGTGCGCGACAGCGACACGCAGGCGCTGGAGAAGCTTCTCTCCGACACGCTCGGCCTGCCTGTTTCGATCGAACTGCGCGCCGAAGGCGGCACCATGCGCCTCGACTTCCGTCATCTCGACCAGCTCGACCATCTCTGCCGCCTGCTCCAGACGCGGGTCGGCAGCGAGTCCGAGCCGCGCGTTCGCAGCCTGTAAGGGCGCGAGGGCGAGCCAAGGCGGCGAGCTATCCCTCGCCCGTTCCGGCGTTGTGGCCGGTCTTGGCTGGCGCCCGATCCGATCGGGTTCGACCCTCTCCGGCGTCGAGCCGACAGAACGACGGGACGGTCTCGCCCGCGTCGCCGCGCGATAGGCGCAGATGATCGGAAACCGAAGCGTGCAGCGGCTCGGGTGCAGCCGCTCGAACCGTTCAGCCGATGACCCGCGCCAGAGGCTCGGCTGCCGCGATCTCCTCCAGGCGGCGCAGGAAGAGGCGCAGGCCCCGGTCGCGGATCTTGGAGGCGCGGAGCGTCAGGCCGAGTTCGCGGCAGAGGGGTGGGTCGAGGGGACGGCAGATCGTGCCGGGGATGGGCTCGGCCAGCGCCAGACCGGGCAGGATCGAGGCGCCGAGCCCGACCGCCACCATGCGCTTGATCGTCTCCACGCTGCCGAGTTCCATGATCGGGCTGGGGGCAAGTCCGGCCTCGCCGAACCAGCGATCGAGCCCGCCCCGCGTGTGACCGCCGGACTCGTAGAGAATCAACGGCTCGGCCGCCATAGCACTTGGGGTCACGTGATCGGGCACGGCGGCACCGGCCGGAAATAGGGCCAAAAGCGGCTCGCGCATCAGAAGCGTCGTCTCCAGCGCCCGGCTGGAGGGCGCGGGCAAGGTGACGAGACCGACATCGATCTCCCCCGCCTCGACGCGCGGCAGGATGTCCACCGTGTTGCCGATGGCGACGGTGATGTCCAGGCCCGGCATGTCGCTCTTAAGATTGGAGAGAACCGGCGGCAGGAGGAAAGTGCAGGCCGTGGCGCCCGTGCCGATGCGTAGCCGCCCGGCCTCCTCGCTGCCGAAGCGCGACACGGCCTCCACCGCGTCTTCCATCGCGGCTAGCGCCCGGCGCGCCGGCTCGAGCAGCGTCTCGCCCGCCGGGGTCGGCTGCGCCCGCCCCGCCGCGCGGTCCAGAACCCGCACGTCGAGAAGGCGCTCCAGCTCCTGCAATTGCTGGGAAACGGCGGGCTGGGCCAGGTGGAGACGCTTTGCGGCCAGCGACAGCGTGCCGGTTTCCACCACGGCCAGGAAGGTGCGCAGCTGCGACAAGCTCGGCCATCTCGCCATGAGGGACGCCTCTTGGTAAGCCGGCTAATTCGCTTGCGAGGCGGCGGCCGGGACGGGGCAGCTGAGGTCCCCTTCCTCGCAGTTCGCGTAGCTTTCCAAGTGCTCGATCCGCTGTTCCGTCTCGGTCCTGAGGCAGTCTGCATGCACCATGGACTGGACGCTGCCGCCTTCGGTGGCGGAGGCGACAAAGTCGCATTCGGCGTCGCGAAAGGCGATCCAAGCACGCTGCGCGGAGACCAGCCTTGCCAGCCTGTCGTGGTCGCCGGCGAGCCGGTCCTTCAGCGTGCGATAAAGATCGTTCAGCTTGTGATCGACCTCGCTATAGGCGCGTCCCGCGCAAAAGTTGAGACTCGCCTGGTCCTGCGCGCTGTCGCAGTCGAGCGCCCTGGCCGGCGCGGCGGTGAGCGTCAGCCCCAGCGTGAGGAGCAGGATGGTAGTGGGTCCCAGCGATGCGAAAGGGGGCATGGCTTCGTCTCCTGGTCTGTTGGCGATCTCTCGGGGTGATCGAGAGGATAAGGTCCGGCGCGCGGACGGGTCGATGGGAGTGCGGGCCACGTTCACCGCTCAGTTGAGCCGAGCTTTGGGCAGTTCGCGTCTTCACGGTCTTTCCCACGAATCCGGATTTACGGAACGGCCTCCATGTTTCCCGACCTTTCGCACTGTCCAACAGCGAAACCTGTCCGCTTTGCCCGGATGGGTTCTAGCGTCGTCCGCGCGTGCGCAGCTTGGCCGCTTCCACGCTGATGTCGGTCAGCGTCCGGCGCATCACGGTGACGGCCAGCGCGCTTTCGCGGCGCGAGAGGAGAATGTCGGCCTCGATGCGCTGGAGTGTGCGGGCTATGGCCTCGCCTGTCCAGGCTCCGAGCGCGGCTTCGAATGCGGGCTTGCGGCGAAAATGCGGGCGGCGGCGCTCCACGGCGGCCGAGACGGTCGCGCCCCCCTCCTCCACCTCGGCGCGCATCAGCTGCAACCCGTGGAAATGGCGCAAGAGCGCGGAATGAAGCTGGAAGGTCGATGTGCCCGACGCCAGAAGACGCTCGATCAGTTCGGGCAGCTTCTTCACCTCTCCCGAGGCGGCGGCATCGATCGTCTCGTCCACCGTATCGGCCGACACATCGCCGACAATGGTCTCGACATCCTCCTCGGCGATCTGCCCCTTGCCGAGCGCGTAGAGGCAGAGCTTCTGCACCTCGCCGCGCGACGCCAAGCGATTGGCGCCCAGCCGGTCGCGCAGCGCCTCGCGCGCGGGACGGTCGATCGTCAGGTTGGCGGCGGCGAGTTCCTCGTCGATCATCCGGTCGAGCGCGCGCGCCTCGTCCTGGTAGCAGGGCAGCGCCATGGCGGCGCGCCCGCGCTCGATCTGCTGGCGCAGGGCCGCGGTCTTCTTCAGGTCCCCCGCCTCGATCACGATCGTCGCCCCGGCAGGCGGGTCGGCGGCAAGGTCGGCCACGGCGTCGGCGAGGTTCTTGCCCGCGCCCGCGCCGCGCACGCGGATCAGCCGGCGCCCGCCGAAGAGCGACATCGTGCGCGCCTCGTCGAACAGGCGGCCGATGTCGCGCTCGAGATCGTCGGCGTTCAGCACCACGGTGCTGAAGGGATCGGCGAGATCGGCCCCGCTGAGCTTGGCGACGGTCGCCGCGCGCTCCGACACTAGCCCCGGATCGGGGCCGTAGAGCAGCACCACGGGAAAGGACGTGTCGGGGCGAGACAGGAACGCCTCGACTTCGCCGGCCTTCTTCTGGGCCATGTGCCCTGCCCTCGCTTCGCCCGCGCGCCTACTTGGTCACAGCCGGCGCGCCCGTCGCGTCGCGCTGGAGCACGGGCGCCACCACGGCGAGAATGCGCTCGGCCACGGCCTTGCCGGCCTGCTCGCGCGCGTCGATCACCGCGCGCTCGGCGGCATAGAGCTGCTGCGTGCGGTCATAGGGCACCATGGCGAAGCGCTGGCCCTTGGTGAGCGAAACGCCATCGCGGAGGCGCACGAGATCGTAGTCCACCGTCATGCGGTAGAGGCTGGCGGCGGGCGCGCCGGTGCCCGCTTCCAGCGAGGTGATCTGGTCGGACGCGGTGACGACGGGGCGCAGCTCGTAAAGCGGCTCGCGCACCGGATCGGCGCCGTTCAACGCATAGAGCATGGCGTTGCGGAAGACCTGGGCGGTGCGCGTCTGCGCCGGGGTGATGGAGATGCGCCCCTTCAGCCCGACCAGCGCATTGGCGCGCGCGCCCGTCGCGGGGTCGAGATGCGTCGTGCCGTAGAGCGGGCCGGCGGTGCAGCCGGCCAGGAGCCAGGCGGCTGCCACCAGCGGCAGGACTTTCAGCGAGCGGCGGACGCTAGACGACGACATTGACGATCCTCCCGGGCACCACGACGATCCGCTTGGGCGCGGCGCCGGCGAGCGCATCTTGCACGAAATCGAGCGCCAGGGTGGCCGCTTCGATCTCGCCCTTCTCGGCTTTGGCGGGAACGGTGATGTCGCCCCGCTTCTTGCCGTTGATCTGCACGGGCAGCACGATCTCGTCGTCGACGAGCAATGTGGCGTCGATCGTCGGCCAGCCCTGCGCGGCACAGAGGCCGGGCTCGCCCAGCGCCTGCCAGCATTCCTCCGCCAGATGCGGCATCATCGGCGCGACGAGGCGCACGAGGATGGAGAGGGATTCGCGCGCCGCCACCCGCAGGCTGCTGTCGGCGGCCAGCGCCTCCGGCGTGAAGGCGGCGGACAGCGCGTTCACCAACTCGTAGAGCCGCGCCACGCCCTTGTTGAAGGCGAGCCGCTCGATATCGTCTCCGACGCCCGCCGCCGTGCGGTGCGCCGCCCGGCGGACGAGCTTGGCCGCGTCGCTCGGGGTGGCGTCCGTGTCCGCGCCGGCGGGCCCGAGATGCTCGGCCGTTTCGGCCACGAGGCGCCAGACGCGCTGGACGAAGCGATGCGCGCCCTCGGCGCCCGCCTCGGTCCAGATCACGTCGCGCTCAGGCGGCGAGTCGGAGAGCATGAACCAGCGCGCCGTGTCGGCACCGAGCGAGGCGATGATGTCGTCGGGGTCCACGACGTTCTTCTTGGACTTCGACATCTTCTCGATCGAGCCGATCTCGATCTCGGCCCCGGTGGACAGGCGCCTGGCGCGGCGCACGCCGTCCACTTCCTCGATCACCACGTCGGAAGGCGGCACCCACTCACGGGCTCCGTCCCCCAGGGCGCGATAGGTCTCGTGCACCACCATGCCTTGCGTGAACAGGCCCTTGAACGGCTCGTCCAGATCGACATGGCCGGTGGCGCGCATCGCCCGCGTGAAGAAGCGGGAATAGAGAAGATGCAGGATCGCGTGCTCGATGCCGCCGATATACTGGTCCACCGGCAGCCAGGCATTGGCGATCTGCGGGTCCGTCGGCTCGTTCGCGTGCGGCGCGGTGAAGCGCGCGAAGTACCAGGACGAGTCGACGAACGTGTCCATCGTGTCGGTTTCGCGCAGGGCCGGGCCGCCGCATTGCGGGCAGCTTGTCTGGCGCCAGGTCGGATGGCGGTCGAGCGGGTTGCCCGGCTTGTCGAAGTCGATGTCGTCGGGCAGGCGCACGGGCAGGTTTTCGCGCGCTTCCGGCACCACGCCGCAAGCCTCGCAATGGAGAACCGGGATCGGGCAGCCCCAATAGCGCTGGCGCGACACGCCCCAGTCGCGCAGGCGGAAATTGACCTTGCGCTCCGCCTGCGGACGGCCGTTCAGCACCGCGCTCTCCAGGCGCCGGGCGACCTCGGCAAAGCCCTCTGCCGGCGTCATCCCGTCGAGGAAGCGCGAGTGGAACAGGCGACCTTCGCCGTCATAGGCGGTGTTGTCCACCGTGAAGCTCGCCGCGTCCGCGCCCTCTGGCAGGACGACGGGCGTCACGGGCAGGTCGTATTTGCGGGCAAAGTCGAGATCGCGCTGGTCGTGCGCGGGGCAGCCGAAGATCGCGCCGGTGCCGTATTCCATGAGCACGAAATTCGCGACATAGACCGGCAGCGTCCAGCCGGCGTCGAACGGATGCGCGACGCGCAGACCCGTGTCGAACCCGCGCTTTTCCGCCGTTTCGATCTCGGCCGCCGAAGTGCCGCCGCGCTTCACGTCCTCGATGAAGGCGGCGAGCTCGGGATTGCTCGCGGCCGCCCGCTTGGCCAACGGATGGTCGGCGGCGACCGCCAGGAAGCTCGCGCCGAACAGCGTGTCGGGCCGCGTGGTGAAGACCTCGACCTCGGTCAAGTCGGCGCTTGCCGAGCCCTCGGCCAGCGCCCAGCGGACCAATAGACCTTCCGACTTGCCGATCCAGTTGCGCTGCATGGTGCGCACCTTTTCCGGCCAGCCGGGCAGGTGGTCCAGCGCGGCGAGCAGGTCGTCGGCATAGTCGGTGATGCGGAAGAACCACTGCGTCAGCTCACGCTGCTCGACCAGGGCGCCCGAGCGCCAGCCGCGCCCGTCGATTACCTGCTCGTTGGCGAGCACGGTGTTGTCGACCGGGTCCCAGTTGACCTTGGACTTGCGGCGATAGGCGAGGCCCTTCTCGAGCAGGTCGAGAAACAGCATCTGTTGGCGGTGGTAGTAGTCGACGTCGCAGGTCGCGAACTCGCGCGACCAGTCGAGCGACAGGCCCATGCTTTTCAGCTGCCCGCGCATGGTGGCGATGTTCTCGTAGGTCCACTTGGCCGGGTGGACCTTGTTCTGCATCGCGGCGTTCTCGGCGGGCATGCCGAACGCGTCCCACCCCATCGGGTGCAGGACGTTGAAACCCTTGGCGCGCTTGTAGCGGGCGACGACATCGCCCATCGCGTAGTTTCTGACATGGCCCATGTGGATGCGCCCCGAGGGATAGGGGAACATTTCCAGCACGTAGTATTTCTCGCCCGGCGCGTCGCTCCGCGTCTCGAACAGCGTCTCGGAAGCCCAGCGCTCCTGCCAACGGGGTTCTGCGGCGCGGGGATTGTATCGTTCGATGGCCATTGCGGAAGACGTCTCGTGCGGATGATGCGGGCGGGCGGGGGCGCCGAAGCGTGGCGCGGGGTGCCCTGTCAATATTGCCTAAACCCGCCCTTCACAAGCTTTGCGTCAGACCGCATAACCGGGACCGGATGGAAGAAGCAGACGCGTGCCGCCAGCCTCGCGCACCATGGAGGATGAGCCACCGTGGCCTCGGCATGGGCTTTGCCTTCCAGGGAGTGACAAGCGATGTGGATGATTCCGCTGAGCGTCACGCTTGAGATGAAACGGACCCGGAGAGGCTGGCAAGTCTGTCTCCGGGTCCGACTGATCATCTAAGGCGAAGGGTGTCGGAGTTAGCGCTCCGGCACCCACTCCTCAACATAGAGAAAAACCGCCTTTTCTTCAAGGAATGCCATGAGCGAGACCGCCGTCGACCGCCTTCACGAAATCCGCGCCCGCATCCGCGAGGCGGAAGCCGAGGCCCGGCGCCTGGCGGGCAGCGTCCAACTCGTCGCCGTGTCGAAGACCTTCGAGGCCGAGGAGATCCGCCCCGTGCTGGAGGCCGGGCAGCGCGTCTTCGGCGAGAACCGGGTTCAGGAAGCGCAGGGCAAGTGGCCGGCGCTGCGCGAGGCCTTTCCCGATCTGGAACTCCACCTCATCGGCCCGCTCCAGTCCAATAAGACGGCCGAGGCTGTGGCGCTGTTCGACGTGATCGAGACGGTGGACCGCGAGAAAATCGCCGCCGAGATCGCCAAGGAAATGCAGAAGCAGGGCAGGGCGCTTCGTCTCTACGTCCAGGTCAATATCGGCGAGGAAGCGCAGAAGGCCGGCATTCCGCCGCGCGAGGCGGTGGCTTTCGTCAAGCACTGCCGCGAGGCGCACGGCCTCGCGGTCGAAGGTCTCATGTGCATTCCGCCTGCCGAGGAGCATCCCGGTCCCTATTTCGCGCTGCTCGAGAAGATCGCGGGCGAGGCGGGAGTGGAGAAGCTCTCCATGGGCATGTCCGGCGATTTCGAGCGCGCCATCCCCTTCGGCGCCACCAGCGTGCGCGTCGGCTCGGCGATCTTCGGCTCACGCTCGTAAGCCGGAGCTTCGCGCGATTAGACGACGCTCAGGCGCGGCTGCGGCGTCGGCTGCGCCAGAACCAGACGGCGCCGACGATGACGGCGAGGATCACCAGCGCGTCGGCCACGTGGAAAGCGGTCTTGACCCAGGGCGTGTCGTTCCAGTGCTCGCCGAGGCGCGCGCCGAGCCAGGCGAGGGCGTAGCACCACAGAAACGAGCCGGTGAACGTGTAGAGGTGGAAGCGCCAGAGGTTCATCCGCGCGATGCCGGCGGGCAGCGACAGGAAGGTGCGCACCACGGGCAGGAGGCGGCCGATGAAGATGGCGAGCGAGCCGTAGCGGGCGAAGAACCGGTCCGACAGCGCCAGCTCCTTGGTGCCCCAATGCGCCCGGCGGATCAACCGCTCCACGAAGGGCCGCCCGCCCCGCGCGCCGATCTCGTAGGCGAGATGCGAGCCGATATTGCAGCCGATCGCCCCGGCCAGCGCGGCCGCCAGAAGGCTGAACTGCCCGGTCGAGGCGAGATAGCCGGCAAAGGGCATGATGATCTCGGAGGGTAGCGGCAGGCAGGCCGATTCCAGCCCCATTAACACGGCGACGCCGACCAACCCGCCGGCGGACATGACGGTGACGAGGCTGGCGACGAGGGGAGCAAGCACGGCTTCCATGGAACGGCGATCCTTCACTGTCTCACCCTGCCCGTAACAGAAATGTGAGCCGCTGTAACGTTGCTGCCGTTCCGTCCCGAGAGCGAGCCGGTTTCAGCCGTTGGACGACCGATAGACGATCCGACCCCTTCACGGGATCAGAGCAACAGGTCCATGCGCGACAGGGTCAGCCGCGATTGCCGGCACAAAGCCTCGTTCCGACCGTCCCGATAATAGGCGAGGGCGATGACGGCGGCATAGAGCGCCCAGCCCTTGGCCCGGAGCCAATCGCTCTCGCTCAACGCGCAGGCGTCGCGAAACGTCTCGCGAGCGAATGGATCGACCCAGGACCATGCACTGGCATAATCGGCCGCTGGATCGCCCACCGCCGAAAGGCCCCAATCGATGACGCCCAGCGAGGACCCCGTCCCGCGCGAGAAGATTATCGGCCTTCAGATCCCCGTGCAGCCAGACGCTCGGTCCCATGTAGCGCTCACAGCAAGCCCGCTCCCAAAGGATATGGGCCCGGGGCGCGTCGATCTCGTCCGCGACAGCCTCGATCGCTGGATGCGTTCGGTCCGAAAGCTCCGCAAGCGGAACGCCGCGCCGGCTGTTGCGCTCGCCTGCCAGGGGCGCGCCTTCGCTGGGTATGGACTGGAGGGATTGCAGAAAGCCAGCGAGCGCACGGGCGGCGGCTGCGGGGTCGGCGATGGCGTCGGGAGAGGCGATCCGACCTTCCATCCAGTCGAAGAGGCCGAACTCGCAGGGCAGACCCAGATCGACCCGTCCGCGCAATCGCAGACGAGGAACGGCAAGCGGCAGGCCGCGCAAGCGCGGCAGCCAGTCCAGTTCCTTGGCAAGAAGCGGCACCGCCGAAGCACGACGGGGCAGGCGGAGAACTGTGCGATCCCCGATGCGAAACAGCGCATTGTCCGTTCCCGAAGAAACGACAGGGCGGATCGGCAGTCCGGCCCAGTCGGGCGCCTGCTCGCGCAACAGCCGGTGGAGCACAGCTTCGGAAGGAGGCAGGTCGTCATCGTGCATGCGGCAGGCCTAGCGGGATTTGGCAAAGCGGGGATGACGGCCCGGCCGGTAAACGACCAACCGCTTCACCCGTCGGTGGCCTCACTGTCCCGCGGCTCAACCCGAACGGCGCCACTCTCGATTTCGCCGATGCGAGAGCAATATTGGTCGCACTGCCGGCGCGTTTCCGGCCGCGTCGTTCGGGCGCGTGTTTTGTCAGGAGTGCGGCCGCGTGCAGAATCCCTTTTCCAGCTCCTCGTCCGGCCCCGCGCCCACGCCGGCCGCGACGCCGCGTCCGGTGGCCTATCGCACGGTGTCGATCGCGGCGATCGTGCTCGGCATGATCCTGGCCGTCGTGGTGTTCTCCTATGCCGCCACGGGCTTCTTCCTGATCTTCGCCTCGCTGCTGCTGGCGGCGATCTTCTGCGGCGTCGCGCGCCTGTTCCAGCGCCTCGGCCTGCCGCGCTGGGCCTCGCTGCTCCTGGTCTATCTCCTGACCTTCGCCATGATCCTCGCCCCCGTCGCCTGGGGCGGCATCGCGCTGGTGCAGGAGTTCAACAATCTTCTGGCCGGCGTGCGCGAGCAGGCCGACAAGCTCCTGCATTCGCTGCAGCAAATGGGCCTGCCGGTGGACCCCGGCTCGGGCTCGAAATCCTTCGAGGATCTCCTGCCGTCGGGCCTTGCTTCCTCGGCGGGGCAGGCGCTGTTCGGCGCGCTGGGCGCGGTGGGCAATTTCTTCGTGGTGCTGTTTCTCGCCATCTTCGTGTCCTGGCAACCAGGCGTCTACCGCGACGGGGTCGTGTCGCTGTTTCCTAAGGAGAAGCGGGCGCGCGTCTCGGCGGTTTTGAAGAAGGCCGCCCATTCGCTGATCCTCTGGGTGGCGGGCGACGCCATCTCCATGGCGCTGATCTTCACCGTCTCCTGGGCGGGACTGCTTCTGATCGGCGTCAACAACGCCTTTCTCCTGGCGCTCCAGGCCGGCCTTCTCGCTTTCGTGCCGACGGTGGGCGCCTTCGTGGCAGGGGCGATCATCGTCCTGGCCGCGCTCGCGCAGGGCGTCGACATGGCGCTCTGGGCGCTCGGCCTCTACCTTCTGATTCAGGGCGTGGAGAGCAATGTCGCCCAGCCCATCGCCCAGCGCTACACGACCTCGCTGCCGCCAGCGCTGACGCTCGGCGCGCAGGTGATCTTCGGGCTTCTGTTCGGGCTTCTCGGCTTCGTTCTCGCCGTGCCCGTGGTCGCCGTGGTGCGCACGCTCGTGCGTGAGTTCTATATCGACGACGTGCTCGGCGGCCCGGTGAAGCGGGAAGACTGATCGGGTCGCGGCACAAGGTTTCCTCGCCGCTTGAAGCGCTCTAGACTCCGCCGGAGGCTGAGTCGCGCGCCAACGCGCGCCGCCGATGTCTGGGAGGAAACGAGACGATGACGACGCTGCCCGTCAAGGACGAATGGAAGGCCGGCGCGCTTTTGACGCAAGCCGACTACGCCAGCTGGTACGAGAAGAGCGTCGGCGATCCCGACGGGTTCTGGCGCGAGCACGGGCAGCGGCTGGACTGGATCAAGCCCTATGCCAAGGTGAAGAACACCTCCTTCGCGCCGGGCAACGTCTCGATCAAATGGTTCGAGGACGGCACGCTCAACCTCTCAGCCAACTGTCTCGACCGGCATCTCGACAAGCGCGGCGACCAGACCGCCATTCTCTGGGAAGGGGACGATCCGTCCGAGTCCCGCGCCATCTCCTACCGGGAGCTCTACGGCGAAGTCTCCCGCATGGCCAACGTCCTGAAGGACATGGGCGCCCGGCGCGGCGACCGGGTGTCGATCTACATGCCGATGATCCCCGAGGCGGCGGTGGCGATGCTCGCCTGCGCGCGCATCGGCGCGGTGCATTCGGTGGTGTTCGGCGGCTTCTCGCCCGATGCGCTGGGCGGGCGCATGGAGGGCTCGGGCTCCAGGATCCTCGTCACCGCCGACGAGGGCCTGCGCGCCGGGCGCAAGGTGCCCTTGAAGAGCAATGCCGACAAGGCGATCGAGATCGCCGCCAAGAGCGGCCACGCGGTCGAGAAGGTGCTGGTGGTCCGGCGCACCGGCGCCGAGGTGCCGGTCACGCCCGGGCGCGACGTCTGGTGGCACGAGGCGCGCGAAACGGTATCCGCCGACTGCCCGCCGGAGGAGATGGGGGCCGAGGACCCGCTCTTCATTCTCTACACCTCGGGCTCCACCGGCAAGCCCAAGGGCGTGCTGCACACGACGGGCGGCTATCTCGTCTGGGCCTCGATGACGCATCAATACGTCTTCGACTATCGCGAGGGCGAGGTCTTCTGGTGCACGGCCGATGTCGGCTGGGTCACGGGCCACAGCTACACCGTCTACGGCCCGCTCGCCAACGGCGGCACGACCCTGATGTTCGAGGGCGTGCCGAACTATCCCGACGCCGGGCGCATGTGGCAGGTGGTCGACAAGCACGGCGTCAACATCTTCTACACCGCGCCGACCGCCATCCGCGCCCTGATGGGGGCGGGCGACGAGTTCGTCACCAAGTCCTCGCGCAAGTCCATCCGCGTTCTCGGCTCGGTCGGCGAGCCGATCAACCCGGAAGCCTGGAACTGGTATTATCGCGTGGTGGGCGAGGAGCGCTGCCCGATCGTCGACACCTGGTGGCAGACCGAAACGGGCGGCATCCTCATCACGCCGCTGCCCGGCGCCACCGATCTCAAGCCAGGCTCGGCGACGCGCCCCTTCTTCGGCGTCCAGCCGCAGCTGGTGGACGGCGAGGGCAAGGTGCTGGAGGGCGCGACCGAAGGCAATCTCTGCATCACCGACAGCTGGCCTGGCCAGATGCGAACCGTGTTCGGCGATCACGAGCGCTTCGAGCAGACCTATTTCTCGACCTATCCCGGCAAGTACTTCACCGGCGACGGCGCGCGGCGCGACGAGGACGGCTACTGGTGGATCACCGGCCGGGTGGACGACGTCATCAACGTGTCGGGCCACCGCATGGGCACGGCCGAGGTGGAGTCGGCGCTCGTCTCGCACCCCAAGGTTTCGGAAGCGGCGGTGGTCGGCTATCCCCACGACGTGAAGGGGCAGGGCATCTACTGCTACGTCACGCTGATGGAAGGCGAGGCGCCCTCGGAGGAGCTGAAGAAAGAGCTCGTCGCCCATGTGCGAAACGAGATCGGCCCCATCGCCTCGCCCGACAAGATCCAGTTCGCGCCCGGCCTGCCCAAGACGCGCTCGGGCAAGATCATGCGCCGCATCCTGCGCAAGATCGCGGAGGACGATTTCGGCGCGCTGGGCGACACCTCGACGCTCGCCGACCCCGCCGTGGTGGACGATCTCGTCGGCAACCGGCAGAACCGCAAGACCGCTGCTGCCTGAGCCGGGCCGAACCCAAGCGCTAAGCGGGAAGGGGGCTTCGGCCCCCTTTTTCCATGGACGCTCGGCCTCTGAGGAAAGGGCCGGCTTGCCACCGCCGGGCCGGCGACGCGCTTTGACCGATATCCCCGGCCGACCGGGCCGTCAGGCGATTGAGCCGAAGGCGAGACGCGCAAGGGAAAAGCGGGGACTCGTCTGTTTGAACAACTTGATAACCATCAGGACAAGTGTTCCACTTCCTCTTGGGGAGGAAAGACGGAAAGCTTGAAGCCGCGCCGCCCCGGCAAGCCTTTGTGCTTCGGGAGGACACGATGAACGACATGCTCGGCCTGTTGAAGGGGGTCGTGGACGCGCTCGGCGCGACCGTCCTCCTTCCCATTCTCATCTTCGCGATTGCCCTCGTGCTCGGCGCCAAGCCGGGCCGGGCCTTTCGCGCCGGCCTCACCATAGGCGTCGCCTTCGTCGGCATCAATCTCGTGCTCGGCCTGATGCTGACGACGCTGGGGCAGGTGGCCCAGGCCATCGTCACCAACACCGGCATGCAGCGCGACATCGTGGATGTCGGCTGGCCTTCGGCCGCCGCGATCGCCTTCGGCTCCTCGGTCGGGCTCTGGGTCATTCCTATCGGCATTCTCGTCAACGTGGCGCTGCTCTTTTCCGGGCTGACGCGCACGCTGAACGTCGATGTCTGGAACTTCTGGCACTTCGCCTTCGTCGGCTCGCTGGTGACGGCGGCGACGGGAAGCCTCGGCTACGGACTCCTCGCCGCCGCCCTCATGGCGGCCCTGTCGCTGGTGCTGGCGGACTGGACTGCCAAGGGCGTGCAGCGGTTCTACGGCGTGCCGGGCGTCTCCGTGCCGCATCTCGCCTCCGCGCAGATCGTGCCGGTCGCCATCGGGCTGAACTGGCTGATGGACCGCATTCCCGGCATCCGCGACATCCGCATCGACACCGAGACCGTGCAGCGCCGACTCGGCGTGTTCGGCGAGCCGATCGTCATGGGCCTCGTCATCGGGCTGGTGCTCGGCCTCGTCGCCTATGCCGGCAGCGCGGATGCCGGCACCGTCATCACCAAGGCGTTGCAGACGGGCGTCAATCTTGCCGCCGTCATGCTGCTTCTGCCGCGCATGGTGAAGATCCTGATGGAAGGGCTGATCCCGGTCTCGGAGGCGGCGCGCTCCTTCGTGCAGAAGCGGGCGGGAGACCGCGAGATCCATGTCGGGCTCGACTCCGCGATCCTGATCGGCCACCCGGCGGCGATCGCGAGCTCGCTGATCCTCGTGCCGATCGCCATTCTCCTGTCGCTGATCCTGCCGGGCAACCGCATCATCCTCTTCGCCGATCTCGCCGTCATCCCCTTCGTGGTCGCCATGGCCGCGCCCATCGTCAACGGAAACGTCTTCCGCATGGTGGTGATCGGCACGGTGACGCTGACGCTCGGCTTCTATGTCGGCATGGCGCTTTCGCCGCTGATGACGGCGACCGCAGCGGGATCGGGCTTCGCCATTCCCCCGCAGGCCAGCGCCATCACCAGCGTCGTGGACGGGTTCCTCTACCTCCCCTATCTCGTGATCCGGGCGGCCGAGGGATGGGGGCTGATGGGTCTCGGCCTCGTGCTGGTGGCGATCCTCGCGCTCCTGTTCGGCTACCGCGCCGCGCCCCGTGCCTTCGACAGGCTGGCGGGCGGCGAGGAGCCGGCGGAACCCGCGCCGCTCTCGCGCGGCCCCGGCGCGCCCGCCGTCACGCCGCGCTGATCCACCGACCCGTCGAGGAGACACCATGCTGCGAACTCATCTCGACCCGTCGCTGATCCTCCTGGGGGCCGAGGCGCGCTCGGCGGAGGAAGCCATCACGCTTCTGGCGGAGCGACTGGAGGCGGCGGGGCGGGTGCGGCCGAGCTACGGCCCGGCCGTGATCGAGCGCGAGCGCACCATGCCGACCGGCCTGCCGCTCGGCGCGATCAACGCCGCGATCCCGCACACGGACCGGGAGCATGTGATCGCCCCCGCCGTGGCGCTGGCGGTTCTGCGCGAGCCCGTCCGCTTCGCCAGCATGGACGATCCCGACGAGGCGCTGCCCGTGCGCATCGTCTTCGCCCTCGCGATTTCGGACAAGAACGGCCAGATCGCCCTTCTCCAGGCGATCATGGGCTTCCTGCAGGACCAGCGGGCGCTGGAGCGCATCCTCACCGCCCAGACGCCCGACGAGGTTCTTTCCCTCGTCGCCGCCTGACCTCTTCCCTTTCAAGATTGGACGACCCCATGCGCAAGAAGACCATTCTGATCGCCTGCGGCACCGCCGTCGCCACCTCCACCGTCGTCGCCGTGGCAATCGAGGAGGCCATGCAGGAACGCGGCATTCCGGTCGAGATCCGGCAATGCAAGGCGACGGAGGTGCGCAGCTTGGCCGAGGACGCCGACCTCGTGGTCGCCACCACTCCGGTGCCCGACGACATCGGAAAGCCGGTCTTCAAGGGCCTGCCCTTCCTGACGGGCATCGGCCGGGACGCGCTGATCGAGGAGATCGCGGCGGCGCTGAAGGCGTGAGCGGGAAAGACACCGCGCTTCCGGGCGGCGCTACCGGCCGCGGGCGGACGTCTCGTTCACTTCGGCCCGGTGGGGCAGACCTTGGAAGGGGACGTGGAACCTTTGCCGATCGCCGGCATCTTCGAGCTCGCGACCCTTGCCGAGGCGTTGGCCTTTTACCGATCGGCCGAATAGGCACCGATCAAGATCGAACGCGGCGAAGCACAGGAAGCGCGCATATTCATCGTGGATGCGGGCTAGGACGCCCGTCATTCTCATGAACCTCTGAAGACGCAGGACGGGTGGTTTGTGTCCAAATCCGCCTCCCGATCGCAGTTTCGATACCGATGCCGTGATGAACGCAAAAAGCTCCACTCGCTCGACTCAGATGCGCAACCCCGCCCCAACGCCCTGCGAAGCGCCGGCCAAAAGAGGCGGGGCGCGATGACGCACTCTTGGGCCTTGCGCATCGCTTCGCATCACCCCATTCTCTGTCTCGTGTTCAACGAAGCGAAAGGAGGTGATCCAATGTCGAGTGATTTCCAAATGCCGGTTGGGTCTTTGTATCTCACGGGTTTGCAGGAGCAGCCTCTTTCGAACGCGTAAACGATATGTCGATCCGGCAGCGGTCCGACGACCCCCGGCATGACTGATATCACGGAGGCCGCTTCCCGAAAGGGGAGCGGCCTTTTCGCTGGGCGCTCGCCCGGCCGGTCAGCCGAGGCCGCTCGGCGACGCCCTTTCTAAATTTTCGGACAGCTTGGCGCGAGGCCGCAGGACGGGCTTGACCCGGCCCGCGTTCGGGTTCATTTCCCCCTTGCGCTGCAAGCCTTCGCGCCCGGCGCTCCCCATTACCAACCGGTCCCCAAGGATCATGCCCAGCAACAACGATCCCAGTCGATCGCGTCTGCCGCAGAGCCTGTCGCTGAGCTGATCCATCCGGCTCACCTCGCGACCGGTGCTGCGGCCCGTCGCGACATGTGAGGTGAGCCATGAACACGGCAATCCGTTTCGTCGCCTATCAGCTCCGCCGTGCCTCCCGCATGCGCGATCCCAACGAGATGTTCAACGACGGCATGACCTTCGGCGAGCGTCTGGCGGACCGGGTCGCCGTGATCGGCGGCTCCTGGAGCTTCATCATCGGCTTCACCGTCTTTCTGGTCGGCTGGGCCGTCCTGAATACGGTGGTGCTCGCCGCCAACGCCTTCGATCCGTTCCCCTTCATCTTCCTGAACCTCGTGCTCTCCATGGTCGCGGCGCTGCAGGCACCCGTCATCATGATGAGCCAGAACCGGCAGGCGGCGAAGGATCGGTTCGAGGCCCGTCTCGACTACGAGACCAACCTGCGCGCGGAAGCCCAGATCACCTTGCTCGGCGAGGAACTGGCCCTGCTGCGCGAGGAGATCCGCTTCCTCGTCCGGGCCGAAACCCGGCGCAGCGGCGCGGAGCTCGGCTTCGCGGACGAGGGCGATGCGGCCGAGGCGCCCCGCGCCCGTCCCATCCACGCCTGACCCTGGTCTCTCCAGTCTACGCTGAAAGAAGCCCCGCTCCGGCGGGGCTTCTTCGTTTCCAAACAGGCTCTCAGTGCCCGCCCGCCGGGGCGCCGCCGCCGAGCTTCACGTTGCGCAGGATCAGGGCCAGCGGCACGGCGGCGGCCGAGATCAGCATGAGCACGTGGAAGACGTCGATATAGGCGAGCGTGCCGACCTGGCGTTGCAGAGTCTGGCCGATCACGGCGATGGCGCCGGACTGCGCGTCGGCCGCCGACAGGCCTTGCGAACGCAGGTAGGAGGTCAGCGTCTGCATGGTCTGCTGATAGGCCGGCTCGCTCGGCACGATATGCTCCACCAGCCGGCTCTGGTGGAACTGCTCGCGGAAGGCCAGCGTGTTCTGCGCGATCGAGACGCCGATCGAGCCGCCGACATTGCGCGCCACGTTGATGAGCGCCGAGGCCTGGTCGGTCTTGTCCGGCGGAATGCCGTCGTAGGACGCCGTGGTGATGGGGATGAAGATCAGCGGCAGGCCGAGGCCGACATAGATGCGCGACCAGACGAAGAAGCCGAAGTTGAGATCGGGGAACAGGCGCGTCAGGTCCCACATGGCGCCGGCGACGATCGCGGCCCCCAGCGCGATCAGATATTTCGGCTGCACCACGCTGGTGAGACGCCCGACCACGAACATCATTGTCATGGTGACGACGCCGCCCGGCGAGAGCGCAAGGCCCGCCCAGGTCGCGGTGTAGCCGTAGAAGGTCTGCAGAAGCTCGGGCAGGAACTGCGTGGTGGCGATCAGGATCGCGCCCGTCGCCATCATCACGAGGAAGCAGGAGCCGAACTGCCGGCTCCAGATCATGCGGATGTCCACCACGGGATTTCGGTGCTTCAGCTCCCAAGGGACCATGAACAGGAAGGCGAGGACGCAGACCGCGGTGGAGACGATGATGAAGGTCGAGCCGTACCAGTCCTCCGTCTGGCCGCGGTCGAGGATCAGCTCCAGCGCGCCGAGAAAGGTCGCGACTGAGAGGAAGCCGACGAGATCGAACGGCACGCCCCGGCGCTTCAGCTCCGCCCGCTCGCGCCGCGTCTCGTCCGACTCCGTCACCAGCTGCCAGACGAGCGCGAAGGCCAGGATGCCGATCGGGCCGTTGATGAGAAAGCACCAGTGCCAGGAGTAGTTGTCCGACAGCCAGCCGCCGAGCGTCGGGCCGATCACGGGCGCGACCACGACCGCGACGCCGAACAGCGCGAAGGCCTGGCCGCGCTTTTCCGGCGGAAAGCTGTCGGCGAGGATGGACTGCGAGATCGGCACCATGCCGCCGCCGGCAAAACCCTGGAGCACGCGGAAGAAGAGCAACGACTCGATGTTCCAGGCAAGGCCGCACAGGACGGAGGAGACCGTGAAGAGCGCGAGGCACGCGAGATAAAAGCGCTTGCGCCCATAGCGCTTGGCGATGAAGCTGGAAGCGGTGAGCACGATGGCGTTGGACACGAGATAGGTCGTGACCACCCAGGAGGCCTCGTCCGAGGACACGCCGAGCCCGCCCGAGATGTAGCGCAGCGCCACGTTGGCGATGGTCGTGTCGAGAACCTCCATAAAGGTCGCGATCGACACGACCACGGCGATCAGCCACGGATTGCTCGGCCGCCCGGCCGAGGCGCCTGCCGCTGCGGCCATCGGATCAGTCCCTCGGGCGCACGGTGATGGTGGGCACCACCGACATTCCGGGGCCGATCGACACGTCGGTCGGCCAGTTGTCGGCGACGATCTTCACCGGCACGCGCTGCACGACCTTCACGTAGTTGCCGGTCGCGTTCTCGGCCGGCAGGAGCGAGAAGGCGGTGCCCGAGCCCGGCTGCACGGAATCCACATGGCCCCGGATTTCGTGGTCGGGATAGGCGTCGATGCGGATGTCCACGGGCTGGCCCGGGCGCATGTCGGTGATCTGCGTTTCCTTGAAATTCGCGGTCACCCAGATCTCGTCGGGCACGAACATGGCAAGGCTCTGCCCGGCCTGGACATACTGGCCGACGGCGCCGGTCAGGCGCACGAGGCGGCCGGGCTGCGCGGCCTGGACGGTGACATAAGTGAGGTTCAGCTCGGCCTGCATCTGCTGCGCCTCGGCCTCGCGCAGGTCGGCGAGCGAGGTCGCCTTCTGCGCCTGGAGCGAGCCGACCTGCTTCTGGGCGGAGACGACGCCCGCGCGGGCGCGGGTCAGCGCCGCTTCCTGCTGCTGAAGGTTCGAGGTCTGCTGCTGGGCCGTCTGCACCGTGCCGGCGCCCGAGCGAACGAGTTCCTGCGCGCGGGCGGCTTCCTGCTTGGCGAATTCGAGGCTCGCCTGCGCCTGCTCGACCTGCGAGCGGGTTTCCTCGACCTGCGCCTGCTGAGCGGCGATCTGCGCGTCCGCCCCGTTGACAGCGGCCTGCGCGGCGGCGACGCGCGCCTTGGCCTCCGCCAGCGCGGCTTCGTAGTCGCGCGGGTCGATGCGGAACAGCGTGTCGCCGACATTCACATGCTGGTTGTCCTCCACCGGAACCTCGACGATGGCCCCGGGGATCTTCGGCGAAACGGCGAACTGGCGCGAGTCGATGAAGGCGTCGTCGGTGGTCTCGAAGGGATGGGAATAGACCAGCCAGTACCAATAGCCCCCGGCGCAGGCGAGCGCGACGAGGAGGACGGCGAGGAGAATGCGGAACGGATGGCGCCTCAGGAGGGACGGGCGCTTGGCATTAGTTTCTGCATCAGCGTCGGACTTGGACGCGTCGCTTTCCCCGGCGCCTTCGCTCCGGCCTGGCTTGGGCGCGGGATCGCGCCGAGGCGGGGCGTCGCCGGTGCGGGACTCGAGATTGCCCTCGTTCCAGGGATAGCGCTCGCCCTCGCCGTTCGACCTCGGCGCGGCTCCCGGCCTTTCCTCGTCCAACATGCCAACCCTCCGGCTCGCCTCGCGCGCTTCGCGCTCACGCCGGGATCAACTCTTCGGGAGCCTTCCTGTTCCCGCAGCGCAGCGATGCGAAGGGC
Source organism: Aureimonas sp. AU40 (assembly GCF_001463785.1). Lineage (NCBI taxonomy): Bacteria > Pseudomonadati > Pseudomonadota > Alphaproteobacteria > Hyphomicrobiales > Aurantimonadaceae > Aureimonas > Aureimonas sp. AU40. Next base: position 86,762 of record NZ_BBWL01000035.1, read on the forward strand.
CGACGAAACCGCTTACGCCAGAAAGGCGGAAGGGCGGGCGTCAGCGATAGAGATCGGCGCGGGTCGGCGGCAGACCGGAGGGGCCCTTGTCGCGCTTGGAGGCCAGCGTCTGGTTGATCATCACCGTGCCGCGCTCGAAGGCCAGGGCGCAGCCGGCTAGATAGAGCAGCCAGAGCCGGGCCTGCGGCTCGCCGACCTCGGCCACCGCTTCGTCCATCCGCGCCTGAAGACGTAGCGCCCAGAGCCGGCAGGTGCGCCCGTAATGCTCGCGCCAGTTCTCGACGTCGTGCACCTCGAACCGGTTCGCCTCCAGCTTCTGGAGCGAATGGCCGATCCAGTCGAGCTCGCCGCCGGGGAAGATGTAGCGCGTGAGCGCGCGGTACTCACGCGAGCCCTTGGTGAAGGTCTTGAAATCCTTCTTCGCGGGCCGGGCGATCGTGTGGTGGAGATAAAGGCCGCGCGGGCGCAGCAGCCGTTTCACCGCGCCGAAATAGGCGTCGTGGTTGGCAAAGCCGACATGCTCGAACATGCCGATGGAGGAGATCTTGTCGAAGGTCCCCGTCAGTTCCTGAAACGGTTTCAGCTCGATCGTGATCCGATCCTCTAGGCCGGCGGCGCGCACGCGCTCCGTGGCGAGGTCGAACTGCGCCTGGCTGAGCGTCACGCCATGGCCGGTGACGCCGTAGGTCTGGGCGGCGTGGATCAGCAGCGCGCCCCAGCCGCAGCCGATGTCGAGCATCCGCTCGCCCGGCTGGAGCCGTAGCTTGCGACAGATCATGTCGAGCTTGTCGCGCTGGGCGCGGTCGATATCGTCGTGCCACTCGGTGAAATAGGCGCAGGAATAGACCATGCGCTCGTCCAGAAAGAGGCCGTAGAAGCGGTTCGACACGTCGTAGTGAAACTGGATCGCCGCCTTGGTGGAGCCGCTGGCCCCGGCATCGGCGCCGACCTTCGCCTCGTCCGCCTCGGCCTTGGCGAGCCTGCGCAGGGAGAGAAGCGCCGGCAGAGCCTTGGCGAGGCGCCACTTGTCCAGCCGCTTGAGCACACCGCGCGAGCTCGTTCCCGCGCGCGCCTCGGCGATGTCGAAGATCGTGCCGTCCTCGATATCGAGGCTCTTGTCCATCCACAGCGCCACCAGCGTGTCGATCCGTGGGCGGAAGGCGAGGCGGGCGAGGGTGGTGGCGCTGCGAATGGTGAGAACGGGGCCGCTGGCCGGCCCGATGCGCTCGCCCGTCCACAGGCGGACGGCGAAGCCCGGCGCGAGCGCCTCGACGGCCTGTCGAACCACGTCCGCCAGCTTGGCTTCGACGATGTGCGTGCGGGAGGAGGAAGACGTCATGCAGGTCCCCGGTGTTTCACGTGAAACCTTCTAGCCGCCCTCGTCCGATGGAACCAGCCGTTCTCACGCATCATGCGGGCGTCGACACCTTCATGAGCACGAGACCCCCGAGAATGAGTAGGGCGGCCAGAAGCCGCATCGGATTGGCGCTTTCGCCGAGCACGAGAATGCCAACCAGAAAGGCACCGAGCGCGCCGATGCCGGTCCAGATCGCATAGGCCGTGCCGAGCGGCAAACTGCGCATGGCCAGCGACAGAAGCGCGAAGCTCGCCGCCATGAGCGCGAAGGTCAGGAGCGTCGGCCCGAGGCGCGAGAACCCGTCCGACTGTTTCATGGAGAACGCCCAGCCGACTTCCAGAAGGCCGGCGACGAGAAGAAGGAGATAGGCCATGGGAGGACCCTTTTTGAAAAGGCCGGGTCGTCCCGAGCGGATCAGCCGTCCCGGCCGAGGCCGGGCGGGAAGGGTCGTCCCTCCGTGGCCAAGAGATAGCGATCGGGGCTGGGGAGGCAAGGGTGGGAAGGGAGGGAAGGGAGGGAAGGGGCGGCGTCTGGTCCTCCCGATAGAACAGCGCGTCTTCCAAAGAGAGCGATGCCGCCATTCACGGGATGGCGTCTCGCAAGGTGCGCCTCAGCGTCTACATGATGTTTAGCGTGTGTCGGCTGCGATGTACCTTTGGTTGGGCTGCGTCGGTTGGAGTCCGCTCGGAGCTTTGGTCCATCGGTGCCTCTTCGCCTTCGCTCGGGGGGAAAGGCGTGTCGCGCAAGCGGATCAGACCTGCGTAGGCGCATACGAAGTTTCGCCCTTCCGCTTGGAGGGTTGCCGATCCTTGCCGCTGCGCCTTCTCATCCCGAAGCGGCGCGCCTCGTAACATCCCACATCTCGCGCCCGCTCTTTGCCCGCCAATTCCCAAAACGGTTCGAGGGGCGTTAGGCGGGATGTTCGTCTTGGCCAGGAGAGGGCGGCGGCATGCGCGCGGCAAGTTCCTAGCGCGGCAGCAGTCTGCGGCAGGCAGGCTAACCGCTCTTTCGGCTCGCCCGTCGGGACCCAGCGTCGAGCGAGGGGCGCATAGCGAAGCGTGGCGGTTTCGAAAGCCGATCCTCGCATTCGATTCCTCTAGCAGTTTTTCCGCTGCATGCTGGACGTGAGCGGCAATAGGCGAGAGCGGCCCGATCATCTCGCACCCAGCGAAGCGCCGTCAGCCTCTGGTCGGCGGCGTCTGTTTCAGGGCGCCGACCGTCGCGCACCAGTTGCGGCGCCGTCCGCCGTCATAGGCGTCCACCAGCCCTTCGCGCAGGAGCCGCGTGGCGATGTCGGGCTCGGTCGGGCTGGAGAGATCGGCCAGGACCCGGCCGAAATACTTGTCGCCGGAAATGCGGCGGAGCTGCACCGGGCCGTCGCCGACAAGGGCGGCGAGGCGCTCGCGCGCCTGCCAGGCGCTGGCTCGCTCCGCCTCGCATTGGCCCCGGAGCTCGGGCGCGTCGACATTGCGCAGGCGCACCGCGACGGTCACGCTTTGGAGCGGCCAGATATAGGCCTCGACCTCCACCGTGTCCCCGTCGCGAACCTTGATGACCCGCGCCGTGACCGGCCCCGCGATCTCGCGGGGCGGCGTTTCCTCGTCGGCGGCGAGGGCGGGCGTGAGACCGAGAAAGAGAACGAGGCAGACCAATCGCATGGAAGCGCTCCTAAGCCCCAAAGATTAAATTCCTATTCTCAAACGTGCAAGGTCTGGTTCGTCTTCCTCAAGAGGCTTCGAAAGAGAGCACATAGAGGTCGAAGGGGTCTGCGCCATCTGCCACCTTGGGTGGCCGCGCAAACCATCGCACCTGATCGCCGTAAGCCAGCCCGGAAGTGGCTTGGCCGGCGTCGGTTTCTCGTGAGTGCAGGCCTCGCGTCCATGGCCAAGACGCCTGCCTCATTCATCGATCTCTCCCGGCCCGCTGGAGCCGTCCCGCCCCATTACAAAGCGCCAATCAGCAAGCGCTCGGCCGGCGTCCCTATCGCAGATGCTCTTACGATCGACGCTTCGGGGAATTGCGTCACCCTCGGACATCGCCCGCTTTCCCGGAAGAGCTATGAGCAGCAAGGCGGACGCCACCTCTGCTACGGCCGCCCGCTTGAAATTCAATCGGTCCCTTGGGGGCTTTCGTCGCTCATATCCCGGCCCTCGACGCCATCGCAGTCAGGGGCGAACGCCTGTCCGCTCCATGTCGCCCAACTCCCAAAGCTCTCTCCGGAGAACGCCCGACCGAGGGGAAGGCTGCGTCCGCTCCCCGGCAACCGGTGCGACGAGCCGCCGATCAAAAGTCCGAGATGATGCCGTTCTTTTCCCAGTCGCCGTAGCGGGCCGGCTCGGCGCCGCCGCGCCCGCCTTGTTCGGGCGGCCGCTCGCTGCCGTTCAGCTTTTCCGCCTCGCCGCGCGCCCGGCGCGCCTCGGCCTCCGCCAGCGCCCGCTGCGCGGCGGGGGAAAGAACGCGCTCGGGGGTCCGGTCGGCTTCGTCGGTCATCGCGATGGCTCCTCGTGAGCGGAGCGGCTGGCCTCTCCGGCCGGCGCGCTTCGTTGACGGGCCGGCAGGTCGGCCCCACATCCTCTGCCGTGGCAGATCGGTCGAAACGGCGCCGACCGCAAGCCCCCAAAGGATTTCACGGCGTGCCGGGGCGAGGAACGATCCGACCCATGAACCAGATCAAGACGGCCATGCTGCTTGCCGGGATGACCGCCCTCTTCATGGGCGTCGGCTTCCTGCTCGGCGGGCGCGGCGGCATGATGATCGCCTTCCTGTTCGCCCTCGCCACCAATCTCTTTTCCTACTGGAACGCCGACAAGCTGGTTCTGCGCATGTACGACGCGCACGAGGTGGACGAGCGCACCGCGCCCGATCTCTACCGCATGGTGGCGGTGCTGTCCGAGCGCGCCGGCCTGCCCATGCCCCGCGTCTATCTCATCGAGAACGACCAGCCCAACGCCTTCGCCACGGGCCGCAATCCGCAAAACGCGGCGGTGGCCGCGACGACCGGCCTCCTGGCTCGCCTGACGCCGGACGAGGTCGCCGGGGTCATGGCACACGAACTCGCCCATGTGCAGAACCGCGACACGCTGACCATGACCGTCACCGCGACGCTGGCCGGCGCGATCTCCATGCTCGGCAATTTCGCCTTCTTCTTCGGCGGCCATCGCGAGAACAACAATCCGCTGGGCCTGATCGGCATCCTGGTGGCGACTCTGGTCGCGCCCTTCGCGGCGATGATCGTGCAGATGGCGATCTCGCGCACGCGCGAATATTCCGCCGACCGGCGCGGCGCGGAAATCTGCGGCAACCCGCGCGCGCTCGCCTCGGCCTTGGCCAAGATCGCCGGCTCGGCGGGGCACAGTGTTAACATGGAGGCCGAGCGCAATCCCGCGACCGCGCATATGTTCATCGTCAACCCGCTGAACGGGCAGCGCATGGACAGTCTCTTCTCCACCCATCCCGACACGCAGAACCGCATCGACGCGCTTCTGACGATGGAAGGCGAGGGCGGCTTTTCCGGCGGCTTCATCCCGCCCGCCGCCGCCGCCCCGCCCCGGCGCGTCGCCCGTTCGGGGCCCTGGGGCCGGGGCTCCGTGCCGCCGCGCGGCGGCTCGGGTGGCGCTGGCGGGCCGGGGCCTTGGGGCTGAGAAGGCGCCTTAAGCTGCCGGCAGGCGCGTCGGCACTAGCCGCAGCACCAGCGCGCCGAGGCACCCCGAGGCGAGCGAGCCGAGAAGCACGCCGAGCTTCACTTCGTCCTGCAGCGTGGGCGAGGCGGGAAAGGCGAGAAGGCCGATGAAAAGGCTCATGGTGAAGCCGATGCCGCAGAGGAGCGCCACGCCGTAGACCTGCGCCCAGGTGGCGCGCTCGGGCACGCTGGCCCAGCCTGCGGAGACGGCAAGGCGCACCATGGCGAAGACGCCGATCTGCTTGCCGAGAAACAGCCCCGCCGCGATGCCAAGAGGCACGGGGTCGAGCAGCGCGGTCGGGGAGAAGCCGGCAAAGGACACGCCCGCATTGGCGAAGCCGAAGAGCGGCACGATCAGGAAAGCGACCGTGGGCTGGATCGCGTGTTCCAGCCGCAGAAGCGGCGGGGCCTCGCGCTGCAGGCCGGGTGTCGCGACCTTGAGCGGGATGGCGAGCGACAGCACGACGCCCGCCAGCGTCGCGTGGATTCCCGACAGGAAAACCAGCGCCCAGAGAACCGCACCGAGCGCGAGATAGGGCGCGAGATGCGTGACGCCGCGCCGGTTGAGAAGCGCGAGCAGCACGACCACGCCGCCCGCGCCGGCCAGCGCGAGAAGGTCGAGTTCGGCGGTGTAGAAGAGCGCGATGATGAGAACCGCGCCGAGATCGTCGAGGATCGCGAGCGCCGCCAGGAAGACCTTCAGCGACGGCGGCACGCGCGAGCCGATAAGCGACAGGACGCCGAGCGCGAAGGCGATGTCGGTTGCCGCCGGAATGGCCCATCCGCCCCGGCTCTCCGGCGAGGCGGCGTTGAAGGCGAGATAGATCAGCGCCGGCGCCGCCATGCCGCCGAGCGCGGCCAGCCCTGGCAGAACGCGCGCCTGCCAACTGGCAAGCTGCCCGCCCCGCACCTCCCGCTTGATCTCCAGCCCGACCAGCAGGAAGAACAGCGCCATCAAGGCGTCGTTGATCCAGTGGAGCAGCGACAGCCCGCCGAGATCGGCATGGAGCGCCCCGAAGTAAAGCGGCGCCAGCGGCGAGTTGGCCACCACCAGCGCCAGCGCCGCCGCCGCCATCAGCACCAAGCCCGCCGCGCTTTCGCTTGCCAGGAAGCGCGAGAGCGCACCGGCGGGGCGCGGCGCGGCTGGGGGCGGCATACGTGGTTGAGACGGATCGCGTGAGGACATGGCTTCGCCTTCCCTGAGGAGGGATTGAATCAAGTCTCCGTCGGTTTAGGGAAGCCCAAGGCGCACGCAGCACACGCCCTTAGGATGACACATAGGAAGACCGGCCGGCCAAGGCCAGCCGGATCGCATGCGATCGTCGCACCGGCTCGCCCTCAGGCGGTGGCCAACACCCGGCCTTCCATCCGACGTCGGGCGAGTTCAGCGCGGTGCAGATGGACCGCCAGCGTGTCCCACGGCAACGGGACGCCGATCTGGCCGAGGATGCGGGCGGCCTCGCCACGATGCACCGCGCCATGGAGCAGGACATGGGCCAGCATTTCCTCACGCGTCATGCAGCCCTTGTCGCCATCCGAGAAGGTGAAGCAGACCGGCTCCCTCAGCCTGTCGCGGTCCAAGCCTGTCACATAGGCGAGATACCATTGATGCGTCCGCTCCGTGGCCTCGCTGAGGGCGCCGAGCGCTGGCACCGGGTCCGACCGATCCCGCTGGATGCCGGATCGCCCTCGCGCTGAGCCTGGGTCAGAGGGCGATGCCGCTCCATGCCATGCTCCCCGTGGTCCCCTCTGTTTCCTGTTGGGCCGCGCGCCGGCGTCTCCAACGATCTCCGTGCGGTGACGGCTTCCCCGCCGTCGCATTCGCCACGGCGGGGCGCGCACCCTCAACCCTCGCGCGGTTCGTCCAAGAGAGCCGGCGTGTCGGCGGCGCCCATGGCGCGGGCGGCGGCGAGCGCGGTGAGGCCTTCGGGCGTCTGGCGCGCGGGGTCGGCGCCGTGGTCGAGGAAAAGGCGCACGAGCGCGACGCGGTTGAACATCGCGGCCATCATCAGCGGCGTGCGCCCGTCCGGCCCCGCCGCGTCCACCGCCGCGCCGCCCTCCAGGAGGGCCTGCGCGGTGGCCGCGTCGCCCTTGAAGGCGGTGCCGGCCAGCGGCGTCTGGCCCCGGTCGTTGGCGCGGTCCGGGTCGGCGCCGTGGCGCAGGAGCAGCGCGGCGAGTTCGGTGTGGCCGTGATAGCTCGCCAGCATCAGGAGCGTGTCGCCCTTGTCGTTGCAGAGATCGGCCGGCAGGCCATGCGCCAGCGCCCCTTCCAGCGTCGCGGCGTCGCCCTCCCGCGCAGCCTGGAACAGCCGGCCGGCCAGGGCCAGCGTCTCGTCGTCAAAGTCCGGTTCCATGCCCTGTCCCTTCCCGGTTTTTCGCAAGCAGTCCCCATTATGGGGCGGGCCGCGCCGTCCGCCCGCCCCAAACCGCGCTTCGGGTGTTTTGGCAAGAGGAGGGCGCTTCCATTGATTGGTCCGTGCCGCAAACGCGACCGGGAGACCGGCCATCAGACCTTGGGGCAGGACGTTCGGGCGGAGCATCACCGACACCTCTCCCGACCGGCCGCCCGGGCAGGGCGGTGCGGCCTTCCGTCCTGCCGCGCTCTTGCTCCCGGCCGCGCTCTTGCCCATAGACTGGCCGATGGAAACTCCCCGCACCTCCGCCCGCTCCGCCTCGTCCTCGGGCCGCCGCCCGTCCGGCCGAGGGGGGCGCCCGCCGTCCAACGAGAGCGGCGGCGAGCGCCCGGGCCTCGCCACGCGCCGCACGGCGGCCCGCCTGCTCGCCGCCGTGGTGGACGCCAAGACCTCCGCCGACGGGCTCACCGATCGCCGCCACGGCCATCCCGACATTCTCAAGCTCGACGCGCGCGACCAGGGCCTGGTGCGCGCCATCCTGCTGACCGCGCTGCGCCGGCGCGGCACGATCGAGGCGATCCTCTCCGACTGCCTCGACCGGCCGCTGCCGGGCCGGGCCGACCAGTTGCGCCATCTTCTTCACGTCGGCGCGGCGCAGATCCTGTTTCTCGACGTGCCGGATTCGGCGGCGGTGGATCTCGCCGTCGCCCATGCCTTGGCCGATCCGCGCTCGGAACGCTTTTCGGGTCTCGTCAACGCCGTGCTGCGGCGCGTGGCGCGCGAGAAGGACGAGTTCCTCGCGCGCTTTTCCGATCCGCGCCTCGACTGCCCGGACTGGCTGTGGACGCGCCTTGCCGCCGCCTATGGCGAGGAGGGCGCGCGCGCCATCGTGGCCATGCACCAGCTGCCGGCGCCGCTTGACCTCACCGCCAGGGGCGATCCGGCGGGCGTGGCGCAAGCGCTTGGCGGCGAGGTCCTGCCCTTCGGCACGGTGCGCCGCCCGCCGGGCGACGAGTCCGTCAGCGATCTGCCGGGCTACGAGGCGGGGGACTGGTGGGTGCAGGACGCCGCCGCCAGCCTGCCGGTGCGCCTCATGGGCGAGGTGACGGGGCTGAGGGTGGCCGATCTCTGCGCCGCGCCGGGCGGCAAGACGGCGCAGCTCGCCGCGCGCGGCGCCAAGGTGACGGCGGTGGAAATCTCGCCCTCGCGCCTGCGCCGGCTGAAGGAGAACTTCGCCCGGCTCGGCCTGGAGGCTGAGTTCGTCGGCAGCGATCTCATGCGCTTCGAGACGGACGAGCGCTTCGACGCCGTGCTGCTCGACGCGCCCTGTTCCTCCACCGGAACGATCCGCCGCCATCCCGATGTCGCCTACACCAAGGACGCCGAGGAGGTGCGCAAGCTCGCCGAGGTGCAGGCGCGGCTTCTGGCGCGCGCGGCCGATCTCGTGGCCCCCGGCGGGATGCTTCTCTTCTCCAACTGCTCGCTCGACCCGTCGGAAGGCGAGGAGACGGTCTCGGCCTTCCTCGCCTCGCGCTCGGACTACAGCGTCGAGCCGGTGCGGCCCGACGAGGAGCCCGGCCTTGGCGAGGCCGTGTCGAAGGAAGGGTATCTGCGCACCACGCCGGCTATGCTGGCGCGGGACACGCCGGCCCTGTCCGGCCTCGACGGCTTCTTCGCCGCGCGTCTGCGGCGCAGCGAGCGGAGCGCCTGAGGGGGCGTTCCGAGGCTGTAAGGGCAGACCAGAAGGGTCGGTCTCGCCGGCGGTTGCGCTACGGGCGAGACCGGCGACGGGCTCAGGCGGACGGGCGGGCTAGCTGCGCGCTTTCGTGCGTCGCTAGCTCGCCCGGGCCGACACGAGACCTTACCCATGAGCCATAACCGCTTCGACGCGTTCGCAGGCTTCGGAGCGATCGGAAAGCAGTCGGCGGGCGTCTTCACTGAGGTTGCGGGGAGGGGCTGGATCCCATCCACCAGACCTCCATGGGTGAGGCCCTGCGGCCAGCCCGACTTTGAGGAATGGAAGAACCGTATGACCAGCGGCGCCCTTCCTCGGGAGGTCGGCTGACGAGATCCGATCGGAGCGTGTCGCCTGTCTGAGCCCGCCTGGAAACCAGGTTGGTTCGATCCTACTGGTCCTTCACCTCCGCCCGGAGCGAGCCACGCGGCCCGCCCGAGCGCTGGGACAGTTGCTGACCCTCTTCGATGCTACCGGCATTCGCTTCGGGCGGTGCGTCGCGAACGGTGAAAAACCGATCGCCAACTCTCCGCCGCCGAATGTCTCAGACGGGCTCCCGCTGGACCGGTGGAAGGACGCGTATCCAAACTGTCGCGCAGTGCCGGTCGGAGCGCGTCCGCCTTTCGCAGCCTTAGCCCACGCCAAAGCCTCCCAAACATTCGACATGTCGCAAGCGATGCAGCCGTCCTTGCGAGATGTGCGAAGGGGCTGGACGCGGGTTCGGCGCGATCCGTCTCTGAGGTCTCGCAGCCTCGAAAGCCGGCTCCGTCCGACCGGCCCCGAACGCAGCGGTTCACGATCCAGCCCCAGGCCAGCGCAAACGCCCGCTTTCACGTTTTCGCGTTCGCGCCAGCCCGTTTTGCGGTCCTGTCATCGATTCGTATTAGGGGCGCATTAACCCTGTTTGCCGAAAATCCGGAGCAACACGACGCGCTTGCCGCACCTCCACCCTGCGGCGCAGGCAGGATCGGGGCACAAGGCCGTTCGTGACGGTCGGGAGAGTTGCGATGACGACGGGATTTGTCGATGAGCCACGCCTCGCGGGACTGATGGTCCGCGAGACGCTGCGCCGCCTGCGCGGCGTCGCGCCGGCCATGGTCGCGCTCTCGCCGCTGGCCGGGCGGCGCGCCGGAAGTCTGGCGGCCGTGCCGGCCGACCTGCGCCGAGCCGAGCCGGGCCTCGTGGAAAGCTTCTATTCCGGCCATGTCAGGCTCGCCGGCCATGACGTGGAGTTCGGCAGCCGCTCGCCCTTCGCGCTGCGCCAGGCGCCGCGCAGCTGGATGGCGGAGCTGCACGGCTTCGGCTGGCTGCGCCATTTCACCGAGGCCGGCGACGCGCTCGCGGCCGAGCAGGCCCGCGTGCTGGTGGGCGATTGGCTCGGCTTCGAGCGCCGTGCCCTGCCGCGCCTCGCCTTCGACCACGAAGTCTCCGCCCGCCGCCTCGTCAGCCTCCTGTCCCATTCGCCGATCGTCCTGGCGCAGGCGGACGAGATGTTCGCGCGGCGCTTCGAGGCCGGTCTGGCGCGCCAGACGCGCCATCTCGCCCGCGCCGCCGGCTCGGCGCCGGACGGCATGCCGCGCCTTCTCGCCCGCATCGCGCTCGCCACGGCCGCGCTCTGCCAGCCCGGGCGGCGCTGCGCCGTGCGCGGCGCGGCCAAGCTGCTGGCCGAAGAGCTCGACCGGCAGATCCACCCCGACGGCGGCCACATCTCGCGCAATCCGGCCGCGATCCCCACGCTCCTGGCCGATCTTCTGCCGCTGCGCCAGCTCTTCGCCCATCGCAACCAGGCGATGCCGCGCGCCCTGTTCAGCGCCATCGACCGGATGCTGCCGGCGCTGCGCTTCTTCCAGCATGGCGACGGCGCGCTGGCCCTGTTCAACGGCGCGGGGCTCGCCGACCGCGCGCTGCTGCACCAGCTCCTGCGCTATGACGAGACCTTGGGCGAGCCGGTTTCGGCGCTGCGCCAGTCCGGCTACCAGCGTCTGGCCGCCGGCGGCACCGTGCTTCTGGCCGACACCGGCCTGCCGCCGGCGCCCGCCGTCGCGGGCGAGGCCCATGCCGGCACGCTGGCCTTCGAGTTCTCCTCCGGCCGTCGCCGCATGGTGGTCAATTGCGGCGCGACCGTTCGCGCCGAGGATGCCGGCCGGCGCCTGGCGCGCAACACGGCGGCGCATTCGACCCTGGTGCTGGGCGACCATTCCTCCTCGCGCTTCGCCAAGTCGCCGGCGCTGGACCGCTATCTCGGCGTGCCGCTCCTGCCGGGGCCGACCCGCGTTCCCGTCTCGCGCGAGGACACGGGCGAGGGCCAGCTTCTCACCGCCGCCCATGACGGCTACCGCGTCCCCTTCGGCTTCGTCCACGAGCGCGAGATCCATCTCTCACGCGACGGGCGGCGCATCGAGGGCATCGACCGCCTGTTCCAGGCGAACGGCCGCGCCCATCGCCTGGCCTCGGACGAGCCGCTGGGCATGCTGCGCTTCCATCTCCACCCCGACGTGACCGCCGACGAGACGCCGAGCGGCATCCGCCTCAGCCATGGCGAAGAGGTCTGGTGGTTCCGCAGCGAGGTCGCGGCTCGGCTCGAGGATTCCATCCTCTTCGCCGACCGGAGCGGCGCGCGGCCGACCCTGCAGATCGGCATCGTGTTCGACCCGATGGAGCGCACCGAACTCGCCTGGTGCTTCGAGCGCTGATAGGCGGTTCGATAACGCGGTCGGGTCGGTCCGCCGGCGCTTGTCCGCCGTCCCCTAGGGCGAGACATCTGCCGCGTGAGCGGCGCACGGGTGAGCCATCTGCGGTACTCGCGCCAATCCGACGCGCTGGCACTGCCCGTCCCGCCGTGCCCGGTCAGCGAAGAATCGCTGTCGGACCGACCCGACCGAGTTTCCAAACAGGCTTCGAGACCGGGCGCCCCGTTCGCTTCTGCCGCCCCTGCTTGCGGCGAAGACGCCATGGGGCTGAAAGCCGCCGCCGCCGGCTCTATGTCAGGGTGCGAACCCGGGAGCCCGTCATGCCTCGCCTGTCTTTTCTTCTCGCGCTGCTCTGTGCCGGTCTTGCCGGATGCGGGGGGATGAACCGTGCGGTCGGCGTCCTGCCCAACACGATGGATGATCTCGCCCGTCGCACCGAGCCGATGCGCCCCGGCCAACAGCCGGGCGACGAGGCGCTGTCGGCGACCCGTTGAATCCCCAAGCCGTTCAGTCACCGTGCCATTGGCTGCGCTCGACTGCATTCTTTGCGCCGTTGCCGCTTAAAACACTCAACGAAAATTTCGCGAGGGCGGCCGATCGGGTAATTTCGCTGTGCGCTTCGTTTCGAACGCTTGGCTCCGCCTCCAGCATCGAATGCATCTCGTTTCTTAACGGGGTACGGAAATTCCTCGGCCATCCTCCACACAGAGATTTTGTCAGCCGGCTTGGTTCAATGCTTGAAGCGAGATGGAGCCGGCTAAGATCGGGCCGAAGTTCCAGATGAAGGATGGGCGAGGATTGGGTCTGCTGAGGAGGGCGAGTGCCGTCGATGTTGGCGGCACGGCTTGAGTCGTTGCGGCGAAGCGCGCAGGCGAAAGACCCTGGCCCCGCCGAGCTGGCAGGACTTGAAAAGGCCCCCGGCGTCCGATCTACCTCGCCAGCACCTGTGCGGCCATGCGCACGGCTTCCGACAAGGGCTCAGGCAGCGCGTCCAGCGCGAACCAGCCGAGCCCGCCATGCTTCTCCGGCTCCAAAAGGCGCGGCTCGCCCTTGAACTCGGTGGCGAGAAAAACCGGCGAGACCCAGTGCGTGTCGCCCGCCCGGTCGATCAGGTCCACCAGGCAGAGCAGTTGCAGCGGCCCGACCGCGATGCCGAGTTCTTCCGCCGTCTCGCGCGCGGCCGCCGCGTCGGACGTCTCGAACAGATCGACCTTGCCGCCGGGAAAGCTCCAGCAACCCGCCTCCGGCGCCCGCAGCCGCTGAACCAGAAGAAGCTGGTTGTCCCGCAGGATCGCGATCCCGCAGCCGACGCCGGGTGAATTCATGGTCCGTCTCCTTTGCCAAGGCACCCTGAATAGGCATCGCCCAGCCGGCGTCAACCGGCCTTAGCCGGGCGCTCCGACAGTTGGCGCGCTCGACTGGGCTTCGCCACCATCGGCTTCCGCCCACAAGGGCTGCAGCCCCGACCCGCGCGACAAATGTCCGGTGCCGATCTTCGGCCCCGCCCTGTCGGCACCCGCTGCGAGGCAATGGCACGGCATCGGACCGCGCGGGCGCCGCGCGCTCCAAGCCCTCGCCGCATGGCCAAATGGCCGAAGACCGTTGTTCCCCGCCCTTTTGCGCTCTATGGGGAGGCGATCTGTCCGGGGCTTCTCGGGCTTTGCTGACCCTGACCGCCCCTTCCAGCCTGGAGTGCCGCCCATGGCCGTCGCCGCCAATCTCTACCCCGCCCCCGATCGCCATCCCGTGCGCCGCGCGCTTCTCTCCGTCTTCGACAAGACCGGCCTCGTGGACCTCGCCCGGGGCCTTGCCGCGCGCGGCGTCGAGCTGGTGTCCACCGGCGGCACGCGCGCCGCGATCGAGGCCGCCGGCCTGCCGGTGCGCGACGTCAGCGAGCTGACCGGCTTTCCCGAGATCATGGACGGGCGGGTGAAGACGCTGCATCCCGGCGTCCACGGCGGTCTGCTCGGCATGCGCGCCGACCCCGCGCATCAGGCGGCGATGGACGAGCACGGCATTTCCGGCCTCGACCTTCTCGTGGTCAATCTCTACCCCTTCGCCCAGACCGTGGCGTCCGGCGCCGACAAGGCGGCGATCATCGAGAATATCGACATCGGCGGCCCGGCCATGATCCGCGCCGGCGCCAAGAACCACGCCTATGTCAGCGTCCTGACCGACCCGGCCGACTACGACGGTTTCCTCGCCGCGCTGGAAGAGGGCAAGGGCGAGGTCGAGCTCGACCTGCGCCGCCGCCTCGCCGGCAAGGCCTATGGGCTGACGGCGGCCTATGACGCGGCGGTCTCGACATGGTTCGCCGGCGTCACGCAGGACGTCTCGCCCGCCCGCCGCGCCTTTGCCGGCACGCTCGCCTCCTCGCTGCGCTATGGCGAGAACCCTCACCAGAGCGCCGCCTTCTATCTCGACGGCTCCAACCGCGCGGGCGTCGCCACCGCCCGGCAGGTGCAGGGCAAGGAACTCTCCTACAACAACATCAACGACACGGACGCCGCCTTCGAGCTGGTGGCCGAGTTCGACCCCGCCCGCACGGCCGCCGTCGCGATCATCAAGCACGCCAATCCTTGCGGCGTCGCCGAGGGCGGCAGCCTGATCGAAGCCTATGGCAAGGCGCTGGCCTGCGATCCCGTTTCGGCCTTCGGCGGCATCGTGGCGCTGAACCGCCGGCTTGATGCGGCGTCGGCAGCGGAGATCGTCAAGGTCTTTACCGAGGTCATCATCGCGCCCGAGGCGGACGAGGAGGCGATCGCGCTGGTGGCCGCCAAGAAGAACCTGCGCCTGCTTCTGACCGGCGGCCTGCCGGACCCGCGCACGCCGGGGCTTCTCGTCAAGTCCGTGGCCGGCGGCCTGCTCGTCCAGAGCCGCGATGCCGGAACGGTGGACGCGCTGGATCTGAAGGTCGTCACCAAGCGCGCGCCGAGCGAGCGCGAGATGGCGGATCTGCGCTTTGCCTTCCGCGTCGCCAAGCATGTGAAGTCCAACGCCATCGTCTATGTCCGCGATCTCGCGACGGTGGGCATCGGCGCCGGCCAGATGAGCCGGGTGGATTCGGCCCGCATCGCCGCCCGCAAGGCCGAGGATGCGGCGCATGCGGCCGGCGGCGAGGTGCTGACGCGCGGCTCGGCCGTGGCGTCGGACGCGTTCTTCCCCTTTGCCGACGGGCTGCTGTCGGCGGTCGCCGCCGGCGCGACGGCGGTGATCCAGCCCGGCGGCTCGATGCGCGACCAGGAAGTGATCGATGCCGCCGACGAGCACGGCATCGCCATGGTCTTCACCGGGATGCGCCATTTCCGCCATTAGAGCATTTCCAGGCAAAGCGGACACGCGTTGCTTGGAATAATGCTGTCAAAACAAAGAGCTAAAGCCCTGTCGGTGAACCCGAATTCACCGGAAAGGTTTTAGAGGCGGATCGCCCCCTCCAGCCGCCCCCGGCGCGATGTGCCGGGGCAGCAGCAGGAGACCGGAGACGAAGAACAGGCCGATCACCGCCATGCCGATGCGCGTGGCGGTGGTGGGCTCGGTCCAGAGGCTGGCGAGCGCTGTCGCGCCCGCCACCATGAGTGGCGCCAGGAAGCCCGTGGCCCGACCCGCCAGCGCATAGAGCCCGAACCAGCGCGCCGCGTCCGCCACCGGGACGGCCATGGCCAGCGCCGAGCGCGAAGACGCCTGCACCGGGCCGAAGGCGATGCCGATCATCAGGCCATAAAGCAGGAACGCCTTCTCGGCCGGCTGGCCGAAGAGCCCCGCCGCGCCCTCGCGGGCCGCGAAGGAGACGAGGCCGAACAGGGTCGAACTGGGTCCGGTGGACACGATGCCGAGCGTCGCCAGCGTCAGCAGCGCCAGCCCAGCGAGGAGAACCGGGCGCGGGCCGAAGCGCCGGTCCAGAAACGCCGCGCCGAGGCAGCCGAAGGTCGCGGCGATGGCGAGAAGCAGGCCGAAGACGCCGCTTTCGGTCGTGGTCCAGCCGAAGGTCGCCGCCGCGAAGGCGCCGCCCAGCACGAGAAGCGCGTTGATCCCGTCCTGATAGAGCATGCGCGCGCCGATGAAGCGGGCAAGGCGGGGATGGGCGAGGAGGTCACCGCGCAGCGTGCGCCAGAAGGGTGCGGGCGTGTCCGTCTCAAGCCGCTCCACCGGCGCCCGGCGCGGCCGATCCGGCACGAAGAGAAACATCGGCCAGACGAAGGCGAGATACCAGAGCGCAGCGAGCGGGCCGCTGGCGCGCGCGCCCTCATAACTTGCGGGGTCGAGACCGAAGAGCGGGGCGAGGCCGAGCAGCGTCCGCCCCGTGTCGGGCTCGGCGGCGAGCAGGCCCAGCGTCACGATCAACGCCAGGATGCCGCCGACATAGCCCGTGCCCCAGGCGATGTTGGACACGAGGCCGAGCGAGGCGCGGGGCACGAGGCTCGGCAGCAGCGTGTCGTTGAGCACGACCGATAGTTCTGCCGCGACGCCGGCCAGCACCACGGCGACCGCGATCGGCAGCAGCGCCGAGCCGGGCGCGGCCGTCCAGAGGGCGAAACAGGCGACGACCTGCACCAGCGCCAGCAGGAGGAGGAGCGGCTTCACCGGCCCCAGCCGGTCGGCCCGCTGACCGAGAAGCGGCGAGGCGATGGCGACCAGAAGCCCCGTTGCCCCAGCCGCCAGCGCCCAGGCTGACTGGCCCCGGGCGGGGTCCTCTGCCAGATGCGCCACGAAATAGGGGCCGAACACGAAGGTCAGAACCACGGTGAAGAAGGGCTGCGCGGCGAAGTCGAAGCCGATCCAGCTCCAGACCGCGAGGCGCCGAAGCGGCTTGGCCGGAGGCTCGGGGCCATCCGGCGCGCCGGGCTCGGCACCGGCGTCGCGGCGTGGCCCGCCGGCCAGGCGCTCGGCCACCGGGTGGCCGATGCGCGGGGGCGCGCCAAGGGCGTGTTCGGGCAAGGGCTCTGTCATGCTCGGCTCCCGTCGATGGTCCGCGCGCCCCTCCCGGTTCGGGCGGGGTGGCCGGCATAGGCTCTAGAGGGTGTTTGGCGCCGTGGACAGGTTCTTGTGTCGGACCGGGCATCCTTGCCGATCCCTGCCGCGCCGGTGCGGCGGCGCCCTGGCCGCCCCGCGTCTGGGTTGCGCTCCGGCGGCTCGTGGCGGATGGCGCAGAACCGGTCTCGGAAGACTTGGCAGGCCGGGCCCGGCAGCGCGGGTCGACGGAAACGGTCAAGGCAGCGCTTCGCCTTGCCAAGACTTCATGCCCAGCGCCCGCAAGGCCTCTTGTGGCCCCGCGAAAAACAGCCCACAAAACCGCTTCGACCACGGGTTCAGTCCTGGAATTCCCGGACGCGTCGGTCAACGGGAGGACATCATGGCCAAGGGTCAGATGCGCAGCAACAAGGAAACGCGCAAGCCGAAGGCGGACAAGACCAAGAAGGTCGAGCCGACCGCGATTGGCGTCCCCGGCAAGTTCGCGACGCCCCAGAAGGACACCAAGAAGTAAGATGCCTTTCGCCGCGACCGGCGGCGCATGTCGCCGGTCGCTGAGACGGATTGGCTGAGTTCAGCCTCCGCCTCGCTCGATGCCGGCCTCTCTGGACAATCCGTTACGAACCGAGCGGTGCAGGGATCGGCGCTCCGGGGTCGATGTCGGTGGCGCTCGGGCGCCTTGTCCTCCGGCCGCGAACGAAGGCTTGGAGCGGCCTTTCGACGAAGCGATAGAGCAGCCAGCCCGCTCCGATCGACACGAGGATCGCCGTGCTCACCACGACGCCCTCGGCCAGGGGCGACGCGGCGGCGAGGCCGAGACGCCGGCCGACCTGACGGAACGCGGTCAGGACGAAGGGGTGGGCGAGATAGAGCGAGTAGGACGCATCCCCCAACTCGCGCAGCCAGGGCGCCTCGAAAAGCTGCCCCTGCCGCTCCCGGCACAGGCCGGCGAAGACGATCAGCGTGGCGCCCGACCCGAACCAGGCGACCCGCGAGAACCCGTCGCCGCTCTGCCGCTCCGCGCCAAGTCCCATCAGCAGCATGCCGACGAGCACGCAGCCGAAGAGAACCACGCCGGGCAAGACGGGAAAGCGCTCGGACCGCAGCGCGTAGCCCAGCACGGCGCCGGCCAGGAACTCCAGAAGAAACGGGTGTGTGTAGGTCTGCAGCACCGGGCTTTGCGGCGTCAGCAGGGCGCCGAGGGCGACGAGGCCCGTAATCGTGGCGAGGAGCGCCAGCATCCGTGGCCCCTTGCGCGGGATCAGCAGCATGATGGCGAAGAGGGCATAGAAGTACACTTCGTAGACCAGCGTCCAGCCGATCTTCAGAACCGGCGCGTCGTCATGCGCGATCAGCAAGAGCGACAGGACGGCATGGGAGAGCGTCGCCGACCCGTCGATAAAGGCGGAAGGCAGGACGACGTAGAGCCCCAGGCTCGTGAGCGTCAGCAGCCAATAGAGGGGATAGACGCGTTCGAAGCGCCGCCGAAGAAACGCGACCGGCCGCATCGGCCGGCCAAGCGTGGTGTGCATCATGATGAAGCCGCTGATGCAGAAGAAGAGATCCACGCCGGAATAGCCGAACTTGCGCGGCAGGCCCCAGGCATAATCGGCGAGATAGACCTTGGTGTGGAAGTAGACGACCAGGACCGCCGCCACGCCGCGCAGGTATTGGATCGATAAAAAAGTGCGAGGCATAGGCCGGATCTCGATGGGAGGAATTCCGGAACTCTATTGATCTGCTGATGGTTCGGAAAGGATACGACTTATCCTGTTCTTATAAGTCTAAAATCTATATTTTAAAAGACGAGTGAGTTCCGCTTTCCGGTTGCGACCCTTCCACCCGTCCCTGCGCTGTGGCGCGGTCATAGGTGAAGCGATCGTTATCCCGCGAGGGCAGTCCACCGATGGTCCGCCCTATGCGCCCGGTTGGTTGCCAGGCGGCCGACCGGCAAACCTCCCCCACGCCATAGGGTCGGCAGAGAGGTCGCAACTTGCGCGGAGGCGGGCCCTTTCGGTCCATCCCGGGCTTATCGTCGGGCCGCCAAGGCTCCTTTGTGAACCATCATGAGCATGGCCCTGCGTTTGCCGCGCTGATGCTCCAATCCTCTCTGGCAATGGGGCCGGCGCCGCATGCGCGCCGGCCTC
Organism: Aureimonas sp. AU40; assembly: GCF_001463785.1. NCBI lineage: Bacteria > Pseudomonadati > Pseudomonadota > Alphaproteobacteria > Hyphomicrobiales > Aurantimonadaceae > Aureimonas > Aureimonas sp. AU40. The sequence continues at coordinate 105,692 of NZ_BBWL01000035.1, forward strand.
GTCGATGCCTTCCCTCGACCCTGTCTAGTGCCCCAGATCCTGCAGCAGGCCGGCGGCGAGCGTCAGGCGGGAGACGGAGGTTTCGCCGGTGCCGGCGAGGCGGGCCATCTGCTCGCTGGCGTCGCGCAGGGCGTCGCCCTGGCTGGCGAGCCAGTCGGCCACCGGGTTCTCGCCCTCGCCCTTCTGAAGGGCGAGCGTGGTCAGGCGGCGGCGCTCGCGGGCGATCTGGCTGGCGGCGCGCTCCAACGCCAGTGTCTCGTAATAGTCGGTCGGGCGCAAAGTGCCGAGCGCGGCTTCCAATTGGCCGATGCGAAGGGCATGGGACAGTTCGAACGTGGCGCGCACCGTCGCTTCGATCGGCTGCGATGTTTCACGTGAAACGGCGTCCATGTCCGGCACTAAGGCCAGCAGCGGCAGGAGGGCGAGGTCGGCGGCGAGATCCTGCGGCACGCCGCGTTGGACGAACTCGGCCTCCGCCGCTTCCACGCCCTGCCGGGCGCGCTCGCTGGCGAGACTCGCCAGTTGGGGCTTCAAGCGTCGCACCCGCTCCTGAAGCGCCGCGACGGCCGGGCCGAGATCCACCGTGCCGGCCCGCACCAAGCCGACCGTGACCCGCTGAAGGAAGGTGGAGACGGCGGCATAGAGCTCGTTCTGCGTGTCGCCGGGCAGGGCGGCGTCGAGCGCGTCGATCCGGGCCAGGAGGTCGGCCATTTCGAACCCGTCCGCCGCCAGGACGAAGCCTTGGCAGACCGCGCTGGCGTTGCGGCCCGTCGCGTCGCGCAGCACCACGGCGAAACTCGGACCCAAGCGGTTGACGAGGTCGTTGGCCAGACCCGTCGCGACGATCTCGCGGCGCAGCCGGTGCCCGTCGATCTCGGCGGAGAAGCGCTGGCGCATGGCCGGCGAGAAGTAGGAGACGAGCCGCTCGTGCAGATAGGGATCGTCCGGCAGGGGGCCGGAGACGATGCCGTTGAACAGGTCGATCTTGGCATAGGCGAGGAGCACGGCGAGTTCGGGCCGGGTCAGGCTCTGGCCCTTGGCGCGAAGATCGGCGATCGCCGCATCGGTCGGCAGCGTCTCCACCGCGCGGTCGAGCGCGCCGGTCTCCTCCAGGACGCTCATCAGTCGCGCCTGGAGCGACAGGCGGGCCGCGCCCGCGCGCTGCTCCAACGAGAGCGCCAGGGTCTGCTCGTAATTGTTGCGCAGCACCAGCCGCGCCACGTCGTCGGTCATGGAGGCGAGCAACGTGTCGCGGTCGGGGCGCAGGAGGGAGCCGCCGGCGACCGCCGCGCGCAGCGCGATCTTGATGTTCACCTCGACGTCCGACGTGTTGACGCCCGCCGAATTGTCGATCGCGTCCGTGTTCAGCCGCACGCCCGCGCGGGCCGCCTCGATGCGGGCCTGCTGGGTCAGGGCGAGATTGGCGCCTTCGCCGACCACCTTGGCGCGGATCTCGCGGCCCGTGATGCGCACGGCATCGTTGGCGCGGTCGCCCACATCCAGATTGCTCTCAGCGCGGGCGCGCACATAGGTGCCGATGCCGCCGAACCAGAGCAGGTCCACCGGCGCGCGCAGGATGGCGGTGATGACCTCCTGCGGCGTGCCGGTGCGCTTGTCCCAGCCGATCGCCTCGGCGGCTTCGGCCGAGAGAGTGATGCGCTTTTCGCGGCGCGAGAAGACGCCGCCGCCTGCGGAGATTTTCGACCGGTCGTAGTCGTTCCAGGAGGAGCGGGGCAGGTCGAACAGGCGGCGCCGCTCGGCATAGGACGAGGCCGGGTCCGGCTGCGGGTCGATGAAGATGTCGCGATGGTCGAAGGCGGCGACGAGGCGCGTCTGGGTCGAGAGCAGCATGCCGTTGCCGAACACGTCGCCCGACATGTCGCCGCAGCCGGCTGCGGTGAAGGGCTCGGACTGGATGTCCCAAGCTTTGTCGCCGGCACCCATCTCGCGGAAATGGCGCTTCACCGCCTCCCAGGCGCCGCGCGCCGTGATGCCCATGGCCTTGTGGTCGTAGCCCGCCGAGCCTCCGCTAGCGAAGGCGTCGCCCAGCCAGAAGCCGCGCGCCTCGGCCACGGCATTGGCCGTGTCGGAGAAGGTGGCCGTGCCCTTGTCGGCCGCCACCACGAAATAGGGATCGAGATCGTCGTACCGCACGACACCGTCGGGCGTCACCGTCTCGCCCGCCGCATCGATATTGTCGGTGACCGACAGGAGCGAGGCGATGAAGACGATATAGGCCGAGCGGCCGGCCTCGAACCAGACGTCCCGCTGCGCGGGGTCGGGCAGGCGCTTGGGGTAGAAGCCGCCCTTGGAGCCGACCGGCACGATCACCGCGTTCTTGACCTGCTGCGCCTTCACGAGGCCGAGCACCTCGGTCCGGTAGTCCTGGGAGCGGTCGGACCAGCGAAGGCCGCCGCGCGCCACGGGGCCGAAGCGCAGATGCACGCCCTCGACGCGTGCGTCGAACACGAAGATCTCGCGGTAGGGCACGGGCGCGGGAACGCCCTCCAGAAGATGCGGGTCGAACTTGAAGGCGAGCGCCGGCTCGACCTGCGTCGGCCGCGAGTTGGGATCGGCCGAAACATGGGGCACGGCGTAGAAATTGGTGCGCAGCGTGGCGAGCACGGCGGAGAGGAGACGGCGGGCGACGCGGTCCTCGTCCAGCGTTTCCAAGGCGTCGAGCGAGGCGCGAAGGCGCAGGAGAACCGGCAGCGCGCCGCGCCGGGCGGCGCGCTCGGCCTCGCCGTCGCCCTTCAGCTCCTCGGGAAGGTCATCCGCCTGGTCGGCGCGCGCGGGGTCGAAGCTTGCGGCAAAGAGCAGGGCGAGATCGCGCGCGATCCCGGGCTGGCGTTCCAGCACCTGCGCGATGAAGGCGTCGGTATAGGCAAAGCCGGTCTGCCTGACATAGCGGGCATAGGCGCGCAGCAGATTGGCGGTGCGCCAGTCCAGCCCGGCGGCGAAGACCAGCGCGTTGAACCCGTCGTTCTCGATGCGCCCGTCTGTGACGGCGGCGAAGGTCGCCTCCAGCGCGGCGCCGCCATCGGGCAGCGCGATCTCGCCGCCCGAGCGCAGCGTCAGTTCCATGTCGTGCAGCCAGACGGTCGTTTCGTCCGGCCGGCGCATTTCGAAGGAGCGCTCGGCCACCGCCGAGAAGCCCATATTCTCCAGGATCGGCACGCGGCGCGAAAGGGACAGCGGCTGGGCGAGGTTGTAGAGGCGAAGCCGCAGAACCTCGGCGCTTTCGTTCGGCCGGCGATAGAAGTCGGCGGCGAGCCGCTGCGTGTCGGACAGAGCCAGCATGTGAAGCGCGTCGCCCACCGCTTCGTCTGGCGGCACGAGGTCGCGGTAGCCGTCCGGCAGGCCGGGCGCCATGGCCATCAGCTCGCCATGCCGGCCGGCGAGCGCGCTGGCGCGCTCGAAGCCGAGCATCCAGTCGCGGGCGAGATCGGTGATCGCGGCTTCCAGCTCGGCCGGGTCCGGCTGCGGGGTCGGGCCGCCGCGACGGCCGATGATGAAGTGGATCGAGGCGAGCGAGCCTTCGGGAAAGGCGGGATACCAAGCCGAGACATGGCCGTCGTAGCGCTCGGCCAGGAGAAGCCCGATCTCGTCGCGCAGCCGCGCGTCGTAGCGATCGCGCGGCACGAAGACGAGGACGGAGGCGAAGCGGTCGAACCGGTCGATGCGCGGCAGGACGCGGATGCGCGGGCGCTCGCCCAGCTCCGTCACGACGCCGATGAAGTCGGCGAGAAGATCGGTGTCGATCTGGAACATCTCGTCGCGCGAATAGGTGTCGAGCGCGACGCGCAGGGCCTTGGCCGAATGCGAACGGGGCGAAAAGGCGAAGCGCTCGATCACCGCCTCGGCCTTGCGGCGCAGAAGCGGGATGGAAAGAACCGAACTCGCATAGGCGTTGGAGGCGAAGAGGCCGACGAGCCGGGTTTCCCCGACGAGCCGCCCTTCCGCGTCGCGCCGCTTGATGCCGACATAGTCCATGTAGACGCGGCGATGAACGCGCGAGCGGGCGTTCGCCTTGGCGACGATGAGCGGGGCGGGGTCCTCCAGAAAGGCGCGGACTTCCGCGCTGGTGGCCGAGCCCGGCGCCTCGCGGCGCAGGACGCGCACCTCCGGGTCGGTCAGGATGCCGAGTTCGGAGCCCTCGACGCGGCGCAGCGCCTCGCCCTCGGGGAAGTAGCTGAAGTCGCGAAGGCCGAGGAAGATGAAGTTCTCGTCGCAGAGCCAGCGCAGGAGCGCGGCGCCTTCGCGCTCGGCATCGGCGCGGGCGCGGTCGCCCTCACTTGCGGCGCGCGCCTCGATCTCGCCGGCGGCGGCCTCGACGCGGGCCCGCATGGCCTGATGGTCGCGATTGACGACGCCGACTTCGCTGAGGATCGCTTCCAGGTCGCGGGCCAGCGCTTCTTCCGCGCGCGGCTCGGCGGTGGGCTCGATCGCCACCTGGATCAGGCTGACGCGCTCGGTCCCGCCTTCGCGCCCGGCGGCGTGGAACGCGGCCGGCGCGCCGGAGGCATCGCGCGACACGTCGAGAACGGGATGGGACACGGCGTGGATGGCCGGGGCGCGGGAGGCGATGGCCGCCGTCACGCTGTCGAACAGGAAGGGCATGTCGTCATGGACGAGCGTGACCAGCGTCACGGGTTCGCCGAGGCGCGCCGCCTCGCTGAAGCGCTCGACGCGGACCTTGGACCCGCCGGGGCGATGGCCGGCGAGAAGATCGGCGGCGCGCTCGGCCATGCCGGCGAGAAAGGCGGGGTCGAAGGGCGCGAGATCCTCGGCCGGCGGGCGCGCGAAGAGAAGAGGCGCGAGCCGGGCCGCCATGCCGCCGTCCGGCAGGCGTGACAGGGCCGCTTGGAGGATGGCGCGCTTCTCGCCGGTGGAATCGGGCATGGTGCTTCCTCGCTTGGAACCGCAGGGCTGTTCTCGCCCCGTTCGGTTGGGGAGGGACCCTGGCAAGACCGGCTGGCGCGGGGCTTTCCGCCGCCTCGGGCGTGCCGGTCCTTCTCTAATCGGCGTTCGCGACGGGCCGATGGCAGGCCCGTTCTCCGTTTGGGTGTCGCCACCAAGGATGGGACGGCGCGCTCAGATTTCCACCAGCCGGTCCGGAATGGCGTTGCGCCCCGTCGGGTCCGGCGGAAAGCGCGCGGCGAGCAGCGCGCCGCTGCGGTGCACCGCCGCCTCGAAGCCTTCGACCAGCCGGTCGCCCTTGGCGGCCTCCACCAGTCCGGCGACGATCCCGTCCCATTCGGCCTGGGGCACCTCGGCCGCGATGCCCTCGTCGGCGATCACCTCGGCATAACGTTCCGCTTCCGAAACGAACAGGAGGACGCCGGTGCGCTCGGGCGTGCGGTGGAGATTGTGGGCGAGGAACTGGGCCCGCGCCATGCGGGCGGCGCGCGCCCGGGCGAGGGCCGGGGGCACAAAGAGCATGGTGAGATGCGAGGAGCGCAGGAGAAGAAAGAGGATCGCCGCGCCCGCCAGCTGCGCGGTTTCCACCAGGAGGGCGGGGAGGGCGAGGCCCGACAGGGCGGCGACGAGCGCCGCCAGCCAGCCGAACAGGAGCGAGAGCGCCAGTGCCAGCGTGGCGGCGACGAAGCGATAATCGTCGCTCGCGCGGGCGAAGACGGCATAGATCTCGCCGCCGGTCTCCCGCTCCGCCGCCGCGATGGCCCCGGCGATGCGGGTGTGGTCCTCTGGGGTGAAGCGAAGCGCCATCCTGTCTCCTACCAGCTTCCCGACGAGCCGCCGCCGCCGAAGGACCCGCCGCCGCCCGAGAAGCCGCCGCCGGACGAAGAACCGCCGCCGCCCCAGCCCGAGCCGCCTCCGAACCCGCCGCCCCAGCCGGGGCTGATGGGAATGGCGCGTCGGCGCCGGCGGGCGGGCATGGCCGAGCCGCCGCCCGGGCCGCTTCCGGGGCCGCCGCGCCCGCCGCCGAAGAGGCGCGACAAGAGGGCGGCCAGAAGCGGGCCGACGGCGACGAAGAGAATGAAGAGGATGACCGCAAGGCTCAGCCAGCCATCCGAGCCCTGTCCCTGTCCCTGTCCCTGCCCCTGGCCCTGCCAGCCTGCGTTGCGCTCGGCGCGGGCCTGGACCTCGGCGGCGTCGCCGCCCAGGATCTGCAGGATGGCGTCGGTTCCGGCGCGGATGCCGCCGGGATAGTCGTTGGCGCGAAAGCGCGGCAGAATGTCGTTCTCGATCACGAGCCCCGACAGCGCGTCGGTCAGCGTGCCCTCCAGCCCATAGCCGACCTCGATGCGCACGCGCCGGTCGTTCTTGGAAACGAGGAGGATGACGCCGTTGTTCTCACCCTCCCGCCCGATGCCCCAGGCGCGACCGAGCCGGTAGCCGTAGTCGGCGATGTCGTAGCCTTGCAGATCGGGCACGGTGGCGACCACGACCTGATCGCTGGAGCGCTGCTCGAAGGCCTCGAGCTTTTGCGTCAGCTCCGCCTTCGCGGCCGCGTCCAGAAGGCCCGCGCTGTCCACCACCCGGCCGGAAAGCGGCGGGAAGGTCTGCGCCAGGGCCGGCCCAGCAAGGGCAAGCCCCGCCAAGACCGGGAGCGCCAGAAGGGCCAGCAGCCAGAGCGCGGCGAGCGCCGAGGCGCGAACCGGCCGCTTTGTCTGACGGGCAGGATGGGCGCGCATGGCCGCCCTCGCCTCAGCGGTTGAACGAGACGGGCGGCGGCGTCGCGGCGCCGGTGTTGGCCTCGAAGACCTGCATGGGCTTGGAGTCGGGGTAGAGAATGCCAGCGATCCAGCGGCCCGGAATGGTGCGAAGCTCGGTGTTGTAGGCCTGCACCGCCTCGATATAGTCGCGCCGCGCCACGGCGATGCGGTTTTCTGTGCCTTCCAGCTGGCTCTGCAGAGCCAGGAAATTGGCGTTGGACTTGAGGTCGGGATAGCGCTCCACGGTGACGAGCAGGCGGGACAGGGCGCCGCCCAACTCCTCCTGCGCGGTCTGGAAGCGCTGCACGGCGGCGGGGTCGGTCAGCTGGTCGGCGGTGATCGTGGTCTGTGTCGCCTTGGCGCGCGCTTCCGTCACCGCCACCAGCACGTCGCGCTCCTGCGCGGCATAACCCTTCACCGTTTCCACCAGATTGGGGATCAGGTCGGCGCGGCGCTGGTACTGGTTCTGCACCTCGCCCCAGCTCGCCTTGGCGCGCTCTTCCAGCGTCGGCACATTGTTGACGCCGCAGGCCGACAGAAGCGGGGCAAGAACCAGGAGCGCGAGGGCGAGGCGCCACCTTGCGAAGCGGGAAACGCCCGAGGGGGCGAGCGACAGGGACACGGGGGCAGTCCTCCGGGAAGCGGGCACGTTCGCGCCATATAGGGCAAGATGTCGCGGCGGGCAGGGCCCGCGCCCCGACCCTCGGCAGGGGGGTGAATTCGTGCGCGGCGAGCGGGCGCCGACTTGCCCGAAGCCCGCTTTTCCGGCAGGTTCGCCGCCATGACAGGACGATCCGACGACCGGGAGCGCCGCGACGAGGCCGAGGCCATCCTGCGCCGCGTGCGCCAGGAGACCGAGCCGCAGACCGGGGTCGCGGCCGAGCGGATGGTGCTCGGCGCGCGGCGACATTTCTGGGCGGGCGATGCCGACCCGGCCGATCGGATCGAGGTCTGGGGCACGCGCATCGGCCGGCTGGCGGGGCTGGCGGCCTTTCTCGTGCTCGCCGTGCTACTCGTCATCCAGCTTTTGGCGGAGTGAACCAAGCGTCCATGTCCCAGGTCCCTCCCGCGTCGGGCGAAAAGCCGGCGGTCATTTCGATCTCGTCCCATGTGGCGCGCGGCACGGTGGGCAACCGGGCCGTGGTCTTCGCGCTGGAAACGCTGGGCTATCCCGTCTGGTCGGTGCCGACCGTGACGCTGCCCTGGCATCCCGGCCATGGCCCCTCGACCCGCATCGTGCCCGACCCCGAAACCTTCGCCGCCTTCATCGCAGATCTCGCCCGCGCGCCCTGGCTGGGCGAGGTGGGCGCGGTGATCTCCGGCTATTTCGGCGGCCCGGAGCAGGTGGAGGCCGTGGCCTCGCTGGTGGACGCGGTGAAGGCCGGCAATCCCCGCGCGCTCTATCTCTGCGATCCCGTACTTGGCGATGGCGGGGCGGACGGCGCGGGCCGGCTCTACCAGCCGCGCCCGGTTCTCGACGCCATTCGCGACAAGCTGATCCCGCGCGCCGACATCGCCGTGCCCAACCGGTTCGAGCTCGAATTCCTCACCGGCCTCGAATTCTCCGCCAATTCGCATCTGGTGGAGGCGGCGAGCGCGCTCGGGCCGCGCTCGGTCGTCGTCACCTCCGCCTATCCCCTGCTGCGCGGGGGCATCGGCAATCTCCTGGTGGAGGACGACGCGGCGATCCTCGCCGAGCATCGCTGCATCGAGGGCGTGCCGAACGGCCTGGGCGATCTGACGGGCGCGGTGTTCCTGGCGCGCAAGCTCGCCGGCCTTTCCGGCGAGAAGGCACTGCAATCCACCACCGCGGCGGTGTTCGAGATCCTGGCCCGCACCACCAAGCGCGGCAAGGACGAGCTGACGCTGGAAACCGACGCCGACAGCCTGAAGACGCCGATGGCCATGGTTCAGATCCGCCGCCTCGCCACGGGTGGCAGGCGGGCGTGAGCGATGCGGCCTCTTTGTGAGGGACGCGACTTTGCCGGCAAAGCGAAGCGATCGCTCAGGTGCGCTGCGAGGGAAGGCGGGTGCGCCATTTGTCGTTGCCGGCAAGTTCAAAGCGGGGCCGAAGGTCCTTCGCTTCCTCTGTCGGGCTCTCGCGGCAAGGCTTTCTCGGTGGCCAACACGAGGCAACGGTAACGCGACGCAGGCCAGACTCGAACGGAGTCTCGAACCGTCTCGACCCTCATGAGCGGCGCCCGCGCCCTCGCGGGCGTCGATGGCTGCCGAGGCGGCTGGATCGCGGCGCTGGAACGGCCGGGCGAGGCGTGCGCACTCCTCGTCGCGCCGCGCTTCGCCGATCTTCTCGCCGCCCTTCCGGCGGATGCGATCCTCGCGGTGGACATGCCGATCGGCCTGCCGGAGCGGATCGACGGGGCGGGGCGCGCCGCCGAGATCGCCGCCCGTCCGCTCCTGACACCCGACCGCCGCTCCAGCCTCTTCTCCATTCCGGCCCGCGCTGCGGTGGAAGCGGGGGCGGGGCCGTTCGCCGATGCGGCCGCGAGGGCGGACGCCTATCGGCGGGTTTGCGCACGGGCGCGCGAAACGTCCGAGCCGCCGCGCGCGGTGTCAATCCAAGGCTTCGGCCTGTTCCCGCGCATTCTGGAACTCGACGCGCTCCTGCGCGCCGAGCCCGCGCTGGCGAGGCGCGTCTTCGAAAGCCATCCCGAAATCGCCTTCGCCCGGCTGAACGGCGGCGAGGCCATGCGCCATTCCAAGAAGCGGGGCGGGCGGGTCCATGAGGATGGCGCGGCCGAGCGCCGCCATCTGCTCCTGGCAAGTGGCCTGCCGCCGGAGCTCCTGAGCGCTGCGCTTCCCAGAGGCGCCGGGGAGGACGACCGGCTCGACGCCTGCGTCCTTCTTCTCGTGGCGCGGCGGCTGGCGCGGGGGGAGGCGACCTCCTTGCCCGACCCGCCGGAGCGCGACGGCTTCGGCCTTCCGGTGGCGATCTGGGCCTGACCATTGGAGACGCCGGGATAAGTGCCCCTGATAAAATCTCGGGGGGCGGCTGGCCGGGTTCCTTCGCCATAGACTTCGCCGCGAAGGTTTGGTCCTGAGCCCTCGCACTACATGAGCTTCGCTTCTCGTCTCCGAACGAAAATCCTTCTGCGTGGAGTGCCGGTCAGGTGACGGCGCGCCAGAGGTCTCGCCCGTCCGCAGGACGGGAGGCAAGATCGGCGGGGACTGGCCGATCGGGGTGACGCTGCGAATGACGCTGCTCGTCCAATCCTTCAGGCCACCTCCTTCGAGCGATTAGGGGGCGGCGGTGGTGCCACTGCTCTCTCCACCAGCCCCCGCCGCCTGTCCGGCGGATCGGGGCGGGGCCTGTCCATGCCGCATGGGACTCTCTATGTGAGCACGTGCAAAAAAGGTTAGAGACGTTTCAAACCCAAGGCCGCGTGCTCCAAGGCGCGATGGCCCCCACCCCACCCCGCATGGAGCGCCCGATGTCCCTTCTGCCGACGCCTCTTCTCCAGGGTTACCGGTCCTTCGTGGAAGGCCGCTATCTCCAGGAAACGCAGCGCTACCGGACGCTGGCGCGCGACGGGCAGACGCCCGAGACCATGGTGGTGGCCTGCTGCGACTCCCGCGCCGCGCCCGAGACGATCTTCGGCGCCGGGGCGGGCGAGCTTTTCGTGGTGCGCAACGTCGCCAATCTCGTGCCGCCCTACAATCCCGACGGCGATTTCCACGGCACCTCGGCGGCGCTGGAATTTGCCGTGCAGGCCTTGAAGGTCAAGCACATCGTCGTGATGGGGCATGGGCGCTGCGGCGGCATCAAGGCGGCGCTGGCGCCCGACGCCGAGCCGCTTTCGCCCGGCGACTTCATCGGCAAGTGGATGAGCATCCTGGAGCCGGTGGCCGCCGCCGTCTCGGCCAACGAGCTCCTGACCTCGGGCGAGCGGCAGACCGCGCTGGAGCGCATCTCGATCCGCACCTCGATTGCGAACCTTCGCTCCTTCCCCTATATCGTCGAGCGCGAGGCGGCCGGCGACCTGTCGCTGCACGGCGCCTGGTTCGACATTTCCACCGCCGAACTCTGGGTCATGGACCCCGAAACCGGCGATTTCCAGCGCCCGCTGGTCGATCTCGACCCCGAGCCGGCGGAAAGCATCGCGACCGGCGATCCCATGCACAGGGCCGAGGGCCAGGGTGAAACGTTGGACGGCGAGGGGCCGGGCGAGGACGCGCTGTCGGAAGGCGCCAATTGAGAGCTTGGGACGCCAAGCAGGCGGGGAGCGGGCAGCGAGGTGGTTCGCCTCAGCTCCCCGCGATGGCTCGATCAAGGCGCCCTCGCATCGTTCCTCGGAGACGGGAAAGACTGCTGCGGCTGCATCCCGCCTTCTAAACCGCGCCGCGCCCTTGCGTGGCGGCACCGCCACAATTTACCGTGCAATTTAACGATTGGGCCGGCCTTGGCTTGCGAAACCGCGAGCCGGCCCCTTTTAACGATTGGAAACGGCGCGCGTCGCGAACGGCGTCGATGGCGGATGGACGAGGATCGGGCTGACATGACCCATTGGACCAAGACCGGTGCGGCGCTGGCCGCGCTTCTGACCGTGGCCGGCTGCAACTCGGTCGCCCCCGGCATGGGTGGCCCGAGCATGGCCGGCAATTCCGGCATCGCACCCTTGCGCGCGGCGCCGACCGGCCAGGTCTACGCCAACCAGCTTCCGCCGCCGCCCCCGCCGCCGGTCGCTCCCGCTTCGCAGACCCCGCCCCCGGGCCAGACGCCGCCCGGCGCTGCACCCACCCAGGCCACTCCGCCGACGCAGACCGCCTCCGCCGCTCCCGTCACGCGCGAAGGGCTGGTGGGCGCCTGGCGCGTGTCCTCGGGCGGCGGCAACTGCCAGATCTTCATGGCGCTGACGCAGTGGACCGGTGGCTACCGCGCCGCCTCGCGCGGCTGCCCCGGCCAGGTGGCCGATGTCTCGGCCTGGGACGTGTCGGGCAATCAGGTCGTCCTGAAGGATTCGGGTGGCTCGACGGTCGCCACGCTCTCCAACGCCGGCGGCACGCGCTACGAAGGCACCACAAGCGGCGGCCAGTCCGTCAGCCTCTACCGCTAAAGAGTTCGCGCGCGGCCGATCGGGTCGCGCTTGGACCTTGCTGCGCCGCCGCGTCTCCCGCTTTTGGCGGATGAGGCGCGGCGGCGTTTTGCCGTGCGGCATCGCGGATGCTAACAAACGGGTCGAATAGAATGCCGGCTCGGGCGACGGGCCGGCAGGACGGTCCGGCCGCGCCCCGCATGGGTGCCCGCCACGCCGCCCGATCCAAGGGCGCGCGGCAGTTTCTTGAGGTTCTTCCGACATGGCTGATGCGAAGCATTACGGCAAGCCGGGTTCCGAGCGCGGCCCGGTGCGCACCGAGCTGGAGCGGCGCGTGCGGGCCGGCGAGATGCTGCCCGATCCGATCCAGGCCGATCTCGCGGACAAGCTGGATCGGCTCGGCGCCGAGCTGAAGCTTCAGGCCCTGCCGTCGAAATCCAGCGCGCTGGGCTGGCTGTTCGGCAAGAAGGAGAAGCCGCAGGCGCCGCGCGGGCTCTACATCCACGGCTCGGTCGGGCGCGGCAAGTCCATGATGATGGACCTGTTCTTCAAGCTCTGCCCCGAGCCGCGCAAGCGCCGGCTGCATTTTCACGAGTTCATGCGCGAGGCCCATGCCCGGATCAACGCGCACCGCGCCGCCGTGAAGGCCGGCGAGGCCAAGGGCGACGATCCGATTCCGCCGGTGGCCGAGGCGATCGCGGCCGAGGCGCGCCTTCTGTGCTTCGACGAGTTCACGGTGACCGACATCGCCGACGCCATGATCCTGTCGCGCCTGTTCGACGCGCTGTTCGCGCGAGGCGTCGTGCTTGTCGCCACTAGCAATGTCGCGCCCGACAATCTCTATCGCGACGGGCTGAACCGGCCGCTCTTCCTGCCCTTCGTGGAAACGCTGAAACAGCACGCCGAGATCTATTTCCTCGACGCGCCGACCGACTACCGGATGGAGACGGTGGAGGGCGAGAGCCTCTATGTCACGCCGCTCGGGCCGGAGGCGAACCGGCGCATGGACGCGCTCTGGCGCTCGATCCTCGCCGGCGGAGGGGAGGCGCCGGACGGGTTCGAGGTGGCGGGGCGGCGGGTCGCCGTGCCCCGCGCGGGCAACGGCGCGGCGCGCTTCGCCTTCGCCGATCTCCTGCAGCGCCCGCTCGGTGCCAACGACTACCTCGCTCTGGCGGCGCGCTATGATACGCTGATGCTGGAGGGGATTCCCGTTCTGACGCAGGACCAGCGCAACGAAGCCAAGCGCTTCATCCTCCTCGTGGACACGCTCTATGATGCCGGGCGGCGGATCGTCGTCTCGGCGGCTGCGCCCGCGCACGAGCTCTACCGGGCCAGCTCCGGCACGGAGCTCTTCGAGTTCGACCGCACCATCTCGCGCCTCACCGAAATGCGCTCCGGCGACTATCTCGCGCGCGCCCAACTCAAGGCCGCCTGAGCAGCTCAGATGCCCGGCCGCTTCTCCGCCCGCGTGGCTGTCCCCGCCGGCGCGGGGCTAGGGGAGGGCGGTGCCGAGGCTAGGCCGGTTTGGGTGAAAGAGGCGCTAGATGGGCTGTTCGCAGGTGCAAATGCGAAAAAATTTCATTTGCTCCGCGTGGTCTCGGCTTTCCCGTTGTTAGCGCGGCGGTTTATCACTGACTTTTACGTAAGCCCCACTTGGTCTAACCGGTTGAAACTGCTCACCCCCGAAAAGCAGTGATTGCGCTTTGGGGAGAGGGACGGTAACTCAGCCGCCGACAACGGTCGCGAGGGAGCGCGATGCCGAACCGGGACGGGCGCGCGCCGCCTGCCGCTTTGGCCGAGCCGATCCCGCCGCACCGTGGATGCGAAACGAGGCGTCATGGCGCGACTGCGCACGAACTGGATCGAGACCCGCCGTGCGGCCCGTGCCGCCGGTTCGTCGCGCTCCGCGCCCGGCTCTCTCCCAGCCCACCCGCAGCACCCGGCCTCCGGGCGGTCCCTCCTCCGGGCCGCAGACTGCACCGATCCCGCTCCCAACGAGATGATCCCATGAACATTCACGAATATCAGGCCAAGCAGGTTCTCAAGGGCTTTGGCGCCCCGGTCGCCGGCGGCGTCGCCATTACGAGCGCCAGCGAAGCGGAAGCCGCCGCCAAGCAGCTGCCCGGCCCGCTCTATGTCGTGAAGTCGCAGATCCATGCCGGCGGTCGCGGCAAGGGCAAGTTCAAGGAACTCGGTCCCGACGCCAAGGGCGGCGTGCGCCTCGCCAAGTCGATCGAAGAGGTCGTCTCCCACGCCAAGGACATGCTGGGCAACACGCTCGTCACCGCCCAGACGGGCGACGCCGGCAAGCAGGTGAACCGCCTCTATATCGAGGACGGCGCCGACATCGCCCGCGAACTCTATCTCTCGCTGCTGGTGGACCGCTCCGTCGGCCGCGTGGCCTTCGTGGTCTCCACCGAAGGCGGCATGGACATCGAGGCCGTGGCGCACGACACGCCCGAGAAGATCCACACGATCGCCATCGACCCGGCGACGGGCGTGACCGAGGCGGATGTCGCCACGATTTCCGAGGCCTACGGCCTGGAAGGCGCGGCCCGCGAGGACGCCAAGTCGCTCTTCCCCGCGCTCTACAAGGCCTTCACCGAGAAGGACATGGCGCTTCTGGAAGTGAACCCGCTGATCGTCATGACCGACGGCCACCTGCGCGTTCTCGACGCCAAGGTCTCGTTCGACGGCAACGCGCTGTTCCGCCACGACGACATGCGCGAGCTGCGCGACGAGACCGAAGAGGACGCCAAGGAGATCGAGGCCTCCAAGTGGGACCTCGCCTATGTCGCGCTCGACGGCAATATCGGCTGCATGGTCAACGGCGCGGGCCTTGCCATGGCGACGATGGACATCATCAAGCTCTACGGCAAGGAGCCGGCGAACTTCTGCGACGTCGGCGGCGGCGCCGGCAAGGAGAAGGTGGCCGCGGCCTTCAAGATCATCACGGCCGACCCGAAGGTCGAGGGCATCCTCGTCAACATCTTCGGCGGCATCATGAAGTGCGACGTCATCGCGGAAGGCGTCATCGCCGCCGTGAAGGAAGTCGGCCTCAAGGTTCCGCTCGTGGTGCGCCTGGAAGGCACCAATGTGGAACTCGGCAAGAAGCTTCTGAACGAGTCGGGCCTCGCCATCACGGCGGCGGACGATCTCGACGACGCCGCGCAGAAGATCGTCGCGGCGATCAAGTAACGAGCCTCGTCGGAGCCAGCGTCGCGCCTGCGGCGTTGGCTCCGGCTGGTGTCTGGTTCGGGTGGCAGGCGAAGGCGGAAGGGTGACAGGGGTTCGAAGCGACGGGCAGTCCCGCTGCGCTCACTCCAAGCAGACCCCCTTTCTCCCTTCGCGGCCGCTGGCATTTTCATCATTTTTGGCGCGACGATCGCGGTATCGTCGATGCGTCAACGCCGAAAGAAGAGATCGGAAACGTTGAATGTCCATTCTCGTTGACAAGACCACCAAGATCATCGTGCAGGGCCTGACCGGCAAGACCGGCACGTTCCACACCGAGCAGGCGCTGGCCTATCACGGCACGCAGATGGTCGCCGGCATCCACCCCAAGAAGGGCGGAGAGACCTGGACCGGCTCGAAGGGCGAGAGCCTGCCGATCTACGCCACGGTCGCCGAGGCGCGTGACGCCACGGGCGCCAACGCCTCCGTGATCTATGTGCCGCCCGCCGGCGCGGCCGACGCCATCATCGAGGCGATCGAGGCCGAAATCCCGTTCATCACCTGCATCACCGAGGGCATTCCGGTGCTCGACATGGTGCGCGTCAAGGCCCGCCTGGAGAAGTCGAAGTCGCGCCTTCTCGGCCCCAACTGCCCCGGCATCATGACGCCGGACGAGTGCAAGATCGGCATCATGCCCGGCTCGATCTTCAAGAAGGGCAATGTCGGCATCGTCTCGCGCTCCGGCACGTTGACCTACGAGGCGGTGTTCCAGACCACCAACGAGGGCCTCGGCCAGACCACGGCGGTCGGCATCGGCGGCGATCCGGTCAAGGGCACCGAGTTCATCGACGTGCTGGAGATGTTCCTGGCCGACGACGAGACCAAGTCGATCATCATGATCGGCGAGATCGGCGGCGCGGCCGAGGAGGACGCGGCGCAGTTCCTGATCGACGAGGCCAAGCGCGGCCGCAAGAAGCCGATGGCCGGCTTCATCGCGGGCCGCACGGCGCCCAAGGGCCGCACGATGGGCCATGCCGGCGCCGTCGTCTCCGGCGGCAAGGGCGACGCGGAATCCAAGATCGCGGCCATGGAAGCGGCCGGCATCCGCGTCTCGCCCTCGCCGGCGCGCCTCGGCAAGACGCTGGTGGAAGTTCTCAAGGGCTGACGCCATATCCGATCCGGCCAAAGCGCGGTTTCGCCGCGTTTCGGCCGGATTGGTCCGACAAGACGGAGCCGCGCGGCTGACCTGGCCCGCGCGGCCTTCGCGCAAGGTAAAGCCGGGTAAGAGTCCGGCTGGAAGTTCGGTGACGGAAAAGCCCCGCAAGGCCGACCCGACCGAGATTCCGAACGGGCTCTAAGAGCGTTCGAGTGAACGGCGAAGCGACGGACCTTCGCCCTTTTTCCATTCCAAGGAGACGGCGCCCGAAAAAGCGGGAGCCGCGTTTTCAAATCATGGCACGCAACCCGGCGAACGAATCCTTCGCGCAGACCTCGTTCCTCTACGGCGGAAACGCCGATTACATCGAGGAACTGGCGGCTGCCTTCGAGCGCGATCCTTCCTCCGTGTCGGAGGAATGGCGCTCCTTCTTCGGCGCGATGGCGGACGACAAGGCGACCGTCGTGAAGAACGCCGAGGGTCCGTCCTGGCAGCGCGCCAACTGGCCGATCGCGGCCAATGGCGAACTCGTCTCCGCGCTCGACGGCAACTGGGGCCAGACCGAGGCCAAGGTCGAGAAGAAGCTGCGCGACAAGGCCGCCGTGGAGGCGCCCAAAGCTGGCGCCGGCGCCCCGTCCGAGGCTAGCATTCTGCAGGCGACGCGCGATTCGGTGCGCGCCCTCATGCTGATCCGCGCCTACCGGGTGCGCGGCCACCTCCACGCCAAGCTCGACCCGCTGGGCCTCGCCAAGCCGGAAGACGACTACAACGAGCTCTCCCCTGAGAACTACGGCTTCACCGCCGCCGATCTCGACCGCAAGATCTTCATCGACAACGTGCTCGGCATGGAGTTCGCCACGATCCGCGAGATCGTGGACATTCTGGAGCGCACCTACTGCTCGACCATCGGCGTCGAGTTCATGCACATTTCCAATCCGCTGGAGAAGCAGTGGATTCAGGAGCGCATGGAAGGGCCGGACAAGGGCGTCGCCTTCACGCCCGAGGGCAAGCGCGCCATCCTCAACAAGCTGATCGAGGCCGAGGGCTTCGAGAAGTTCATCGACGTCAAGTACAAGGGCACCAAGCGCTTTGGTCTGGACGGCGGCGAGTCGCTGATCCCCGCGCTCGAGCAGATCATCAAGCGCGGCGGCCAGCTGGGCATGAAGGAGATCGTGTTCGGCATGGCCCATCGCGGCCGCCTGAACGTGCTCGCCCAGGTCATGGGCAAGCCGCGCCGCGCCATCTTCCACGAGTTCAAGGGCGGCTCCTACAAGCCCGAGGACGTCGAGGGTTCGGGCGACGTGAAGTACCATCTGGGCGCTTCCTCGGACCGGGAGTTCGACCAGAACAAGGTTCACCTGTCGCTGACGGCGAACCCCTCGCATCTGGAAATCGTCAATCCGGTGGTGATGGGCAAGGCGCGCGCCAAGCAGGACCAGCTGGGCGGCGGTCGCACCCGCACCGAGTCGGTTCCCGCCGAGGTTCGCGCCGAGGTGCTGCCGCTCCTGATCCATGGCGACGCGGCCTTCGCCGGCCAGGGCGTCGTAGCGGAATGCTTCGGCCTGTCGGGCCTGAAGGGCCACCGCGTCGGCGGCTCGCTGCACGTCATCATCAACAATCAGATCGGCTTCACCACCAATCCGCGCTTCTCGCGCTCCTCGCCTTACCCGTCGGACGTGGCGAAGATGGTCGAGGCGCCGATCTTCCACGTCAACGGCGACGATCCGGAAGCGGTCACCTACGCCGCCAAGATCGCGATCGAGTTCCGCCAGACCTTCGGCAAGCCGGTCGTCATCGACATGTTCTGCTATCGCCGCTTCGGCCATAACGAGGGCGACGAGCCGGGCTTCACCCAGCCGATCATGTACCGCAAGATCCGCGAGCAGAAGACGACGCTCGAGATCTACGCCGCCAAACTCGTGTCGGAAGGCGTGCTGGGCCAGGACGACGTCGACGCTCGCCGCGCGGAATGGCGCGCCGATCTCGAGGCCGAGTACGAAGCCGGCCAGAGCTACCAGCCCAACAAGGCCGACTGGCTCGACGGCGCCTGGTCGGGCCTCAAGCGGGCCGACGACGAGGACGAGCAGCGTCGGGGTATCACCGGCGTTCCCGTCAAGTCGCTGAAGGAACTCGGCCGCAAGCTGACCGATGTCCCCGCCGACTTCGAGGTCCACAAGACGATCGGCCGTTTCCTCGAAAACCGCGCCAAGCAGATCGAATCGGGCGAGAATCTCGACTGGGCGACGGGCGAGGCGCTGGCCTTCGCCTCGCTGCTGACCGAGGGCACGCCGATCCGCCTGTCGGGCCAGGATTCCGAGCGTGGCACCTTCTCCCAGCGCCACTCGGTCCTCTACGACCAGCGCAACGAGAACCGCTACATCCCGCTGTCCAACCTCGCCAAGGGCCAGGCGAACTACGAGGTCATCAACTCGATGCTCTCGGAAGAGGCGGTGCTCGGCTTCGAGTACGGCTATTCGCTGGCCGAGCCCAACGCACTGACGCTCTGGGAAGCCCAGTTCGGCGATTTCGTGAACGGCGCGCAGGTGGTGATCGACCAGTTCATCTCGTCGGGCGAAGCCAAGTGGCTGCGCATGTCGGGCCTCGTCATGCTCTTGCCGCACGGCTACGAGGGCCAGGGTCCTGAGCACTCCTCGGCGCGCCTGGAGCGTTTCCTGCAGGCCTGCGCGCAGGACAACATGCAGGTGGCCAATTGCACGACGCCGGCCAACTACTTCCACATCCTGCGCCGGCAGATGAAGCGCGACTTCCGCAAGCCGCTGATCCTGATGACGCCGAAGTCCCTGCTGCGCCACAAGCGCGCCGTGTCGGACCTCGCCGAGTTCGGCGGCGACACCTCGTTCCACCGTCTCCTGTGGGACGATGCCGAGATGAAGCCGAACTCGCTGAACGTGAAGCTCAAGAAGGACAAGGACATCCGCCGCGTCGTGCTGTGCACCGGCAAGGTCTATTACGACCTTCTGGAGGAGCGCGAGAAGCGGGGCGTCGACGACATCTACCTCCTGCGCGTCGAGCAGCTCTATCCGTTCCCGGTCAAGGCGCTGGTCAACGAGCTGTCGCGCTTCAAGGATGCGGAGATCGTCTGGTGCCAGGAGGAGCCCAAGAACATGGGCGCCTGGAGCTTCATCGAGCCCTATCTGGAATGGGTGCTGGATCGCATCGGCGGCACCAAGCGCCGCGCCCGCTACGCCGGGCGCCAGGCCGCGGCCTCGCCGGCGGTCGGCACCATGTCGAAGCATATCGCGCAGCTGGAAGCCTTCCTCGAGGAAGCTCTCGGCGACGCGGCGGCCTGACGCCGCCGCTTCCCCTTAAACATACGCCCTTTTGCGATAGACGAACGAGCAAGCGATGAGCACCGAAGTCAAAGTCCCGACGCTGGGTGAATCCGTCACCGAGGCCACGATCGGCCAGTGGTTCAAGAAGACCGGCGACCGGGTCGAGCAGGACGAGATCATCGCCGAGCTCGAGACCGACAAGGTGACGGTCGAGGTGCCGGCGCCCGCCGCCGGCACGCTGGCCGAGATCATCGTCAAGGAAGGCGAGACGGTCGGCGTCGGCGCGGTGCTGGCGGTGATCGGCGAAGGC